>CAYRCM010000196.1:0-11222 GCA_964422715.1 uncultured Myxococcales bacterium | reverse complement strand
CCGTTGCCGCCCCCCCCGCCGGGCCCGCCGGCCCCGCGCACGATGCGGTTGCCGCGCAGTTGCGGCAGACCGGCCTGCGGGCTGCTGTTGGCGATGAAGATGGCGAACGCCCCGCCGCCCGGGCTGCCGCCGCCACCGCCGGACCCGGCACAGCCGCCGCCGCCCCCGCCGCCGCCGGAACCCCCGAGCGTGTCGAGATCCCGACCGCAGACGAATGGCACGTCAGCCCCGCCGCCCGCCCCGCCGCCCCCGCCCCCGCCGCCATGGGTGCCCACGCCGCCGCTGAGTCCGGGCAGCCCGCGCCACTCGCCGCCCAGGATGGCGCCCGAGGCTTGCGCAGCGGTGCAACCGAAGCCCGCCGCGCCGTCGCGGCCAGCCCCGCCGTCGCTGCCGGCGCCGCCGGTGGCGACTTCCCCGTCGGTGAAGAAGAGGCCGCAATCGGGATCCGAGTAGCGATCATGCCCGCCGGACCCACCGGAGCCGCCGGCACCGGGGCCCGCGTCGGCGCCCAGGCCGGCCAGCCCGGCAGGCTGGGCGGCGTTGTTGTCGGGGCAGTCGGCACCGGCCCCGGCGCCACCCGAAACGTCGTCGCCGGCACAGACCTGCTGCCCGGGGTCGCCGCCCGGACCCTGGTTGGCCGGCGTCGTCGGCAGTGCCCGACACTGTTCGAGCCCACTTTCGCGGGTACTCATGGACGGGTCGCCGGCGACGCCCGCCGGGCCTTCGGTGCCTTCGAGCCCGTCGCCGCCCGCCGCCCCCGGCCCACCGACGCCGCCGTAGACGGTGTTGTCCCGCACGCTCAGGCCGCTGCCGCAGTCGCGCAGCCAGATTCCGGCGCTGTTCCGGCCGGTGGCGAACGCCGCCGGGCCATAGACCACGAACCCTTCGAAAGCGGTTGGCATGACAACGTTTTCGGCCGACACCGTGCGCGCCCCGCCCGCCGTCTCGTTGCCGCGCAGGATGGCCAACGTCGACGCCGGGTGGCGTTCCCAGGTATCGGCGCGGTAGCCGCCGAGCAGATCGATGCCGGCGACGAGCGCGACGTTTTCCTCGTAGAGCCCGTCGGCCACGAGCACCCGCCGGCGGCCGCTCGCCTGAGCCTCGCGCAGCCCGACCCCGAGGGCGCGGCAGGGCCAGCGACCGGTCCCCGTCGCCGCCGGTCCGCGGCCGCAGCCCGGCAGGTTGTTGGCCGCAGGGTCGGTTTCGGACACGTAGATGGCGTTCTCGTCGAGCGCGAACTCGCACCCGTCGTCGGGAATGCCGTTGAGGTCGAACTGCCCGGAAACACAACGCATGACGCATTGCGGGTGCGCGCAGGGCAGCGTGCTCGCTGCGTGGCAGCACTCACCAAAAGCCTGTGGTTTCGAGTAGATGACTTGGCAGTCCGTGAAGCAGTTGCCGCAGGCCACGTCGCTTGCATAGTCGCCCGTGGGGCGCCAGTCTTCGTCGCTGAGCCCGTCGCAGTCGTTGTCGAGGCCGTCGCACGTTTCGCTTGCGGGCGCTGCCGCAACCGCCGTGCACTCCGCCTCGCCCGCCGGCGCGGCGGGGTCGCAGGCGAAGAGCCCGGCCTGCCGGCAGGCGCCCGTTCCGGCCCAACAGAGGGTGTTGATGAGGGGCCAGTCTTCGTCGACGGCGCCATCGCAGTCGTTGTCGAAGCCGTCGCAGCGTTCGGGCACCGCTGCCCCCGGCATGGCGTCGCAGGCCGTGCCGTGTTCATCCGCTGCGCAGCCGACGAGGCCATAGCGCGTGCAGTCGCCCGTGCCGGCCGTGCAGTTCGTGTAGAGTTCCGGGAAGTCCTCGTCGGTCGTGCCGTCGCAGTCGTCGTCGCGATAGTTGCACCGCTCCGGCGCCGGCGTGGCCGCCGGGCAGACGAGGGCGCCGCCCTCGTTGTCGCAGGCCAGCAGACTCGCACACACGCCATGTTCGTTCGCGACCGTGCATGATGCACCGCGGCCGGGCACGTCGTCGACGAGCCCGCTGCAATCGTCGTCGCGGCCATTGCACGTTTCGCCGGCCGGCTCGCCCCCCGAGCAGGCGGTCCAGCCGGCATCGCCGGCGCAGCGCTCGGTGCCCCAGCAGGTGCCGTGGACATTGGACACGGCGCACGGACGCTCGCTGCCGGCGTTCTGGGCAGTGCAGTCGCAGCGGCCGGATCGCGGCACGCACTGGAGGGTGGGCGGTCCCGGTGTTGTGGCACTGGTTTGGGGTTCGCAGGCGAAGCCGACGCCGCAATCGGCGTCGTCGCGGCACGGCTCGCTGCAGCGCTGACCGTCGGCCAGCGTCAGGCAGAGCCCGACGTTGCAGTGTTCGTCGGCCGCGCAGGGTTGGCAGAGGCGCGAGCGGTCGGGGATGCACAGGAACACGATGTCCGGCGACGTGTTGAGGACCCCGCGGCAGTGCCAGCCCGCCGGGCAGTCTTCGAGGCACAGGACCGTGCAGACACCGCCGCCGTCGACCGACACGCACCAGCCGCTCGGGCAGTCGGCGTTGTCGACGCATGGCTCACCGAGGCCCCGCGGCTTGGCGTCTGCATGGCCGTCGCCCGCGGCCGCGTCGCCGGGCCTGGCGGAACCGTCGGCGAAGGGCGCGGGCGCGTCGAACGGCTGCATGTCGGGCAGCGCCGCCGTGTCCAGGTCGGCCGAGCCGTCGGCGGCGGCGCCGCCGGCCGCGCCGTCACCCGCGCAGCCGGTGCCGAGTCCGAGGGCCAGGACAGCCGCCACCGCGGGGCGCAGCAATGCGCGGGGCCAACCGCACGCAAGCCGCCTTCCCTGGCGGGAGAGCAGCCACGATGCGCGGCGCTTCGGAAACGACATGCCGTCCTCCACGCGTCCCCCCGGGGTCGGTCGGCAGGACACGCTGCGGAGCGCGCGTCGGCGCTCGACCGCCGGACGCCCCAACTTCTCCACGGTGGCACAGGGCCCGCGGCCGGGCAAGGGCCGGCCCGGACGGCGTGGCCGCGGGCGTCCGGCAACTTGCGCGGCGCCGAACTTGCCCGTGCCGGGGCGATCTGCTATCTCGACGCAACCCAAGGAGGATCGGCCATGGCCCCGCGCTCCCTCGTGCTCCCCGTGATCGCCATCCTGACCCTGCTCAGCCCTGGCGGCGCCGGCGCCCAGCCGGACGCCTACGAGTCGTTCCTGTCGCGCGATGCCATCGGCGCCGCGGCGTTCGTGCGCGCGCATCCCGACTGGGACGGCCGCCGCGTGGCCATCGCGGTGCTCGACACCGGCCTCGACACCGCCGCGCCGGGCTTGCTGACCACGCCGCAGGGCCAGCCGAAAATCGTCGAAGCCCGCGATTTCACCAAACAAGGCGATGTCGATCTGCGCGCCGCGCGCCCCGAGACCGCCGACGGCCGCGAGGTGCTGCGCACCGACGACGGCTTCGTGTACAAGCCCACGCAGCACCTCGGCAAGGCGCGGGGTGGGCGTTGTCTCTTGGGCTTCCTCGACGAATCGCGATTCGCCAACTCGGCCGTCAGCGACATCAACGGCAACGGCCGCGAAGACGACCGCTTCGCGTTGCTCGTCTGCGAGGGTGCGAGCACCGAAGGCGCCGCCTGGTTCACGGTCCCCGACCGCGACGCCGACCTCGACCTCGACGAAGAAGCGGCCGTACCCGATTTCTCGGTTGCCCGCGAAGCGTTCCGCTTTGCCGGGGCCGACCCGCAGAAGGGCATCACGCCGCTCGCCTTCGCCCCGACCGTTCGACCGGAAGATCGCGTCCTGTCGCTGCATTTCGCCGACGGCAGCCACGGCACGCACGTGGCCGGCATCGCTGCCGGCTATCGCCTCGGCAACCGCGAGGGCTACGACGGCATCGCCCCCGGCGCGCAGCTGCTGAGTTTGAAGATCGGCGACAACACGCTCGCGGGCGGCTCCACAACCAGCGAGAGCATGAAGAAGGCCCTCGAATTCGCGGCCGAGTGGGCCCGCGAGCACGACACGGTGGTTGTGGCCAACGTGTCGTACGGCATCAACAGCGAACGCGAGGGACGCCACGACATTGCCGACGTGGTCGACCAGGTCGTGGCGGGCGAACCGCGGCTCATGGTCGTGAGCAGCGCGGGCAACACGGGCCCCGGCCTCTCGACGGTCGGGACACCGGCCGACGCCGATCTGGCGTTTGCGACCGCCGCCGTGTTGACCCGCGAGAACGCGCGCGACCTCTACGCCGTCGAGCTGCCCCGCGACCGGCTCTTCGGCTTCAGCTCGCGGGGCGGCGAGTTGGCGAAGCCCGACGCGGCGGCGCCCGGGGTCGCAGCCTCGGCGGTGCCCATCTGGGAAGGCGACAACATCTTCCGCGGCACCAGCATGGCCTCGCCGCAGTGCGCCGGGGCGCACGCGCTGCTCGCCAGTGCCGCCGCGCAGCAGACGCCGCCCATCGCGGTGCACGCGGGGCTCATGAAGCGCTCGCTGCGCTCGACGGCCCGCCGCCTCGACGGCTACCTGCCGCTCGAACAGGGCGGCGGGCTCATCCAGGTCGAGCCGGCCTGGCGCGAGCTCGTGCAGCGGGCCAAGGCCGGTCCCGGAGAGGCCACGCTCGGCTACCGCGTGTCCACCGCCGTGCCGACGCAGCCCGGCGGCGAGGCCCCGGCGGCGTTCTGGCGCGTCGGCGGCTACGTCCCGGCCCCGCCGCTCGAACAGACCTACGAAGTCCGTGCGCTGCTGCCGCAGACCTGGCCCGCCGAGAAGCGCGAGGCCTTCCTGCAGACCGTCACGTTGCGGAGCGACGTGCCCTGGCTCGGCGTTGCACAGCAGCGGACGTTCCTGCGCGGCGAAAATGCCACGCGCATCGCGGTGCGCTTTCGCCCCGAGGCGCTGCGGGGCCTCGGGCTCCACAACGGCCGCGTCGTGGCCAGCGACGCGGGCTCAGGCCGGCCGGCCTTCGAACTGATGGCGACCGTGGTCGTGCCCGAGCGCTTCGACCGGGCCGGCGACTACCGACGCGAGTGGCCCCGCGAAGCGCTCGGCCTGGCCGAAGTGCGGCGCTACTTCCTGCACGTGCCCGTGGGCGCGACACTGCTCGACGCCCAGATCGCCCCGCTCGCCGATGCCCCAGCCTACGTGCGGCTCCATCTGTACGACCCGAGCGGCTTGCCCTTCCTCGGCGCCCCGCTCGTCGCGAACAGCACGCGCGGCGAGGCGGCCCACATCGTCATCGAGAAGCGCGATTTGCGGCCGGGCACCTGGGAACTCGTGGCCGAGGCCGACTATCGCGGCAAGCGGGCGGCCGAATACCGCCTGAGCGTCGACTTCCACGCCGTGGATCTCGGGGAGCCGGTCTTCGACCACGAGCCGGGCGAGGCCCCCGCCGGCACGGTCGAGGTCACGAACCGTTTCGACCAAGTGTTTCGCGGCCGAGTCGAAGCGGTGGTCGACGGTTTCGAACGCGGGCGCGAAGAAGACGTCGACGGCGACGCCTACCGCTACTCCTTCACGCTGAGCCCCGAACTCCCGGCGGTTCAGTTCCGCCTGCGCATGTCCCCCGAGGACTACGCGCGGTTCACCGACATTGCCGTCAACATCCTCGACGCCGCCGGCCACGCGGTCGAACAGACGGGCTTCATGGGCCAGCTCTGCGACGTGGCCCACCGGGCAAGCGGGCTTGCCGGGCCCGAGAGTTTCACGCTCGAGGTGCACGCGGCGCACGCGCGCAAGTCCGACGGTTCCTGGAGCGTGGGCGTGCGCGAACGTTTCCTGCACGCCGCCCCGATTCCCGTCACGGTCACTGCCGACGACGCCGAGGAGTTCGCGCTCTACCCCGACACGCAGCGCGACTTGCGCCTCGAGCTCGCGCGCACGCCGCCCGCGGCGCCCGACGGCTTCCAGCACCACGGCACGATGCAATTCCTGCCGCTCGGCGACGGACCCGCGCGCCCTTGGCACGTCGGCCGGTTCACGTTCGGCCCCGAGAGCCTGTCGCTCGAGGCCGAGCCATGATGCCGCTGCTCGTCGCCACCGCAAATCGCGGGAAAGTTTCCGAGTTCAGGCAGTTGCTCGACATCCCGGGGCTGGTTCTGCGGTCCTTTCTCGACTTGGCGACGCCGCCCGATGTCGTCGAGGACGGCACGACGTTCTTCGAGAATGCGCTTCGCAAGGCGCTCGCGGGGTTCGCAGTCGGCGGCACGCCGACCCTGGCCGACGACTCCGGCCTATGCGTGCCGGCGCTCGGCGGGGAACCCGGCATCCACTCGGCGCGCTACGGTGGCGTGCCCGGCGACTCGACGCGCAACATGGCGCGGCTGCTCTATGAGCTTGCGTCGCAGCCCGAAGGCGCGGCGCGGCGTGCCTACTTCGAATGCACCTTGGTCCTGCTCGGGCCGGCCGAGCTCCTCGGCCCCGACACGCTTGGCGCGGCCGCCCGCCCGGCCACGCTCGACCCGCGGCTCTCGCTGCACGTCTTCACGGGACGCGTCGACGGGCGGCTGCTGCGCGCGCCGCGGGGGCGTGGCGGCTTCGGCTACGACCCGCTGTTCGTGGCCGACGCGTACCCCGACCGGACCTTCGCCGAGCTGCCGTCGCACTTGAAAGACCGCGTCAGCCACCGGGGACAGGCCGCCGCCGCGCTGCGGCAATTCCTGGCGGATCGGCTCGGCGCCACGCCGCCCGTGCCCTGACGCCCCGCATTCGGGACCATGACGCAAGGCGGCGCACGGCGGTAGAGGCCGCGGCCCGTCGAGGGTCGTGGAACGGAATTGGCGGCACCGCATCTCCGAGGGGTCGTCGCCGCCGGCAAAGTTCCACGACGAAGGACTGGCAACGCCAATTCCAGGGGGAACAACCCAGCCGGTGGTGACGGGTACCGGAGACACGGGCGTGCTCACGGCGTTCCTCGACGCCCGCGGCCGCTCCTACGCCGATCAGTGGGGCTGGAACAGGAAGGGCCAGGAGATGCGGCATTCGCCGCCGACGGGCTTGTTGAAGCGCACGCCGCGCAGTTTGTCGACGACGCAGTCGCGCACTTTGCGGTTGTTGAGCGTGTCGCCCTGCGGCGAGGCCTCGCTCACCCGACCGTCGAGCCCGATCACGAAGAAGACCTTGATGCGGCCTTCGAGGCCGGGGTGCAGCTGCAACTCGGGCTCGTAGCACGAGCGGAACGAACCGGCCCAGCGGGCCATCATCTTCTTGATGTGGTCGCGGTCGCAGGGGTCGACGGCCTGTACCTCGGCGATCTGCACTTCCTGTTTCAGCGCCGGACAACGGGCCTCGGGCCAGAGGACGGCCAGATGCGACGGACAGTCGGCCCCGTCGCAGACGACGCCCGGACCGAGGGCCGGGGCCGGCAGAGGCGGCGCCCCCGGGACGCGTGTGGCGGCGTCGAGCACGAGCTGCCAGCGCTCGGCGAGGGCATTGTCGGCCGCACGGAAGTAGAGCACGTTGCCCGCGCCGTATTCGGCCGATAGCCGGGCCAGCGTCTGCTGCACCGCCGCGTGCAGTTTGAGCGGGTCGGTCTCGGAGATGCGCACCTCGAACAGGTCTTTTTTCTCGGACTTGGGGTCGACGACCGGGCGCGCGCCCTCGGGCCACGGCTGCCGCTCGCCCTTGGCGCGCGCGGGCGTCTTGCCGGGCAGCGGCTTGTCGGGCGGGTACACCGACACGTCGCGCTCGCCGACGCAGACCATGAGCGGCCGCTTGTAGACCGGGTCGACCGCGCCCTCGGGCACCCCGCTCAGATCGAAGTAGCGCGTCGGCAACACGCGCTGGTCGGCGACGGCGGCCTTGACGAGGAGCGGCGCGTCGTAGCCGCGGGCAAAAAGCGTGGCCAGCGTACGGCGCAGCAGCCGGGCCGGGGTCTTGAAGTCGACGGCGAGCAGATACGTCTTGCCGCGGTCGGTGCCGGCCTTCGGGCCGTTCAGCAAGGCGGCGTCGAGCGCCGTGCCAAACGCCCGCGGCTCGATCTCGGCCGCGCGCGCCTGCATGGTTTCGGTGGCACTCAGCAGTTCGGGAATGAGGTCGGGATTTTCGACTTTCTTGCCGGCCTTCTGGGCCTCGGCGGCCCGCGCCTTGTCGGCCTCGTCGAGGGCCGGCAGGTCGATGACGAACTTGCCCGGGAACGCGTAGCCCGCCTCGCGGTCGATGAACTTCACCAGGTTTTCGACGACTTGCGCCGCGGGCCGCATCGCTGTCAGGACGCGGGTTTCGTCGAGGGTGACGCATTCGAGCGGCAACGGCCGCCGCAGCGCGCCGCCGGGCGGCAACTCGGTCGGGATGACGCGGGCGGCCTGGGCTTCGCGCTCGGCCTGCGGCACCGGCAGCCAGGGCAGCGACAACGCGACGAGGGCCTGGGCCAGCCGCCCGCCGAGCGTGGCCGCGCGCGCGCCCAGCACCTTGGCGAACGGGTCTTCGGCGGGCGCTGCCGTGAGGGCCTGGGCCGCGAGCCCGAGCAGACGCACGAGCGGCAGGTTGGCCGCCGTGAGCACGGCCAAATCTTCTTTGCTCTGGAGTCCGAAGGCCTTCGGGTCGCACACTTCGGCGAGCGTGCTCGGATAGGCATACGGCGCCTGGCCCGCGAGCCGCGCCGCGGCCTCGGGACACACGTAGCCCGCGTTGTCGGGCGTGTAGAACGTGGCCGCGAGGGCGTCGGGCGCCGCCGTGGCGGCTTGCTGGCAACGGCCACAGGCGAGCCCGCCAAGCCGCGTGGCGGCAAGTGCCGAGCGGGCGTCTTCGGTGGCGCCGTCGAGGGCGGCGAAGGTGGACTCGAGCCAGGCGATGGCCAGGCCGCGCACGACGGCGCCGTAGGGCCCGGCCGCGGCGGCGGCGGCGAACGCATCGGGCGTGGCGTCGGCCGGTGGCTGACCGTCGGCGCGCGCCGCGAAGCGCGCGGCCTGGGCCACGGCGCCAAGCAGTTCCTGGATGCGCGTGGTCGGCTCGGCGTCTTTGAGTTCGGCCGCAAGCGTCTTGAGCCGGCCTTCGAAGGCCGCAAGCTGGGCCGCGGCGTCGCCAGCGCCAAGTTGCAGCAAGGGGGCCAGTTGGCCGGCGAGTTCGGCGTTGCCCGCAACGAGCGCCCCGGAGAGCAACACGAATTCGGCGCGGCTGCGGGCGACGAGCAACCGCTCGCGCACGGGGGCTTCGAGCGCCGCGATGGCCTCGGCCTGGCCACCGAGTTCGGTGAGCGCCGCCAGTGCGTCGCCCGGTGCGGTCGGGTCGGCCGCGCCGAGCCGCCCCTCGAAGGCGGCCACGTCGAGCGCCGGTTTCTGCGGCTTGGCAGCGGGGGCGCCCGCGGCCCCGCCGGCAGGAGTGGCCGCAGCGCCGGCGGGCGGTGGCGCCGCGGGGGCCTTCGCCGGGGTTGCCCCGTCGCGCTTGCACTGCATGCCGTGGCCCACGCTGAGCACGAGCGCGAGCAGCGCCACACCGCCCAGCGCGCCACGCGTTTTGCCGCCCCGAAGTTGGCTTGCCATCGCGATCCCCCTTTTCATATCGCAAAGTTGATAGCCCATGCGCCGCGGTGTGTCAACCGGCCCGAAGGCCGCGCGGAGCCCGCGGGGGCCTCTCACGGGCGGGGCGGTCAAGGGGCCGGCGGGCCCTCTTGCGCAAGGCCCACGCCGTCGATGGCCGTGCCGCAGTGGCCGCAGCACCCGGCGCGCAGGTTCCAGTCGGCGATCTGGAAGCCCAGCCGACGGATGACGGGGCGACCACAGCCGGGGCAGTGCGTGCTTTCGCCGGCGTCGCCCGGCAGATTGCCGACGTAGACGTAGCGCAGGCCCGCCTCGCGGCCGTAGCGCAGCGCGGCGCGCAGCGTGTCGGGCGGGGTGGGACCGCGGTCGCGCAGTTGGTAGTCGGGATGGAAGCGGCTGACGTGCCAGGGAACCTCGGGCCCGAGTTCGCTCGCGAGGAAGCCCGCGATGGCGCGCAGTTCGGCTTCGCTGTCGTTCATGCCGGGCACGACGAGGGTGGTCACCTCGACCCAGAGACCGTACGTGCGGCGCAGCAGGCGCAGCGTTTCGAGCACGGGTTCGAGCCGGCCGCCCGTCATCGTGCGGTAGGTTGCATCGGAGAAGCTCTTCAGGTCGATGTTGGCGGCGTCGAGGAACGCGCTGAACCGCTCAATGGCCTCGGGCGTCATGTAGCCGTTGCTCACGAACACGTTGGCAAGTCCCGCGGCGCGCGCGAGCTGCCCGATGTCGCAGGCGTATTCGGCGAAGATGGTGGGCTCCGTGTAGGTGTAGGAGATGGAGCGGCAGCCCTCGCGCGCGGCGGCCGCGACGATGGCCTCGGGCGGCACGTAGCGCGTCTCGGTGAGCGAGCGGCGCACCTGCGAGATGGTGTGGTTCTGGCAGAAGCGGCAGTGGAAATTGCAGCCAAACGTGGCCAAGGAGAAACTGGTGGAGCCGGGATGGAACTGGAAGAGCGGCTTCTTCTCGATCGGATCGACGGCCAGCGCCACGGGCCGGCCGTAGGTGAGTGTCCGCAGCGCGCCGGCGCGGACGTGGCGCACCCCGCACACGCCCCACTGGCCCTCGGCGAGAACGCAGCGGTGGCCGCAGAGCAGGCAATGGACCTTGTCGTCGGCGTCCTTCTTTTGCAGGATGGCGAGCGAGTCCGACTCGGACATGCGCATGCTCCTTGCTCGGGGGCGGCGCTGCGGGCCGCGGCTGGGATCGTAGTGCGCCCCGCAGGGGGGCGTCAACGCGTCGACAGCGCCGGGCCGGCCGGCAGGAAAGGGAGGCGGCGATGTCGGGGGTGGTGCGATTCGGCGTGTCGATGGAGGAGCCGCTGCTCTCGCGGTTCGATGCCCTGGTCGAACGCAAGGGCTACGCCAACCGTTCCGAGGCCGTTCGCGACCTCGTGCGACAGGAGCTGCTCGCGGAGGAATGGGAAGCCCAGGACCATCCGACGGTGGCCACGGTGACGCTCGTGTACGACCACAGCCGGGCCGACGTGGGCCGGCGGCTCACGGACATGCAGCACGACCACCACGAGCACATCCTGTCAACCCTGCACGTGCACCTCGACCGCGAGCACTGCATGGAAGTCGTCGTGGCCCGCGGCACCGTGAGCGAACTGCGACACCTGGCCGATCACCTCGGGTCGATGCGGGGCGTGACCTTTAGCAGGCTCGTGCTCGGCACGCTCGGCGCCGGGCTGTGACGACCTGCGCGGCGATCGGGTCGGCGCGGCACGCAAGGGCCGGGGCCCCGAGTGCGCGGAGCCGAACCCGTGACACCGGCACGCGGGGGGACGGCTGGGAGGCCGTGAGAATATCGCGGTTCGTCGCGAGGC
>CAYRCM010000195.1:0-11360 GCA_964422715.1 uncultured Myxococcales bacterium | reverse complement strand
CGCGGCCCCCGCGGCCGCGGGCGAGCCGGCGGCCGCGGGCGGTCCGGCCGTTACCGCCGCCACGGCGCGTCCGGCGGGCACCGAAGTGGCCTTCTCGCTGCTCGACAACCGCTTTCTCGCGCACCTCTACGTTGCGGGCGGTCTCTTCATGCCCGCCGGCGATCCGGGCATCGCGAAGTACGTGCAGGGCGGCTGGAAGGCCGGCGTCATCCTCGATCGCAAGATGGACGACACGCCCGTGCTGCTGCCGGCCGGCATCCAGGCCCACTTTCGCTTTCCGTTCGACCCGCAAAGTTGCGGCGACAAGTGCCAGCTCCGCTACCGGCTGAAGCCCGCCAAAGGCGACCAGTGGGTCAGCATCTTCGTGAACGAAAAGGAATACCCGGCAAAGCAACTTGCGAGCGGATTCGCCGACTACACGCTCGACGTCAAGGCGGGCCATCTCGTCGCGGGCGAAAACGTGGTGCGCTTCCACTTCCGCGCCGCGGCCGACTTCGAGGGCCTCAAGACCGCGGCGGGCTTCGCCTGGGTGTGGGTCGGGCCGGCCGACGCGGCCGCACTCGGCGAGGCCTACTCGGCCAAACCGGAGCGCGTCGCCAAGGTGACGCTCGGCGGCAAGGCCATCGATGCGCTGCCGCTCACCATGAGCGGGTACAGCTACCACTTCACGGTGCCCGAAAAGGCCCAGCTGGCCCTCGACGTCGGCGCCAACAAGGCCGGCGCTACGTTCGCCGTCACGGTCGTCGACGGCACGAGCGGCGAAGCGCGCGACGTGCTCGGCACCGGCGCGCCGGTCGACCGCTGGCATCCTCAAGTCGCCGATCTGAGTGCCTTTGCCGGCAAACCCGTGCGCCTCGAACTGCGTGCGAGTGTGCCCGAGGGCGCCGTCGGCGGCTTCGGCCAGCCCGAAATCCTCATGCCCGCCGCCAAGGTCGAGCCGATCGCGCGCAAGCCGAAGAACGTCGTCATCTGGGTCTCCGACACGCTGCGCTGGGACCGCGTCAAGGCCTACTACCCCGAGACCCGCACGAAGACGCCCAACTTCGACGCGCTGCTGGCCGAGGGCGTCATGTTCGAGCACGTCACGGTCACGGGCGGCCACTCCATTCCGAGCCACGCGAGCATCCTGACCGGCCTCTACCCGGCGGCCCACGGTCACCGCACCGACACGACGCTCGTCAAGGACGAAACCGAACTCATCGGCGAGACGCTCCAGAAGAAGGGCTTCACGACCGGCATCATCTCCTCGAACGGGTACGTGTCCGACAAATGGGGCTTCAAGCAGGGCTGGAACACCTACCTGAACCTGCTGCGCGACCAGCCGCCCTACAACGCCGAGTTCCTCGTGCCGCACGCCGAGAAATGGCTCGAACAGACGGGCGACAAGCCCTTCTTCCTCTACATCGTCAGCATCGACCCGCACGTCACCTACGACTGGCGCGACGCCTACTCGGCCCAGTACGACAGCAAGGAACCCTACAA
Source organism: uncultured Myxococcales bacterium (assembly GCA_964422715.1). Lineage (GTDB taxonomy): Bacteria > Myxococcota_A > UBA9042 > PWKZ01 > CAYRCM01 > CAYRCM01. The sequence continues at coordinate 9,878 of CAYRCM010000195.1, read as the reverse complement.
CGGCCCCTTCACCGAACGCGTCACCGGCATGGCGCTCGAAAACATCAAGACCGGCAAACTGCGGCTCACCCCGCGCGACAAGGTGCGCATGGAAGCCACCTACGACGGCGAGGTGACCTACAACGACCACTACTTCGGCGTGTTCCGCGACATCTTGAAGAAGCGCGGGCTCGACAAGGACACGCTCATCATCGTCATGTCCGACCACGGCGACGAATTCTTCGAGCACGGCTCCTGCGGCCACGGCCACACGGTGTTCGACGAACTCGTGCGCGTGCCGCTCTTCATGGCGTGGCCGGGGGTGTTGCCGGCCGGCAAACGCATCGCGGCCAACGTCGAGATGCTCGACCTGCCGGCCACCATCCTCGACGCGCTTGGCGTCGAAGGTCCGAAAGAGGCCCAGGGCGTCTCGCTGCTGCCGCTCATCGCGCGCAGCGCCGAGCCGGCCCCGCGCGCGGCGTTCTCCGAACAGGGCAACGCCATGAAGTCGGCCGCGGTCGGCAACTGGAAGTACATCCTGAAGCAGGGCGACAACGCGCAGCTCTACGACATCGCCGCCGACCCGCACGAGCAGAAAGACCTGCGCAAGGAGAAGCCCATCATCGACCGCTACATGCGCGACGTGCTGGCCTTCTGGCTCGCCTACGACGAACGTTGGACGAAGGCCACATGGGGCTTCCCCAACAACCACGCGGCCGCGTTCGTCAACGCCGTCGCCCCGTGACCCGGCCGGTGCTCTTCACCCGCCTCTTGCACGCCGGCGTGCGCGCGGCCGCGCCGCTGTTTGGCGGGCGCTACGGACAACTGCCGCCGCCGCCCGCCGAGCCGCTCGCGTTCGCAGAGAACGTGGGCCCGGTCACGCTCACCGGGTTGCGCTGGGCAGGCATGGGCCGGCCGCTCGTGTTGCTGCACGGCCTCAACAACAACGCCTGGTCGTGGGCGCGGGTGGCCTCGCAACTCGCCCCCGACCGGCCCGTCCTGGCCCCCACGCTGCGCGGCCACGGGCGCAGCACGGCGCCGACAACGGGCTACGGGCTCGCCGACACCACGGGCGACCTCCTGCGGCTCCTCGATGCGTTCGGCCTCGAACAGGTCGACCTCGTCGGCCATTCGTGGGGCGGCAAGGTGGCGTTGCACCTCGCGCTGACCGCACCCGAACGCGTCCGCGCGTTGGCCCTGGCCGATCCGGTGCCGCCCTGGGGCCTGAACCGCCTGCTCAGCCGCTTCCCCTACCTCATCTACGCCACCCTCGCCCCCGAACGCGGGCCGTTTGCGAGCGCCGCCGACCTGCGGGCGTCGGCGCGGCAGCTCGCCTACCTCTGCCACGACGACGCCGTCGACCGGCGGCTCTGGCGCGAGGGCTTCGTCGAAACCCCCGCCGGCGGCTTCGTGCACGCGCTGCCCGAAACCGGCTACCGCGAGATCGTCGAGCACACCTTCCGGCACGACCTCACGTCCCAACTCGGCACGCTGCGCTGTCCCGTCCTGCTGCTCCTGCCGACCTTCACCGTCTCGTTTCTGCCCGGCGAACGGCGGGCCTGGCGCCGGGCGCTGCCGCAGCTCACGGTGCGCCGCATCGCCGGCGACCACGCGTTCGTGCACACGAATCCGCTCGACACGGCCGAGGCGTTGCGGGCGTTTTTCGGGGGCGTAGAAGCGGAGCGGGGCGCGGCCCTCAGAAACTGACCTTGCCGCGCACGACGAGCTGGCTCGGCCCCGACGTCGGCGCGCCGAACTTGCCGTCGCTCGCGCCGAGGTAGATGAGCCCCGACACGCTGAATTCGGCCGCCGGCCACGGGGTCACGACGATCTGCGGAAACAGCATGGCCGACCAGCGGCCCGTGTTGAGCCGGGCAATGCCGATGGTGCGGTCGGGCAGCAGCTCGAAGCGCAGGTCGTGCAGCGGCGACCAGCCGAACACGGTGAAGAGCCGGATGAGCACGCGGTCGTTGGCGAGTTTGAAGTCGTTGCCGAGCACGGCGTAGTGGCCGAGGTTGTCGGCGCCGAACTCGTCGAGCATGCCGCGCACGTACTGGGCGCTCACGTACCACCAGGGGAAGATCGTGTAGTCGAGGCCCGCCGTGACTTTCAGGAAGTAGTCTTTGCGGAAGTGGTTGCAGGCCACCATCTCGTCGACGGGCAGCATGATGACGCCCGCCGGCGACTGCGAGCCGGCCGCCGACGTGCGGATCTGCAGCCCGAGGTCGTCGTGGAACACGAGCGCGCCCTCGATCCAGACGCCCATGCCGCCGAGGAAATCGAGCGACGCCGCCGCATCGAAGCCGAACACCTGGATGGCCGGGTAGGTGAGCCGCACCTTGTTGCGCACGGTGACGCCCGAGAAATCGTTGTCGAGGATGATGGCCTGCACCTGGCTCGACGAGGCGACGAGATTGTCTTTCACGATGTCGCCGGCCCAGATGGTCTCGGGGCGCGGGAAGTCGTCGAAGCCGCGGTAGTAGCTCACCGACAGGTCGATGCCGGCGAGCGTCAGCGAGAAGCGCGTGCCGACCTGGCCGTTTTCGAGGGCGAGCGGCGGCGGGCTGGGGTCGATGTCGAAGGCCACCGTGCCGCCCTGGCGTTCGAAGGCCCACTGGAGCGCCAGCAGATCCTGGTACGTGCAGGTCGAATTGGGCCCGCCGGAGCGACAGGTGGGCACGCCGATGCAGCGGTCGGGCGGCACGTAGAGGTTGCGCGCGAACAGCTTCGAGTTGTCGAACACCGTGAGCGCCGACGACGGCAGCAGCGCGCCGCGGAACACCGGCACGTAGGCCACTTGCAGGTGCAGTTCGTCGAGCACCGAAAAACCGCTGTCGGTCTCGACGGATACGTCGGGATACCAGTCGAGCACCAGCATCTGGTTCGCGATGGGCTCGCCAAACGCCATGGGGTCTTCGGCGTCGTCGGCGTTCAGGACGCGCGTCGGGTTGAACTGGTCGGCGGTGCCCCAGGTGAGGCTCATGCGGCCGAGGCTCAGATCGAGGCCCGGCAGGATGTCCTTGAACTGCACGAAGAGCGCGTCGGATTCGAGCCGGAAGGGGTCCATGAGCGAGCGCTGGGTGAGCCCTTCCATGGTGCGGCCTTCGCGCTTGCCGGTCAGCACGAGCTCGACGTCGCCCACGGCCCGCACGTGGCGCCCGGCCGTGATTTCGGCCCGGAAACGGCCGGTCGTCTCGTTGCGGTAGACGCGGGGATGGTCGCCCGTGTCGGCTTTCCCGGGCAGCGTGAAGCGCGTGTCGGATTCGACCGAGCCGCGGAGATCGTACTTGACCTGCGCCGCCGCCGGCCTGGCAAACGCCACGAGCCCGCACGCGAGCAGCGCCGCGGGCAGGAGGGGCCTCGCGAATCGCATGGTGCCTCGTCTCCCCTCTAGAAGCCGCGGACGAGCGAGCGCTTCGAGAACATGTCGTCGGTCACGTCGTCGGTGTTGGCCTTCAGACTCTTGAAGACGAGTTCGGAGCGGTGGTCGCGGTTCGTGTGGTCGATCATGATCTGCCGCTTGCAGGAACGCCAGCCGTTCTCGAACACGGTCGGTTCCTTGCGTTCGCGCGTGCGCACGTGGCGGCCCGCCTCGTCGAAGAATTCGGCTCTGGACATGTAGAACAGCGGCTTCGCGATGGTGACGCGCATGCGCGGATAGACGACGTCGGCGCCCGGCTTGGCGGTGAGGTCGAGCACGGCGCCGTCGGCCTTCATCTCGACGAGCTTCGCGTTGTAGAGCGGGGCCGCATTGGAGACGGCCATGTCGTCGAACGAGAAGTCGGAGCCGAGGAACGTCTGCTTGCGGTTCGACGTGGCCACGCGCCGCACGCGGTCGTACTGCGGCAGGTAGATGTACATGGTGGCCGTGTCCTTGACGAGGATGGCCGTGCCCGCGACGTCGGCCGGGGCCGTGAACTTGAGGAGGCGCTGGCCGCTTTTTTCGTACATGACGAGGTTCTGGCGGCGCGGCTCGCCCCTGGGCGTGTCGTAGACCAGCAGATCGGTGTCGACGACCTGGGTGTTGCGGCCGCCGTATTCGACCTTGTCGGCGGCTTCGAGCAGCGCCTGGGCGCCCTTGGCGGCCACGGTGTCCCAGTCGGGCGGGGGGTTGTTCACCGTCTCGGCGCGGGCGGGCAGCGCGAACCCCGCGAGCAGAGCGACAATACCAAGAACTTTCAGGGAAATCCTACGCATGGGGAAGACTCCTCTTCGGCGGAGGGCAGGGGGCACGGGAGGCCCGGGGGCCTCCGCTCAGGGGGCGCCGGCCCGCGTGTGTTGGCCTGCGCGGGCCGCGGCGTCGACGACGTCGGGATGGAGCGAGAGGGCCGGCGGCGCGCCACCGGCGGCGTCGCCCTTCGGCGTCTCGTCGCTCGGCGGCTCACCGCCTGCCTTGCCCTCGCTCGTGCCGCCCAACACGGCCTTGATGGCTCCGGTGCGTTCGAGCAGGAACGGCAGCACGAAGAGCGAGGCACCGGCCGACAACACCATGGCCAGTGCGATGAGCCAGCCGATGCGCGAGATCGGCGCGAGGGTGGCAAACGCCAGGAAACCAAAACCAACCGTGACTTCGAGCGCATTGATGCCGATGGACGGGCCCGTCTCGGCGAGCGTGGCGGCCATGGCCTGGTCGGCGGGGCTGCCGCGGCGGCGGCGCAGCCCCCAGATGAGATGGATGGGGTAGTCGATGCCCACCCCGAGGCAGATGCTCGACAGCATGGTGGTGCCGAGGTCCATCGGGACGTCGAGCGCGCCCAGGATGCCGTACAGCGAGAGCAGCGTGAAGGCACTGGGGGCCAGCGCGGCGAGGGTGACCCCGAGCGACCGGAAGGCCAGCCACAGCAACACAATCAGCAGTGCGGCCGCCACCACGGAGCTTTTGACCTGGTTCTCCTGCACGCTGCGGTTCATGCCCGTCAGCAGCACCGGGTAGCCGCTGACCGCGAGCGAGACGTCGGCCTTGGTCGTGAGCGTGGTGCCGGCGGGGGCGGCGGCCGCGGCGAGGTAGGCGTGCTCGCTCAGCAGGCCGTCGAGAATGCGCCCCACCTGGCGCTGCGTGACGCGATCGGCCTTGGCCAGCAGTTCGGGGCCGCAGGCCCGCCCGACAGCGAGTTGCAGCGCCTGGCGGATGGCCGCCGTCTCGACGCCCGCGAGCCCGTCGTAGACCTTGCGCAACGACCGGCGGAAGCCGCTCTGCTGGGCCGCTTCGCCACCCTTCTTTGCGGCGGCTTCTTCGGTGGCGCGCTCCTCGGCGTCGGCCCGCGCGAGCACCTCGCGGTAGAGCACGTCTTCGGTGAGCGTGCCCGCGCGGATGTGGGCGACGACCGCGGGGACGAGCGCGTCGAGCGAGCGTTCGCCGTCGGCCAGATAGATGTATTCGTCTTCGATGAAGTCGGCGTGGAGCCGGCTGCGCACGTCGCGTTCGAGGGCCTCGTCGGCGGGCCCGGCGCCGGCCGGCGTGAACGCCGTGGCGAGCGCCGTCGCGAGCGCCCGGGCCTTTTCGGCCGGCGCCGCGGGACCGTAGAGGGTCCAGGTCAGGCGCTCGGCGGCGCGGGCAAAGACGAGTGCCGCGGCCGGGCTCGTGCGCGCCACGGCCCCGGGGCCCCGCCAGCGTACGGCGGCCACCTTGGCCACGAGGGTCTGCGCGGCGTAGGCCTCGAGCTGCTGCGTGATGCGATCGGCCGCGGCCGTGTCGAAGCCGCCGAGCCGGATCTGGAGCAGCGTGTGGCGCCAGTCGTTGTCGACGAGCAGGCTCACCGACGGGTCGTCGCGCAGGGCCATCGTGCGGAGGCTGGCCACCTGTTCGACCTTGTCGGGCATGCGGTCGGTGCCCCAGAGGCCCTGGTGCGCGAGCCGCACCATGTCGGTGATGGACTGCACCTGGGTCACCCCCGCGAGCTGCGAGGCGTAGACCGACAGGCGTTCGATCTCGTCGAGGACGGCCGGCTCGCGGATGTCGCCCGCCACTTCGAGCTGCAGGAACATGGAGCCGCCAAACCGGTCGACGAAGAACTGGTCGGCGGCCACCGCTTCGCTTTTCTCGTTGAAATACGAGCGCATGCTCATGTCGGAGCGCACGAGGGGCACGAAGGCGGACACGCCCACCGTGACGAGCGCCATGCCGACGAGCAGCGCCTTGCCATGCGGCCGCAGGCGTTCGACGGCGGCCACGACCAGGTTGCCCAGCCGGTCGCCGCCGCGCTTGCGGGTGGCCACGCGCAGCGGAATGCGCGCCAGCACGGCCGGCACGAAAACGAGCCCCAGGAACAGCGCGAAGCCGATGCCGATGGCCAGAAACAGCCCGAATTCGCGCATCTTGCTGATGTCCATGACGAGGAACGAGAAGAAGCCGGCGATGGTGGTGAGGCCGGCGAGCAGGACGGGCACGCCGACCTGGGCGAGGGCCTCTTCGAGGCGCTGGGCGGGCGGCAAGCCCGCGTCGGTGACGCGCAGGTAGCGCGACAGCACGTGCACGGTGTAGGCCGAGCCGAGGGCCACCATGACGATGGGGAAACTCGACGACACGAGCGTTACGGGGCGGCCGAGCGCGGCCATGAGCGCCGCGGTCCACAAAATCGCCAGGAGCACGCTGACCAGGCTCAGCAACACCCCGACGATGCTCGAAAAACTGGCGAGCGCGATGAGGAGGATGGAGCCCACGACGAACGGCGCGAGACGCGTGAGGTCCTGTTCGGACGCGCGCGCCATGGCTTCGCTGATGAAGGGCGAGCCGCCCATGCGCAACTGCACGCCGACCCGTTCGGGCTGCAGCGATTCGGCGAGCGCGCGGATGCGGCTGGCCGTCTCGAGCGCACTCTCGTCGTCGCTGAGGCGGGCGAGCACGAGCGCCGCCCCGCCGTCGCGCGAGACGAGCGAGCCGGCGATGTGGTCTTTCGACAACACCTTGCCGCGCAGCCCGGCGAGGGCTTCGGGGGCCGTGGGAACCTCGTCGATGAGCGGCCCGACGACCGACTGCTGCTCGCCGCTGTCGGCCTTGTACTCGGCGAAATCGAGCACGTTGGTAATGCTCGTGACCGACTGCACGCCGCGTACCTGTTTCAACTCGTCGGTGAGCTTGCGCAGGAAGGTGAGCCGTTCGGCCGTGAACAGATCGGCCGACTCGACGCCGACGAGCGCCAGGTTGAGCCCGCCGAAGCGCTTGCCGATGTCCCAGAAGCGCGTGACGGCCGGGTCGCCGTCGGGCAGGAAGCCGACGATGTCGTCGCTGTACGTCAGGTCGCCGAGCCGCCAGGCCGACAAACCGGACGCCACGAGCGTCAGCGCAATGATGACCCAGGAGCCCCGAATGCACAGGCGCGCGAGCCGTCTCACGGAATCCCTCCGGCCGTTCAGGCCGCCGCTTCACGACGGCCGCCGACCGGCCGCTCTTCCCACGTAGCGGTTTGATTGTCAAGCCGTTTGTCGGCTTTGTCAGAATGCCATTCCGGAAACTGGAATTCCATTCGGGGCACCGGGCACGGGCAGCCGGGCCGGTGCGTGGCCCGTCCGCCCGGGGGAGCCGACAAGCAGTCCCCGGCCGTCGGTGACGACCCGCACGGCACCGTCGCGCGACGTGTCGAAGACGACGGCGCCCGCCGCGCGGCACGTGGCCGCGGCGAGCGGGTCCGGGTCGCGCCGCGCATCGTCCTCGCCGCGCGAGACGACGACGGCGCGCGGGGCCACGCGGGCCACGAATTCGGGGCTCGTCGAGGTCGGCGAGCCGTGGTGGGCCACGAGCATGACGTCGGCGTGGGCCTGGCCGTCTTCGAGCAGCGCGGCTTCGGCCTCGGTCTCGATGTCGCCCGTCAGCAGCACCGCCCGCGCGCCGTGGCGCACGTCGAGGACCAGGGCGCGGTTGTTCTCGTTTCGCGTCGCCGCCGCGCCGACGAGCGGGCGGCGCAGCGTGAGTCCGGTGGCGCCAAAGAAGAAGCGGCGCTCGGTGCCCGGCGCGAGCGCCTCGACGGCCGTGCCGCGGGCCCGTGCCAGCGCCAGCAGCCGTTGCCGCTCGGGGGTACCCGGGCTCGGGTCGGCCGGCAGGTACAACGTGGCGCTCGGCACGTCGCGTACGACCGCGAGGAGTCCGTTCAGGTGATCGGCGTGGTCGTGGCTTGCGACCACGGCGGCGAGCGCCGTGACCCCGAGGGCCCGCAGGTTCGGCACGACGAGGGCTTCGCCGGTGGCCCCGTCGTCACCGCGGCGGCCCCCGCCGTCGTAGAGCAGCGCCCGCCCGTCGGCGGCCTGCACGACCACCGCGAGCCCGTGGCGCACGTTCAGGAACGTGACACGGGTCGTCGGGGGCGGCGGTGCCAGGGCCCGGGCGAGCGGCGGCGCGGCCAGCACGACGAGCCCGCAGAGCAGGAGCAGGCCGTAGCGGCGTGGGCGCACGGGCAGGCGGATGAGGGCGAGGCAGACGAGCGCCACCCCGGCGAGGGCCACGGCATCGGGGGTCCAGGTGAGGGCCGGACAGGCCTCGGCGTAGACCTCGACCAGGTCGACGAGCCGCTCCGTGCCCCAGGCGGCCGGGGCAAACCAAACGGCGGCCAGGCCGGGAAAGAGCCACGTCAGCAACAGGGCCAGGAGGCCGAGCGGCAGCACGACGAACGTCGCGAGCGGCACGGCCACGAGGTTGATGAGCGGGCCGAGCGGCGCCACCTGCCCGAAATGGGCGAGTGTGAACGGGATGGTGGCGAGCGTTGCGACCGTGGAGGCCCAGAGCAGCGAGCCGAGGTAGCCGCCGAGCGTGCGCAACAGCGGGCGCACCCTCGTGAGCGCCGGGGTGAGCCGGTTCGCCAGCCGGCGCCCGGGCTCGGCCCCGAGGCCGAGGCCGGAGACGGCCCCAAAGGACAGTTGAAACGAGGCGTGCGGCAGTTCGGCGGGCTCGATGGCCAGCACGACGAGTGCCGCGAGGGCGAGCGCCGAGGCCAGGTCCGGGCGCCGGCCCACGGCCCGCGCGAGGAGCACGCTTGCCAGCATGACGCAACTGCGCACGACGGGCGGTGTCGCCCCGCTCCAGAGCGTGAAGAGCAGCGCCACGGCGAGGGTCAGCAACGCCACGAGGCGGTCGAGCCGGACGCGCGCGGCAAGGGTCGGGATGCGGCGCAGCGCGGCCAGCAACACGACGTGCACCCAGAGGGCCAGCAGCCCGAGGTGCAGCCCGGAAATGGCGAGGATGTGCGCCGTGCCGGTGGCCGCAAAAGCGGCGCGCACCCCGGGGTCGAGGCCGCCCGTGACGCCGACGAGCAAGGCTTGCAGGATGGGACCGGCGCCTGGCCCCGCGGCCTGCTCGATCTGGCGCACCGTGCGCCAGCGCCAGACCTCGAGGCGCCCCGGCTGCGGTCCGTCGAGGAGAGGCACCGCCTGGTCGGCGCGCCCAAGTGCCGTGCCGAAGCGCGGGCCACGCGGCCCGCCGCTGCGGGCCCCGGCCGGGTTGCCGAGCAGCGGTTCGGGGTGAACCGGCGTGCATACGCGATAGACGCGGCCCGGGGAGAGCTCCGTCGCGCGGTCGAAGACGCGGAGCCGCAGGTCGGCGGCCGCCGTCGGGTCGGCCGCGCCGGCGGGCAAGGCGCGCACGCGCAGGCCGCCCGCAGCCGTCCGCGGCGGCGCTGCCGGTGCCACGTGGATGTAGCCGAGCGCATCGCGCGGGTCGGCCGGGCCCGCCACGGCCGGCAGCCGCGCGCGCCAGAAGCCGCAGGCTGCGGCGACGAGCGCCAGGACCACAGGCAGGGCCACGGGCGGCAGCCGCGGCCGCAGCAACACCACGGCGAAGAGCGGCAGACTGGCGCCAAGCGGCAGCCACGGCGGCAGGCCGTCGAGCGGCAGCACGCCCGCAAGCGCAATGCCGGCGCCGAAGCCGAGAGCGGCCGGCACGAGCGGCCGCGCGAAGCCGGGGCCGGCGGCGG
>CAYRCM010000194.1:0-11433 GCA_964422715.1 uncultured Myxococcales bacterium | reverse complement strand
CGCCGACCCCTGGCCGGCCTTGCCGCCCGCGGCCGCGATGCCGGGCAGCGGCACGCCGGCACCCGGCGAGGGCGGGCCCCTGCCCGCCGCCGGCGGCTCGGCGGCCGAGGCCTCCCACGCCGACGCCGACGGCCGCGTCGCGCCGGCCGCGGCCGCGCCCGCACTTGCCGGTGCGCCGCTCTGGCCCGAGCTGCCGGCCGAACCGGTCTGCGCCTGCGAACTCGCCGACGTGCCCCGCGCCGCCCGGTTGCTGCGCGAACAGCGGGGAGAACCATGGAACGCGTGACCTTTCTCATCGAGGACACCGGGGTACGCCTCGGCTGCCTGCTGAACCCCGACAGCGTGCTCGTCCGCCGCACGGCCGGTTTGCGGCCACGTCTGCTCGCGGGCGGGCTGGCCACGGGGGCCGGGCTCACCGACGACCCGCTCGTCGCCACGGGCGGTGGCCGGACCGAACTCACCCTCGACCTGCTCTTCGACGTCGGCATCGCCGGCTCGTCGCTGCAGAGCGACGACGTGCGCGACCTCACGCGGCCCCTCTGGAACCTCGCCGAGAATCACGAGGCCGAGGGCGGCTTCGGCCGGCCGCCGCGGGTGCGTTTCCTGTGGGGCAAGAGTTGGAACGTGCTTGCCGTCGTGGCGGCGGTGGCCGAACGGCTCGAACGCTTTCTGCCGAGCGGCGCGCCGCAGCGTTCCTGGCTGCGCATGCGACTCTTGCGCATCAACGAGACGGGCGCGCGCCTGCCGGCGACTCCAGGCGAAGCCGCGGCCCGGGCGGCCACCGCGGCGCTCGAACGGTTGTGGCAGAGCGAATTCCAGCCCGAGGAGGTCGTCGTCCACGCGCCGCTGCACGCCGCGGCCGGCGACGAGGCCACGCCCGCGCTCGGCGAATCGCTCTACGCGCTCGCGAAACGCTACTACGGCGACGAGTCCTGGTGGCCGCTCATCGCGGCGGCGAACCACATCGCCGACCCGTTGCGCTACGAGTTGACCGCCCCGCTCGTCATTCCGACTCCGGCCGCCCTGGCGCGGCGCCTCGCGGGAGAAGCCGATGCCGCCCATCGACCGTCCGTCGCGCTGTGACATTCGGCTCCAGGGCAGTGCCCTCGCGCACGAGGACGCCGTGAGTCTCGCGCGCGTGTGCGTGCGCGCCGAGTTGTCGCAGCCGACGCAGTGCGAACTGACCTTCCTCGGACCGCGCGGCCCACTCGCACGCGGCGACAGCCCCCGGGTGGGCGACGCACTCGACGTGGTCATCGAGGGCAGCCTGCAGCCGCTCTTCCAGGGCGAGGTGACGGCGCTCGAACACGTCTACGACCCCCAGGCGGGGTTCACGGTGCACGTCCGGGGCTACGACCGGCTGCACCGGCTGCGCAAGCGCCAGCCGTTGCGTGCTTTTGGCCGCGGCCCGCTTGCCGACGTGGCGGGCGAACTGCTCGGCGCCGCCGGCCTCGCCGTCACGGGCCTGGCCGGGCTGAGCCCCGACCCGGCGTTTTTCCAGGCCGGTCCAGACGATCTCGCCCTCCTGCAGGAACGCGCGGCCCGCCACGGGCGCTACTTCGTCCTGCAGGACGGCGCCGTGCGGTTTCTGACGCTCGCGGGCCTCGCCGACGAGCCGCTGCCGCTCATCTGGGGCCACAACTTGCTGACAGCGCGCGTGCTGCTCAGCGGAGAGGGCGCGGTCCGCCGGGTGCGCGCCTCGGGCTGGGATCCCCGCGAAGTGGCGGCCGTCGACGCCGATGCGCACGAGCCGCAGAGCGGTCGCACGGCTCCGGCCGAGGCCGCGCCCGACCGGCTCGGCGGTTCCGGCGAACGACACATCGCGGGGCGCTGCGTTTCGGCCCACGGGCTGGCCGGAGAGCTCGCCCAGGCCGAACTCGACCGGCGCACGGCCGCCGAACTCGTCCTCGAAGCCACGGCCGAAGGCGACGAGCGCTTCGCCCCGGGACGCAAGGTCGACCTCCAGGCCGTGGCCCCCGAGTTCGCGGGGCAATACGTGCTGACGAGCGTGCGCCACGTCCTCGACCGCCAGACCGGTTACTTGTGCGAACTCGGCACGGCCCCGCCGCCGCTGCCGCCACCGCGGCCCACCTGGGCCTTTGCCCCCGGCGTCGTGTGCGACGTCGCCGACCCGGAAAACCTCGGCCGCGTGCGCGCCCGCCTGCCGGCGCATGCCGACCTCGAAACCGAGTGGCTGCGGGTACTCTGCCCGGCCGCCGGGCCCGGCAAGGGGTTCGTCGCGCTGCCGGCAGAGGGCGACCACGTGCTGCTCGGGCTCTGCGACGGCGAACTCGCCGCCGGCGTCGTGCTCGGCGGTCTCTTCGACGACGCCGGGCCGGGCGACGCGGGGGTGCGCGGCAACGACGTCGTGCGCCACACGTGGAACACGCCGGGCGGCCAGCGCGTCCGGCTCGACGATGCCGCCGAGACGCTGCGGCTCGAAAACAGCGACGGCAGTTCGCTCGAACTCGGGCCCGCGCGCGTGGTGTTGCACGCCGCGCGCGATCTCGTCATCGAGGCCCCGGGCCGGCGCATCGCCATTCGCGGCGCCAAGATCGACCTGGAGAAGGCCTGACATGCGGCTCCTCACCGAAGACGCGAAGCTCGTGTGTTCCCACGAAATGGGCATCGTGGGCATCCAGCCTGGCCAGGACTTCGTGACCATCGACGGGCGCCGCGTGCTCATCGACAACGACCCCGAGACGCGCCCCATCTCCGGCTGTCCCTATTCGGGCGCCACCGTGAAGCCGTGCACCACCACCCTGCCCGTCGAGGTCGGCTATTCGAGCCTGGTCGCCATCGGCGGCCGGCGCGTCTGCCTCGACACGGTGCGCGGGCTCACCGACGGCAACCCTCCACCCCGGTTCTTCGAATACTTCGTCCGTCAGCCGGGCCAGAATTTCGTGGACGAACCATGAACAACAGCGCCTCCTATCGCGCCTGGCGCTTCGATTTGCCCGGCCCCGACGACGCGGCGGGCGCCGGCCTGAGCATCGCGCCCACGGGCGGTGTCGCACTCGTGTCGGGCGACGCGGCCATCCGGCAGGCCATCCTGTTGCTGCTCAGCACCGAGCCGGGCGAACGCGTCATGCGGGTCGACTACGGCTGCCGGCTGCAACGCGTGGCCTTCATGCCGAACGACGACACCACCGCCGGCCTCGCCATCCACTACGTGCGCCAGGCGCTCATGCGCTGGGAGCCGCGCATCGACGTGCTCCAACTCGACGCCGGCGCGAACCCCGAAGACCCGGGCCGGCTCGACGTCGTGCTCACGTACCGCGTGCGCGCGACGCAGCGCACGGACCAGATCGTGTTTCCCGTGCAACTCGATGGAGAACAAGGCTGATGGCACTCGCAGGCCCGCCGCTCGACCCCCGTACGTTTGCCGACCTCGTCGAGGAGGCGCGGCGCCTCATCCGGCTCCGCTGCCCGAGTTGGACCGACCACTCGCCGCACGACCCCGGCATGGTGCTGGTCGAGGCGTTCGCGCACCTCACCGAGATCCTGCTGTACCGCCTCAACCGGCTGCCCGAGCGCGCCTACGTCGAATTCCTGCGGCTCATCGGCGTCCGGCTGCGGCCGGCCACGGCGGCCGTCGCCACGTTGCGCTTCTCGCTGAAGGCGCCGCGCAACCAGCCGACCCTCATCCCGCAGGGCACGCGCGTCACCGTGGGGGCCGCGGGCGGCGGCAGCGCGCCGGTCTTCTCCACGGTGCGCGAGGTCCGGATCGAAGCGGGCGAGACCGCCGTCGCCGTGAGCGCCTACGACTGCGTCATGGACACCGAGCGCATCGGGCTCGGCACGGGCCTGGCGGGCCAGTCGTTCGGCGCACTGCGGCCCTTCGTGCTGGCGAGCGCCCTGCCGACCGAACGGCGGGCGGCGAGCGAGCGGCCCGAACTCGATCTGCGCGTGGGGGTCGAGGCCATCCCGAGCGAGCTCGACGACCGCGCGCCGGCCGTCATGCACGGCGACAGGACCTTCCTCATCTGGGACGAGGTCGAACAGTTCACGCCCGGCGGCGGGGTGGGGCGGCCCTTCCTGGCCGACCGCGCGGCGGGCCTCATCACGTTTGCCCCGGCTGCACGCATGGCCGGCAGCGACGGGGCGCTCGCCCCCACGGCCGAGGCGCTCGGCCCCGTGCCGGCCGCGGGCCGCGAAATCCGCGTCTGGGGGCCACGCGGTGGGGGGCCAACCGGAAACGTGGCCGCCGGCACGCTCACGGTGCTCGTCGACCCGCTCCCCGGCGTCGACGTCACGAACCCTGAGCCCGCCAGCGGCGGGGCGGCCGCCGAAACGCTCGACAACGCGCTGCTGCGCGGTCCGGCCGAATTCCGCTCCATCGAGCGGGCGGTCACCGCGAGCGACTTCGAACGCCTGGCGCAGCGCAGTTCGGCGGCGGTGGCCCGCGCCCGCGCGTTCACGAAGGCCGACATCTGGTCGTTCGCGGCGCCGGGCACGGTCGAGGTGGCGCTCGTGCCGGCCCTGCCCCCGACCTTCGGCACACGGGTCGGCCGCGACGATCTCGAACGGGCCGGCACGGCGGCGGCGCTCCAGCAGGTGCGCCAGGAACTCGATCTCCGCCGCCCGCTCGGCACGGGCCTCGACGTGCACTGGGCGCAGTACAAGTCGGTGGCCGTGCGCGCGCGCGTTGTCGTGCATCGCGCCGAAGAAGAACGCCTCGTCCAGGCGCGGCTCGTCGAGCGCCTCTACGAGAGGTTGAGCCCGCTGCCGAACGCGAAGGGCGGCCCGGGCTGGCCGTTCGGCGAACCGCTGCGCGTGTCGACCATCTACAACATCCTGCTGGCCGACCCGGGGGTGCGCCACGTCGACGACGCCACCATCCGGCTCGTGGTCGACGAGGTGCCCGACCGCGACGTCAACTGCCTGCTCGCCGACCCCTTCCAGGCGCGCGCGTTCTACGCCGGCAGCGGGGCCGCGCTGTACCGCTCGGTCAACGACGGGGCCAGTTGGGAACCCGTGTTGCGCACCCCGGGCGAAACGCTGCTCGGCGTCGACGCCCACCCGGCGCTGCCCGGCCTGCTCGCGGCGTTCACCCGCTTTGCCGCCCCGCGCCCCGACGGCACACCGGGCGAGCGCAGCAAGGTCTACGTTTCCTGGGACTGTGGCGCAACCTGGCGACTCTACGTAGAAATCGCCGCGGTGTCCGATGTGGCGTGGAGCGTCGACGTGGCCGGGGTGCCGCGCCTGTTTCTGGCCACCGAGACGGGCCTCTACGGCGGGCCCGTACGCACCGGCGGCGGGGCCGACACCTGCGTCCAGCTCGTCGTCGACGCCGCGCAGCCGACGCGCCCGCTCTACGCGGTGGCCACCGCGGCGAGCGAAGGCAAGCCGCTCGTGGCCGCGGCCACGGCCGGGCGCGGAGGCGTGTTCCTGTCCTCCGAGGACGGCCGCTCGGGCACGTTCCGCGCGATTGGGCCGCAGGATGAGGACATCCGGGTGCTCACCCTGCAGCGCCAGGGCCCGCGCGCATGGCTGTGGGCTGGCACGGCCGCGCGCGGCGGCAACGACCCCGGCAAGGGCGCGCTGCGCTACGAACTGCGCGGGGCCGCCGATCCCCCCGAAGGCTGGGTGCGTTTTGCCACCGACTGGTCGGGCGGCAGTTGCTTCGGCATCGCGTTTGCCGACGACTGGGTGCTCGCCGGCTCGCACGACATGGGCCTCCAGCGCCTCGATCTGCGCAGCCGCACCCCCGCCTGGAAGGCCGACCGACAGTTCGAAAGCGGGCTGCCGCTGCGCGAGGCCGAGCGGCTCTTCCAGCCGGTCCGGGGTGTCGCGGCGCGCGGGGGGCAGGCCGGTCTGGTGCTCTGCGGCGGCCCGAAGGGCATCTCGCGCAGCCTCGATGCCGGCCAGCATTTCGCGACCGCTTCGCGGGCCGAGTTCACCGACGAGGTGCGGCTGCCCGAGACCTGGCTCATTGCGTCCGGCGATCACCAGATCGAGGTGGGAGGCGACGATGCAGTCCCCTGAGATTGCGCGGCTGCTGCCGGGCATCTTCCAGCGCGGCATGCGGCCGGGTGAGCCGCTCGCGGCGCTCGTCGACGTCATGGCCGGCCTGCTCACCCCCGCCGAGGGCGCCTACGAGGGACTGGCCGCGGCCCTCGACCCGCGGCGTGCACCCGACGCCTTCGTGCGTTTTCTGGCGCGCTGGGTCGACCTCGACCTGCCGCTGCAGACGGGACTCGGGCAGCTGCGCGAGCTCGTCGCCGCGGCGGCCGAACTCGCCAAATGGCGCGGCACCGAACGCGGGCTCGTGCGGTTTCTCGAATTGGCCACCGGGCTCCGCGGATTTCGGGTAGATCAAGGGGGAGCGGGGGGCCGCCCGTTCCATCTGACGGTCGTCGCCCCCGCCGAGGCCGAATCGCTGAAGCGCACCGTGTGCGCCATCATCGAACGCGAAAAGCCGGTCTACACCACGTACACGCTGCGGTTTGAGGGAGGAACATAGGATGGCTCGCTCGTTCGAAGTCACGGCCGCCACGCAGACGGTGTCGCTCGACCTGCAACGCAAAGGGGAGACCGCGTTCACGGTCACCAACACCGGCGACCGCCCCGTGCGCGGACGCCTGCTCCTGAAGGTCGATGGGCAGACCGAGCTCCCCTGGATTCGCATCGAGGCCCCCGAACGCAGTTTCGCGCCGCACGCCCAGGAAACGTTTGCCGTCCACATCGAGGTGCCGGCGGCGTTTCCGCCCGGCGAAGTCCGTTTCCACGTCGAGGCGGTAGCCGAAGACGACCCCGACGAAGACTGGACCGCCGGCCCCACGGTGGCCTTCACCGTCAAGGGGCTCGAACCCGGCAAGAAAACCTGGATCCAGAAGTACTGGTGGATTCTCGTCATCATCGGCGGCGTCGTCGTCGTGACCACGGCCATCGTGCTCGCCGTGGTGCTCAGCAAGGAGCAGAAGCCCGGCTTCGGCGATGACTGCAGCGGCGTCTGCGCCGACGGCCTCGTCTGCCGCGGCACCTGCGTCAGGCGCGCCGGCCAGCCCTGCGGGTCGCCCGAGGAATGCGAGTCGGCGCGCTGCGAAGAGGGAACCTGCGCGCCGCTCCGCGCCCAGAGCGCGCTGCTCGACAACTGCGGCGAAGGTCGGCCGGCGTGCGGCGCGGCGCTGAACTGCGTGCGCGAACGCTGCCGCCGCATCAACGGCGAACCCTGCGAGAACAACTTCGAATGTGCGTCGAGCTACTGCGACGCGACGAAGCCCTCCGCCGTGTGCGCCGACGGGGTGCGCGAACTCGGCGACAAGTGCGCCGACGACAGCGACTGCCGGACGGGGCAGAAGTGCGCCCCGCCCTCCGGCGAACCGAGCGGCGTCACGCGGTGCCGCGGCGACGTCGGCTTCACGGGTTGCGGCGACGGGGCCGACTGTGTCAGCGGCCTCTGCCAGGGCAGCCCGAAGAAATGCGAGCCCCCGCCCACCCTGAAACCCATGGGCGAGGAGTGCTCCGACCATGGCCAGTGCATGGCGCCGGCCGTCTGCGCCGTGCGTGTCGGCGCGGGCAGCGTCAAGCGCTGTCGCGTGCTCGTCGGCGAGGGCGGCTGCGCCACCGACGATCACTGCACGGCCGGGGTATGCACCTCGGGCCACTGCGGCGAGCCGAGCGCGGGCACCGGCGGCATCGGCGACTGGTGCACGCGCCAGGCCGACTGCCGCGCCGACCTCGTGTGCTCGACCGATGCGCCGACGAGCCCGCTCGCGACGAAATCCCTGCCGAAAGCGGGCACGGCCGCCACGGCCGACCGCTTCGCCGACCCGCGCGCCCGGTTGGACTCGGCGCGCGTGCGCGAGGAACTGCTGGGCCATCTGCCCGATCTCGACGAGGTGGTCCGCATGGGCCGCTGCCTGGCGCCGAACGGACACGTGTGCACCGATGGCGCCGACTGCGTCATCCGCAGTTGCGTGCGCGGCCGCTGCGGCGGCGCGGTCACGCCCTGCGCGAGCAACCGCGACTGCGGGCTGTCGGGCTTCCGCTGCGTCGTCGGGGCCTGCGTTCCGCTCGACTTCGTGTTCATGGAGCGCTAGGGGCGGCGGAAGGGCGACACATGAACCCCAAGGTCGTGCTGGTACTCGTCATCGTCCTTGGTCTGCTGGTCGTGGCGGCCGTGACCCTCGGGGCCGTGGGCGGCGTCGGCGACTACCAGGCCGGTGATGTCGGGGAGAGACTGCGCCTCGACGGCGACCCGCTGCTTGCCGGCGCCGTCTGGGCCAGCGACGGTTCGAGCAACTGCAAGACGAGCTCCGAGAGCACCGCCATCCGTGTCGGCGCCGGCCGAACCTGCGACGTCGTGGTGAGCGGCGACAGCGGGTCGTTCGTCCGCACCGCTCCCGTGCGCCTGCAGAGCGGCGCCAGCGTGACCGTTACGCGCAGCGATGTCGGCGACGGCAAGCGCCAGGTGTCGCTGTCGTTCGACCTCGAACCCAATGTCACCCGCCGGCTGCAATTCTTCAAGGAGGGCGGGCAGCTGTCCTTCTCCTGCCCGGGCTCCGAGGCCTGCGTGGTCCTGTTTCCCTACACACCCGGCACCTAGCGGTGCGCGGGGTCATGAGGCGCGCCCATGGCTCAGACGTTCCAGGTCACCTGCCCCATCGAACGGGTTGCGCTGCCCGCCGAGCGGCAAGCAACGGTCTCGTTTGCCGTGGCCAACGCGAGCGCGACCACGGCAGGGGTGGCACTCTCGGTGCAACTCGACGGTGCCGGCGACGCCGCCTGGTTCAAGGTCGAAAACTCGGAACGCAGCCTCGGGCCGCAGAGCACCCATCAGGTGGCGGTCGCCGTGACTGTTCCGCTCGACGTGCCGGCCGGGGCCATCCGCTTCCACTTGATGGCGGTCGCGGCTGCCGACCCCGACGAAGACTGGACGGCGGGCCCCACCGTGCAGCTCGACATTCCCGAGAAGCCGAACGGCGAGGTGTCGGTCTTCAAGAAGTACTGGTGGGCCTTCCTCATCGGCGGGCTCGTGCTCGTGGCGGCGTTGGCCATCGGCCTGGCGGTCGGGCTCAAGAAGAAGCCCGCGCTCGGCGAAACCTGCACGGCTTCCGGCGGCTGCCGCGACGCGCTCGTCTGCCAGGCCGGCGTGTGCCTGGCCAGCGAAGGGGGCGCCTGCGCGCATGACGGCGAGTGCACAACAGGCCTGTGTCAGGCGGGCACGTGCGCTCAGCCCGCGGGGCTCGGCAGTTCGTGCGGCGGCGGGGCCCCGTGCCAGAGCGGACTCGTCTGCGCACGCGGCCTCTGTCTCCGGCCGGCGGGCGATGCCTGCACGGCGCACGGCGAGTGCGAAACGGGGCTGTGCAAGTCCGGAAGTTGCCAGCAGGCAGCGCTCGGCGACCCGTGCGAGCCGGGCACGACGGCCTGTCCCACGGGCCTCTCGTGCGACCCCGGCCGGGCGCTCGTCGCGCGCAACCTCTGCCGCCTGCCCGAAGGGGGCACCGGCTGCGGCGAGAGCACCCACTGTGTCACCGACCGGTGTGAGCTGGGTGTGTGCCTCTCGCCCACAGCGCTTTCGCCCTGCCGGCGGGAATTCATCTGCCGGTCCGGCTACCGCTGTCAGGACGGCCTGTGCACGGAGCAGCCCCGCTGCCGCCGCGATACCGACTGCGGGGGCATCGCCCAGCAGTGTCTGGATGGCCACTGCCAGCCGGGCATCTTCATCGTGTGCAGCGGGGACCGGGATTGCACGGCGCTCAGCGCTACGTCGTACTGCGTCGACGGACGCTGCAAGTCGCTGCCCTGGTGCGACCAGCCGGCCGACTGCCCGGACGACATGCGCTGTGCCGCCGACGGCGTGTGCGAACGGTCGCGATTCCGTCCCTTCCCCTGACCTAACCCCCCCGCTCGGGGCCAAGCCCCGCGCTGGTCCGACCCGTGGTCTTGCCAGCCGGGGGCGCGGTCGCTATGTTGCATGCCGCGCAAGCGCCCCCGGCTCACCCGCGCGCGCAAGGCTCAGGCGCGAATGAGTTCGAACGGTTCCAAGATCTGTCCCGAATGCGGCACCGCGTTCACGGCCGACCACGAAACGTGCCCGCAACACGGCGCCCGGCTCGTGTTCGCATCGCCCGAACGGCGCAGCCTCGTCGGCACGGTCCTCGACGACCGCTACGAACTCAAGGAATTGCTTGGCGAAGGGGGCATGGGCGCCGTCTACCGGGCGTGGCAGCGCTCCATGCAGCGCGAGGTGGCCGTCAAGATCCTCCACCGCGACGTCAGCGCCGACCTCACGGCGGTGCGCCGCTTCGTGCAGGAAGCCCAAAACGCCACGCACCTCGCCCACCCGCACGTCGTCACCTTGTTCGACTTCGGTCAGTCGGCGGATGGGCTGCTCTACATCGTCATGGAATTGCTGCAAGGCCGCCCGCTTTCCGCCGAACTGCGCGAGGCGGGGCCCATTGCCGCCGAACGCGCGGTGGCCTTGCTCTGCCAGGTCTGCGATGCGCTCACCGGCGCCCACGACCAGGGCACGGTGCACCGCGACCTCAAGCCCGACAACATCTTCCTGCTGCGTACGCCGAGCGACACCGACTTCGTGAAGGTCCTCGACTTCGGCATCGCCAAGGTGCGCCGCGCGGGCCGCGGGCACACGCTGACGGGCCGCGGCACGGTGGTCGGCACCCCCGCGTACATGAGCCCCGAGCAAGCCACGGGCGGTTCGGCCACGCCGGCTTCCGACGTATATTCGCTCGGTTGCATTCTGTACGAGATGCTGTGTGGCGAGCCGCCGTTCCACGCCGACAGCCCCACGTCGCTGATGCTACAGCACGTCAACGAGCCGGTGCCTTCGCTGCGGGCCGCGCGCCAGGTCGAAGTGCCCGCCCCCATCGACGCGCTGGTGTTGCGGGTTCTCTCCAAGAACCCCGAGCTCCGACCCGCCACGGCGCGCGCGCTGAACCACGCTTTGCTGGAAGCCCTGGCCGTCCACGAGCGGCAGGCCCGCCCAGTGACGTTGCAGGGGCTGCTCGGCCTCACCGTGGCCGCGGCTCCACGCGAGAGCGGCGGCGGGCCGGGAGGCACGCCGCCGACCGCCCCCGTGGTCGTCGCCGACGGGCAGTTGCGGTTGCTCGTGTCCGAGCCCGACGGCGTGAGCGTGTCCGAGCCCACCCGCCCGGTGCAGCCCGTCACGAGCCCGCCCACCGAACACCCGACCGAACGGCGCACACTCCGGACGCCAGCCGGGGCACGCACGCCAGTCTCAGGACGGGGTACCTGGCTCACGGTGGGGCTCGTGGCCGCGCTCATCGTCGGGGTCATCGTGGCGGGGTGGCTCTGGTTCGGGGTGGGGGCCGACACGCCGGGCTCCGGCGCGGCGCAAGGCGGGCCCGCACGCCCGGCGCTGGCCGCCCCTCGGCCCGCGCCAACCGCGCCTGCCGCGGCCCGACCCGCGGCGGCGCCCGCCGCTCCCGTTCAGGCCGCTGCACC
>CAYRCM010000193.1:0-11458 GCA_964422715.1 uncultured Myxococcales bacterium | reverse complement strand
CCCGCTCCGGCCGCCGGGGCCACGGGACCTGCCGCGGTCCCGCCGGCCATGGTGCCCGCCCCGGGGCCGGCCCTCGCCCCCGTGGCGGCCCCCCCGGCGCCACCGCGGCTTTCCCCCCTCATGTCCCCGAGCGCGCCCCGCGCCCCGGCAGCGTCACCGTCCGCCCCGGCCGAAGGCTGCTGAGGCCCGGCGCGGCGCTGTGCGGCTACCGGCCGGCCGCCGCGGAAGCATCGTCCAAGGACCCGCCGTGCTGGGGTCCAAGTCAAGGAGGCGCGCCCATGTCCGGCATGCACGGTCCCCTGCCGGGACTCGGCTCGATCGAGGTCATCTGCGGCAGCATGTTCAGCGGCAAGAGCGAAGAGCTCATCCGGCGCGTGCGGCGCGCGCTGCTTGCCAGGCAGCGCGTGCAGGTCTTCAAGCCGCGGCTCGACGACCGCTACAGCAGCAGCCACGTCGTCAGCCACAGCGACATGAGCGTTCCCGCTCAACTCGTCGAAAACGCAGAAGAGATCTTGCGTCAGGTCGACGACCGCACCGAGGTCATCGCCGTCGACGAAGTGCAGTTCTTCGACGCCGCCATCGTCGACGTGTGCGAGAAACTTGCCAACATGGGGCGGCGCGTCATCGCCGCGGGCCTCGATCAGGACTACCGCGGCCAGCCCTTCGAACCCGTGCCGCAACTCATGGCCGTCGCCGAATACGTCACGAAGACCCTTGCCGTGTGCTCGCGCTGCGGCGCCCCGGCCAACCGCACGCAGCGCCTCATCGATTCGGCCGATCGCATTGTCGTGGGGGCCGTGGGGGCCTACGAGGCGCGCTGTCGGCGCTGCTTCGAGGCCGCGCCCGAGCGCCAGATCGCCATCCCGCTCGCCAAGCCGGGCAGCCCAGGGGCGTCAGCCCCGTCCGCCGGCGCCTCCACTCCCGAGGACTAGCTCTCCGCCATCCGCCGCGGGCTCGGTCCGCAGCGCATCCGGGTAGGGGAAGAGATAGGCCTGGCGCAGCAGGAAGCGGGCGTGCTGTGCGGCGGCCCACCGGCGCAGCGCCTCGCGCGGCTCCCAAAGGCTCGCGCGGCCTGCGCGGAAGGCTTCGAGTTCGTTCAGGAAGTTTCTGACCTCGCTCGCGCTGAGGGCGCGAGAGACGTAGCCGAAGGCGTGCTGCAGCGCGTTGACGTGGGCCGGCCGCCCTGGGACGGTTTCCAAGACGCGTCCGACGCCTTGCCGGACCGCCTCGCCCAGCGCCGCACCGGCCAAGGCCGTGCGGCCCGCGATCAGGCGCCCGAGCGCCCGCATCTCGCCCTGGTTCCAGGCCATGAACAGGTATTTGTGGTCGGCCTGGAACGCCACGAGCGAAGCGGCCTTACCCGTCTCGAGCGCCGCGCGCAGGCGGGCTCGGACCCAGAGTCGCGTCAGGAAGGCATCCCACGCCTCGGCCCCGCGGTCGACGCCGTAGCGCCAGCTCGGCTGCGTCGGGGGCGCCACAGAACGTCCCGCCGGAGCATGGACGGCATCCGGTATGAACCACCCGTCGACGTCGTCATCTGGGCCGGCCGGTCGCGCGATGATGTCGACGAAGGGGGTGAGCCGCTGTCGGAGGCCGGCCGCGCTGTCGCCCGCGGCGGCATCGACCGTCCAGTAGAGACGAGGCCGCGGGTCCGTGGTGCGACTTCCTCTTGCGGGATGGCGAACGACGAGGCCCTACAGGGGACTGAAGCCCCCGCGGGCCCAGAAATCGGCGCGGAGGGCTTCCTGCTCGCGTCGCAGCGCCGCGTAGTGCTCGGACTCCCAGTCGGCCAACTCGCCAAAGAAGCGTCGGACGCTGTCGTCGCTCGCCTGCGCTGCCTGTGCGCGGTAGAACTGCACGGACGCGAGTTCGAGTTGGATGCCAATGGACAGGGCACTCATCTCGAAATGCGCCTCGTTCAGCCGCGCCCGCAGCGCCGGCGAGAATACGGGCCCCGGCGCCGCCGGCGTCGCGGGTCGAGCGAGCGACACGGCGAGGTCGGCCTGGCCTGCGCGCAGCCACGCCGCGTATTGGTTCTGTAGGAAGTGGAGGTGGCCGCGTTCTTCTTCGGCCAGCTCCTCGAAGACCTGCCGCCCCCGCGCATCGCTCGTACGACTCGCGGCCAGCCGATAGAAGTGGTAGCCGTTGGCCTCGATTTGCAGGGCCTCACGGAGTACGTCGACTACGCTCTCGGGGGTGGGCGCCATGGCTTCGCTCTCTGCGCAAGGCCGCCGTCCGGTGGCGGGTCGGTGGCCTGGGGCCGGTCGGGCGCAGCGCCGTTGCCGCGGGCTGCGCCGGTGGCAAAGGCGTCAGGTCAGGTGGCATCGGTGGCGGTGGGCGCCACGAACGTGCGCGCCGCCAACTCCCGGTCGAGCATGAACAGCCCGGCGCCATCCTTGCCGACGAGTTTGAGCCGCTGGATGACTTCGTCGGCGCTGGCCTCTTCTTCGACCTGCTCGGCGACGAACCACTGCAGGAAGTTGTGGGTCGCGTGGTCGCTCAATTCGCGCGACAGGTCGACGAGTTGGTTGATGAGACCCGTGACCTTGATTTCATGGACCAGCGTTTCTTCGAAAGCGTGGAGCGGCGAGTCCCACGACACGACCGGGCCGGCGACCGCGCGCAGGTCGACCCTACCGCCGCGCTGATTCAGGTAATCATAGAACTTCATGGCGTGCATCAGCTCCTCCTGAGCCTGCACGCGCATCCAGTTCGCGAACCCGAGGAGGTTCGTCGATTCGAAGTAGGCCGACATCGACAGGTACAAGTAGCCGGACGCCAATTCGGCGTTGATCTGCTGGTTGATGGCTTCCTGCATCTTGGCATTGATCATGGGGTCCTCCCGTGGCCCGCGAACGGGCGAGAATGTTGGCTGCTAAGGTAGCCGCTCCGCGGGCAGCGTGCAACGCGGGTTAGGCCCGCCGGGTCGCCGGAGGCGTGCGAACATCCGTGACGCGGCGGGCGGGTGGTGCGGGGCAGGGCGCGAAAGGGCTAGTTCTCTTTCAGCACGTATTCGTCGTACTCGACTTCGAAGCGCAGCTTGTGCTTGGCCTCTTCCTGGGCGAGCGCCTGGAACGTGCCGCGCAAGTCGTCATTGTCGGCGGAAGCGGCGAGGTCGGTGTAGAGCCGGAAGGAGGCTTTCTCGCGCTTCATGGCCACGATGAGGGCCTGCTGGTAGTCGAGTTCGCCGCTGGTGTCGACGTCGACCACGTAGTCGGCGATTTTCAGATCGGCCACTTTCTTGGCGGCCGGGGCGAGCAACTTGCCGCGCTTGACGCCTTCGAGCTTGGCCTTGTGGCCCTTCTCTTCTTTCGAGAAGGAAAGGAACAGTTCCTTCATCCAGGGCCGCTCGACCCGTTTGGCCAGGTCGGCATAGAACTGCGTGGCGTCTTCTTCTCGGGCGATGGCGAAGTCGAGGATTTCGTCGACGTTGGTCATGGGATGTTCTCCACGGTTGCGGTTGCGCGAGGGTCCGCCGCACGCGCGCCGCCGTGGGCGCGAACCGGCGGGCCGTGGTTGACCTACCAGTTTTCGCCGAGCAATTCGAAATGCGCCTGCGGATGCGCGCAAGCCGGACAGGTTGCCGGAGCCTCGGTGCCCTCGTAGAGGTAGCCGCAGTTGCGGCAGCGCCACACGACCGCCGTGTCGCGCTTGAACACCTTACCCCCGGTCAGGTTCTTCGCGAGATCGACGAACCGTTTCTCGTGCTGCTTTTCGGCCACGCCCACGGCGTCGAAGAGCCGCGCGACGAGTTCGAAGCCCTCTTCGCGGGCCACCTTCGCGAAGCCCGGATAGAGCTCGCTGTGCTCGTGGTGTTCGCCCGCCGCCGAGGCTTGTAGGTTTTCGAGCGTGGAGCCGACGATTCCCGCCGGAAAAGCCGCCGTGATTTCGAGGTCGCCACCTTCGAGGAAGCTGAAGAAACGCTTGGCGTGCTCGCGTTCCTGGTTGGCGGTTTCCTCGAAGATGTCGGCGATCTGGACGTAGCCTTCTTTGCGCGCCTTGCCGGCGAAGAAGTTGTAGCGATTGCGGGCCTGCGATTCGCCTGCGAACGCCATGAGCAGGTGCTTTTCGGTGCGGGTGCCTTTGATGCTCTGCATGCCGTCCTCCTTGTAAGCCCTACCGCGCGGCAACGGTGGCCGGCGGCCCACGGCCGGGCGTGCGTGGGGCTAGGGATACCCGGCTTTGCGGTTCAACTCAAGGCCCTCGCGACCGTTCGATCGCTGCCCGGGCCCCGACCGATGTCGCGCGGAACGCGGAGCGGCTGCCTGCCCTGGCCCGCGGGCGTCGGTTCGGACGGCGTGCGCCGTGAGCGGTCGCTCAGTTCAACGGTTCGAACATATCCTTGCCGGCCCCACACAGGGGACAGGTCCAGTCGTCGGGGAGGTCTTTGAACTCGGTGTTCTTCGCAATGCCGCCGTCGGGATCGCCTTTTTTCGGGTCGTACACGTAGCCGCAGGTGGCACATTCGTATTTCTGCATGCCGCGGACTCCTCGCGTGGGATCGGGCGCCGGATTCCGGGCCGGCGGGGGGGACGCGCGGTTCGGGTCCGCACCCCGACGGGTGGCCCGGGCCTGGCAGTTCGGCGCCGGACGCTAGCGAACCCGCCACGACGTGTCAAGCGGCTTTCCGGCCCGTTGCGTGCATCGGGCCGGTTCCGGCGCCGCTCAGATGCCCGCGCCACTTTCGAACTGCTCGTGGGACGTGGCCGCCTGCGTGACCACACTGCCGGGCGGGACGCTGCGGGTGAGCCAGACCCCACCGCCGATGACCGAGCCGCGGCCGATCGTGACGCGCCCGAGGATCGTGGCGCCGGCGTAGATGACGACATCGTCCTCGACCACCGGGTGACGCGCGATGCCCTTGATGGGCCGCCCCTGCTCGTCGAGCGGGAAACTCTTGGCCCCGAGCGTGACGCCCTGGTAGATGCGCACCCGGCTGCCGATGAGCGACGTTTCGCCGATGACGACCCCCGTGCCGTGGTCGATGAAGAAGTGGTCGCCGATGGTGGCGCCGGGGTGCATGTCGATGCCCGTGATGCTGTGCGCGTACTCTGTCAGGATGCGCGGAATGAGGGGCACGTCGAGCGCATAGAGTTCGTGCGCGATGCGGTGCGTCGTGATGGCGAAGATACCGGGATAGCAGAACACCGTTTCGCCCGGGCTGCGGGCGGCCGGGTCGCCCTCGTAGGCGGCCGCGACGTC
Organism: uncultured Myxococcales bacterium; assembly: GCA_964422715.1. Classification (GTDB taxonomy): domain Bacteria; phylum Myxococcota_A; class UBA9042; order PWKZ01; family CAYRCM01; genus CAYRCM01. Next base: position 6,256 of record CAYRCM010000193.1, on the reverse strand, counting down.
GGTGGACAGCACGCGGCGCAGCGCCGGAAGCCGGGTGACCAGCGTCCGCGTGGCCTCGTCGGAGCGCGTCTCGCACGGGCCGCACATGTCGCCGTCGCAGCACGAGAAGCAGAACCCGCGGCGAATCTGCTGGCGCAGCAGCCGGATGACGCGCGCGAGCGTGGCCCCGACGTGGTACTTCACGTCGTCGTCGGTGACCTCCGAGGTGCCGAAGAAGCCGGGAAACAGGACGGAGCGCAGGTCCTCGAGGATGCCGATGAGCACCTGGCGCGAGGGCAGCCCCTCGTAGCACGCGGCTCGGTTGACGCGGAGCGGACCGGCCGCTTCGCAGAGGCCGTTGACCGTTTCGGCAAGCGTTCCGTCGAGTTGCTGCACGCTGCATGCGAGCCCGGAACGAATGGTTTCCGTCATGGGGCGCCCTCCTGCCGCGAACCGCCGGCCGCGATCGGGGCCGGCACGGTGCGGGGCGCGCTGAGCGATAGCCGATCTGCCTGCTGGGAATCAAGTGCGAGCGCCCAAAGCGGCGGCGTTGGAGCGGCGCTCGGGCCCGCGCCATGCGGGTTTGACGGCATGACCCTTGACGCGGAAAAAAAATCGGGCATGCTAATCCCTACTGAACGCATCGGGAGACATCGGATGCTTCTTCGAATCCCGGCCCGTGGCCAGTACGCCCTGCAAGCGCTCGTCGACATCGTGCTCGCCGGCCGCGACCGGCACGTGAACAGCGTGCAGATCGCGAAACGGCAGGGCATCCCGGCGCGCTTCCTCGAGCTCATCCTCAAGTCGCTCTGCCTTGCCGGCTACCTCGACAGCCGGCGCGGCAGCGCGGGGGGCTACCGCCTGCTCGTCGCGCCCGAACGCCTTTCGGTGGCGCAGGTCATGCGTGCGGTCGACGGCGCACTGTCGCCCTTCGACGCGCGTCAGCCGGGGCCCGCCCTGCTCGGGTCGCCGGAACCCGCCGACGGGCTGCTCCTCACGCCCCCGCTCGCGGTGTGGCAGCGCGCGCACGAAGCCATCGAGGCGGTCCTCGAACAGACAACCCTCGCCGCCCTGGTGGACGAATACCGGGCGGCCCAGAGCCGGCAATCTCCCGATTGGGTGATCTAGCCGGCAGGAGCTGCACATGTCTCGCATCTTCGACGACAACTCGAAAACCATCGGCGGCACGCCGCTCGTCAGACTGCGCCGGGTCGTCGGCACGGCCCGGGCCACCGTGCTCGCCAAGGTCGAGGGGCGCAACCCCGCGTATTCCGTGAAGTGCCGCATCGGGGCCGCCATGGTCTGGGACGCCGAGCAGCGCGGTCTGCTCGCGCCCGGCCGCGAAATCGTCGAGCCGACGAGCGGCAACACGGGGATCGCGCTGGCGTTCGTCGCGGCGTCGCGCGGCTATCCCATCACGCTGACCATGCCCGAGACGATGAGCCTCGAACGCCGCAAGGTATTGAAGGCGCTCGGGGCCAATCTCGTGCTCACGCCCGGGCCGCTCGGCATGAAGGGCGCGGTCGCGAAGGCCGAAGAAATCGCGGCGAGCGACCCCCAACGCTACTTCCTGCCGCAACAGTTCAAGAACCCGGCCAATCCGGCCATTCACGAGACCACGACCGGCCCCGAGATCTGGCAAGACACCGATGGCAAGGTCGACGTGTTCGTGGCCGGCGTCGGCACCGGCGGCACCATCACGGGCGTGTCGCGCTACTTCAAGCATGTGCGCGGCCAGTCGTTGCTCTCGGTCGCCGTCGAGCCGGCCGACAGCCCGGTCATCTCGCAGCGCCTCAGAAACGAGGAACTGCGCCCGGCCCCCCACAAGATCCAGGGCATCGGCGCGGGTTTCATCCCCGCCACACTCGATCTTGCGCTCGTCGATCGCGTCGAGACGGTCACAAACGACGAGTCCATCGACTTCGCGCGGCGGCTTGCGCGTGAGGAAGGCATCCTCGCCGGCATCTCCTGCGGGGCCGCCACCGCGGTGGCCGTGCGGCTTGCCCAGCAGCCGGAATTCGCAGGCAAGACCATCGTGCTCGTGCTGCCCGACTCCGGCGAGCGCTACCTCAGCAGCGTGCTCTTCCAGGGCATCGTCGACTGACCGCCCCGCCTCGTGCGATCCTTGACATGACCGGTGCCGCCCGTACTTTCGCGGACGTGGCGCATGCCGCCCTGACCTCTGCAAAGGAGTCGCCGCCATGGCCCTGACCCCATCGACGATGCTGCCGCTCGGCACGGGCGCGCCCGATTTCGACCTGCCCGACCCGCGCGGCGGGCGGGTGGCGCTCGCCGACTTCGCCGCCCGGCCCGCGCTGGTCGTGGCGTTCCTGAGCAATCACTGTCCCTACGTGAAGCACGTGCGCACGGGGTTCGTGAGTCTGGCGCTCGACTACCAGGCCCGCGGGGTCGGCTTCGTGGCCATCAACAGCAACGACGTGCGCAGCTACCCCGAAGACGCGCCGGCGCGCATGGCCTTCGAGGCCGACAAGTACGGCTATCCGTTTGCCTACCTGTTCGACGAGACGCAGGATGTCGCCAAGGCCTATCGCGCGGCCTGCACGCCCGACTTCTACCTGTTCGACGCCGAGCGGCGCCTCGTCTACCGCGGGCAACTCGACGGAAGTCGGCCGGGCAACGACGTGCCGGTCACGGGCTGCGACCTACGGGCGGCCCTCGACGCCTTGCTCGCCGGTCAGCCCGTGGCGGCCGAGCAGCGGCCCAGCATGGGCTGCAACATCAAGTGGAAGCCTGGCAACGCGCCCGACTACTTCGGTTAGGCCGACGCACAGGGCCGGCTCGGGCGGGCCCGAGGCAGGCCGGGCCGGTGTCGCTACGGCGTTTCGCGCGCCCTTGCCACCGTTCAGGAGTTCGCATGGCAGAGCATCCCTCGTCACCGCCGCAAGCCGGGCAGGGCACCTCCGCACCGGCGACCGGCGGTTCTCCGGACTGGCAGGCCATCCTCAGCAACCGCGACTACGTCGAGGCCCTGCACGCCGAGTGGAAGCGCGACCCCAATGCCCTGCCCGAAGCCTGGCAGATGTTCTTCGCCGGCTTCGAATTGTCCATGTGTCCGCGCCGTTGCGCGGCTGCCGAGCAGGCCGCGGCCCAGTCGCACGTCGTGCGTCTCATCCAGGCGTACCGACTGCTCGGCCACACGGTGGCGCAGGTCGACCCCTTGGCCGAACGCACGCGCGTCAACCCCGACCTGCTGCTCGAAGCCTTCGGGCTCGCGGAGGCCGACCTCGACCGCGTCTTCGACACGGGCGACGTGGCCGGGGCACCCCGCCGCGCGACGCTGCGCGACATCCTGGCCGTTCTGCGCGACACGTATTGCCGCTCCATTGGGGTCGAGTTCCTGCATATTCAGGACGCGCGCATGCGCGATTGGCTGAAGCGGCAGATGGAGCCCGTGCGCAACCGACCGCTCCTTCCGGCGGCCCAGCGCATCGAGACCCTCGACCGGCTGACCGATGCCGAGGCCTTCGAACGCTTCATCCACAGCCGCTATCCCGGCCAGAAACGCTTCTCACTCGAGGGTGCCGAAACGCTCATTGCCTGCCTGCACACGCTCGTCGAGGAAGCCCCCGAGTTCGGCATCGAAGAGCTCGTGCTCGGCATGACGCACCGCGGCCGGCTCAATGTGCTGGCCAACATCCTCGACAAGTCGTATGACGACATCTTCTCGGAATTCGAAGACAATTTCCTGCCGAATTCCTGGGCAGGCGACGGCGACGTCAAGTACCACAAGGGCTACAGCAGCGACCACGTCAACCGCTTCGGCCACGCCGTGCACGTGAGCCTCACGTCGAACCCGAGCCATCTCGAGGCCGTCGACCCGGTCGTCGAGGGCCGCACCCGCGCCAAGCAGCGCCAGCGCAACGATACGACGCTGCGGCGCAAGGTGGTGCCGATCGTCGTGCACGGCGATGCCGCGTTTGCTGGTCAAGGGATCGTCGCCGAGACGTTCAACCTGTCGAAGTTGCCCGGCTACACCACGGGCGGCACGCTCCACGTCATCGTCAACAACCAAATCGGCTTCACGACCCGTCCGGCCGAGGCCCGTTCCACGACCTATGCCACCGACGTCGCGAAGATCGTCGAGGCGCCCATCTTCCACGTCAACGGCGACGATCCGGAGGCGGTCGTCTTCGTGACCGATCTTGCGTTGCGCTTCCGCCAGGAGTTCGCGCGCGACGTCGTCATCGACATGCTCTGCTACCGGCGCCACGGGCACAACGAGGGCGACGAACCGGCGTTTACGCAGCCGCTCCTCTACCGCAAGATCAAAGACCGTCCCGGCGTGCGCGAACTGTACACGCGCCAACTCATGGCCCAAGGGGTGCTCACCGAGGCGTCGGCGCGCGAGCACGCGCAGGCCCTCGAACAACGCCTGCAGGACGCGCTCGAACGCGTCAGGCGGGCCCCGCTGGCGTCGACGGGTCGGGCCTTCGACGGCTACTGGCGTGGGTTCGACGCGCCCTACTCCGACGAGCCGGTGGCGACGGGCGTCCCGCACGCGCGGCTGCTCGACGTGGCCCGCGCCCTCACCACGGTGCCCGACGGCTTCGCCCTCAATCCCAAGGTCGCACGCCGGCTGGCCGAGCAGTGGGGCGCCGTGCAGGAACACGGTGCCGTCGATTGGGCCTTCGCCGAGGCCCTCGCCTTCGGGTCCCTGCTCGCCGAGGGCACGCCGGTGCGGCTCAGCGGGCAGGACAGCGCGCGGGGCACGTTCTCGCAGCGGCACGCCGTCTGGCAGGACATGGAAACCGACGCGTCCTACACACCGCTCAACAACATCGCGCCCGACCAGGCCCGCCTGTGTGTCTACAACAGCCTGCTGTCCGAGGCCGCGGTGCTCGGTTTCGACTACGGCTACTCGCTCGTCGAGCCGCGCATGCTGATTCTTTGGGAAGCCCAGTTCGGCGATTTCGCGAATGGCGCGCAGGTGATTTTCGATCAGTTCGTGGCTCCGGCGCTCAGCAAGTGGCAGCGCGCGAGCGGGCTCGTCATGTTGCTGCCCCACGGCTATGAAGGCCAGGGCCCCGAACACTCGAACGCGTACGTCGAGCGCTATCTCGCGGCCTGCGCCGAAGACAACCTGCAGGTGTGCATCCCCTCGACGCCGGCGCAGTACTTCCACGTGCTGCGGCGGCAACTGGCGCGGCCGTTCCGCCGTCCGCTCGTGCTGTTCACGCCGAAGAGCCTGCTGCGGCATAAGCGCGTGGCCTCTCCGGTCGACGAACTCACGAGGGGGCACTTCGAGTCCGTGCTGGCCGAGCCGCGGCCCGCCGCGGGCACGCGCCGGCTCCTGCTGTGCACAGGCAAGGTGGCCTACGACCTCACCGAGCGCCGCGAGCGCGACGACGTGCGCGACGTGGCCCTCTGGCGGCTCGAACAACTCCATCCGTTTCCGGCCGAGCGGCTGCGCGCACTCATGGCCGAACACGGCGTCGACCCGCACACCGAGGTCGTCTGGGTCCAGGAAGAACCGAAAAACCGCGGGGCCTACGCGTTCGTCGAGCCCCGGCTGCGGGCCCTCTTCGGGGAGCGGCCGGTGGCCTACGTCGGCCGGCGCGCGAGTGCCAGCCCCGCCACCGGTTCGCTGCGCCAGCACCAGCGAGAGCAAAACGAGCTCGTGACCGCCGCGCTCCACGGCGCGTGAGCGGCCGGGAAGGACAAGCCATCATGCGCGTCGACGTGAAGGTGCCGAGCGTTGGGGAATCCATCAACGAAGCTACGCTCATCGCCTGGTTCGTGGCCGACGGCGCCGAGGTGAGGCCGCACGAGGCGCTCTTCGAAATCGAGACCGACAAGGTCACCATGTCGGTCGAGGCCGAGGCGGGCGGACGCCTGCACATCGCGGTCCCGGCGGGCACCAAGGTCAGCATCGGCGCCGTCGTGGGTTCCCTCGAAACCGCCGGCGCGGCCGCCGGCCCCCTGGCCGGTGCGGCCGCCCCGGCGCCGTCTCCGGGACCCGAACTCGGGCCGCCGGCGGGGTTGCCGCAACTCATCGAAAACGTGAAAAAACCCGACAGCCAGCCCGCGCTGACCCCGGCCGTGCGGCGCCTCGTCAGCGAACACGGGGTCGATCCGGCCGCCCTCGTCGGGTCGGGCAAGGGTGGCCGCCTGACGAAGGGCGACGTGCTTGCGGCCCTCGAAGCGCAGCCCGCCGCCCCGGCCGAACCCGCGGTGGCTGCCGCTCCGCCACCGATGGCTGCTGCCGCGCCCCCGCCGGTGGCTGCCGCGCCGGTGCCGCCGCCCGCGCCACCCCTTC
>CAYRCM010000192.1:0-11577 GCA_964422715.1 uncultured Myxococcales bacterium | reverse complement strand
CGGCAGGCGCCGGATGCCGCCGCGGTCACCGAGTAGCAGTCGGCCGACAGGGTCACACTCACGTTGCCCGGCCCCATGGCTGCTCCGTGGGGCTCAGGGGTGAACTCGTCCGCCGGACAGATGCCGGTGGCCGACGCACAGGTGTTCTCGTCGGGGCAGCCCCCGGCGGCGATGGCCACGGCGTACGTCTCGCCGGCGCGCAAGGGTTTTGCAAAGAAACCGGTGACCTGGCTGATGCCCACGCTGGTCTGGTCGGCGCGGTCGATTTGCAGGAACGTCTTTCCGCTTTCCTCCCAGAGGTGCAGGGTGGCTCCGGGTCCGCCCCAATCGCCCGTGAAGACGAGGTTCGTCCCCGGGCAGCCCTGCGCCGGCTGACACGACGCGCCCCCCGGCGCGCTGCCGGCCGGCCGCTCCACGTAGAGGCGGACGCCGGGCCAGGCCACGGGCCGCGGGGCGACGGAACTCCCGGAAAACCAACTGTTGATCCCGTTCAACGGCGCGTAAACATTGAGGCCGAGCGCATTGCGTTCCGGCGCGCTCAGGCAGTCGGGCGCGCCGCAGAGTTGGAGTTCGAGCGCCACCCCGACCTGAAGCCCGCGGAACTCCTCCAGCCGCTCGGCGGGCCAGGTGGCCGTCACCTCGCCGCCGAAGTGCGCCCGCAGCCGCTGGTTGTCGTTCATGATGGTGTTGTGGATGACGACCTCGCCGCCCTCGACGCGCAGCGTGGCGGTGTGGGCATAGCGCCCGGGCGGATAGAAGCGGTGGACGCCCGCTCGCGCCGGCCACGGCGCGTTCGTGAAGGCCAGCACGACGAGCCGCCCGTCGCGGGCCGCCTGCATGGCCTCGGCCAGCACGTCGGCCGGCATGGCCACCCCCGGGTCGAAGCCGCCGCGGTCGTCGAAGTAGGTGTCGAGCAGGGCCTGCACCTCGCGCGGGCCGGCCGAGCCGCAGTCGCTCTCGTCGATCCGCACGCCGGGGTAGCAGCCGTTCACCGTGGCGAGAAGGCTCGCGTGCGAGATCCCGCGTGCTTCGAGCGTGTTGACGATGTACTTGATGGTCCCGGCGTGGCAATTCTGCGCCGCCACCGTGCAACTGAAGTGATGCACCGGATGCTCGGAGAAGTACGCCCCGAAGGTCCCGACGACGTTGGCCACCTCCCCGGTCGGCAGGGCGTCTGCGGGATCGGCGCCCGGGGTGTGGTACACCACTGGCGCGGACTCGGGGTCCCAATCGGCCGGCAGCGGGAAGCGGACCGTCGCGGGTGTCGCGAACACCAGCCCAGCCGGCTCGAGCACCAAGGCCCCGAGTCGCAAGCCCTGGGGGCCCGGGCCCCAGACGGACGCGATCTGGATGGTCGTGTCGCGCTGCAACGCGCCCGGCGGTATCGTCAGCACGGTGCCGTCGGCGAGCGCAATCGTGCCCCCCTCGGCGGCGCGGATGAGCTGTGCGGCGGAGTTGCCATTGCGCCCACAGCCGGCAAGCGCGAAAAGAAGCGTGACCAGCGCGAGCGAGATTCTGGACGACACGATGGGCCTCCTGGCTCAGGCGACGACGCGGCGCAACCGGGTCCCCGCCTCCCAGCGCTCGGACCTCGACGCGGTGACGGATTCCGGGGGCCCTCGGCGGTTGCAGCCCGACCGGTTTTCACGCCCGCATCATAGCGTGCCTTTCGTCGAAAGCGTGATACCCCCCGCGGCTCGCCGACCCGCCGCGCCAGGCGCCTGCCCGCCGCCGCGGCCCGCAGCGCCTTGAACCCGTGCGCCTCGCCCCCCGGCCGTGGTATGGAGGCCGGCAGCCTCGGGCCCCCGGCCGAGCGGTACGGCAAGCGGCCGGGCCGTGGACGGGGGAGCAACCCGCGCATCCGCTCGGCCGATCCGGTCGGTCGCCGAGCCCGTGGAAGTGGAGTGGGAAGAAGCGATGATGCTGCAAGCCGTTTTGCGACCGGAATCGAGGGGTCGTCTCTGGGGACCGGCGCTCCTGCTGCTCGCCTTGGCCAACGCGTGCGCCAGCGACGCCGCATCCGAAACCGCCCCGCCCACGCCGACGGCGGGCCCCGCGGCCGGCGACGTGCCCGCGGCCTGGTGGGCCCAGGTGCAGCGGGGCCTCTCGCAGGAGAACTACCGCATCAGCGAGCGAGACGGAGTGCTCGGGGCAGACAACGCCGCCCAGGGTTGGCTCGTGACGTTCGAGGCGCCGGGCCTCGTCCTCGGGCCGCTCCCGCAGCCCGCGGCCCGCGCCGGCGTCGGGCCGGCCCACCCGGGCGAGACCGAAGCGGCCGGCGCCGTCCCGCCGTGGGCGCTGCGGCTGCACTACGCCGGCATCGCCCGCGCAAGCGCCGAATTTGCGGCCGACGAGCCCGGCGCCACCACGCCCACGCTCGGCCGCTGCGTGGCCGAAGGGGCGAACGGTGTCACCGGCGACTGCTTGCGCCAGGTCGAGTACGCGCATGACCCGGCAGTGGTCGAATTCTTCCAGAACGACCGGCGCGCCGTCGCGCAGGGCTTCGTGCTGGCCGAGCGCCCGGCGGGCGACGGCGAACTCGCGGTGTGGGTGCGCTACGAGGGCCTGCGGGCCCGCGCCGAGGGCGATGCCATCGTGTTCGCCGCCGGCGGCCACGACCGGGTCAAGGTCTCCGGGCTCGTCGTCCGCGATGCCGCGGGCCGGAGCCTGCCGGCCCGGCTCGAACTCGCCGCGGGCGCGCTCCGCCTGGCCATCGACGACCGCGAGGCGAGCTACCCCATCGTCATCAATGCGCTCGCCACGGCCCCGAGTTGGACCGCGACGGGCGAGGCGCCCGGCGACGGCTTCGCCTTCGCGGTGGCGTCCGCCGGCGACGTGAACGGTGACGGCTACGGCGATGTCATCGTCGGCGCCAATGGCTATGCGGCCTACACCGGCCGCGCCTATCTCTTCCTCGGTGCGCCGACGGGCCTTGCCGCGACGGCCGCCTGGACGAAGACCGGCGAGGGCAGCTACCACGACTTCGGCGCCGCCGTGGCCTCGGCCGGGGACGTCAACGACGATGGCTACGCCGATGTCCTCGTCGGCGCCCCGCGCTATGCCTCCAGCACCGGGCGGGCGTACCTCTTCCTCGGCTCCGCGGCGGGCCTCGAGGCGACCGCCAGTTGGACCCAGACCGGCGAGACCGGCGACACCGCGCTTGGCTACTCCGTGGCCTCGGCGGGCGACGTGAACGGCGACGGATACAGCGATGTCATCGTCGGCGCCTATCGGTATGGCTCCTACGCCGGCCGGGCGTACGTGTTCCACGGCGGGGCCGCGGGGCTTGCCCCGACCGCCAACTGGACGAAGACCGGAGAGGCGGCCTACGACGAATTCGGCTACGCGGTGGCCTCGGCCGGGGACGTCAACGGCGACGGGTATTCCGACGTCATCGTCGGCGCCGAAGGACACGCCTACTACACGGGGCGGACCTACGTGTTCCATGGCTCGGCCACGGGCCTGGGCAGCAGCGCCAACTGGACCAAGATCGGCGAGGCCTCGAACAACAATTTCGGCTCCGTGGTGGCCTCGGCGGGCGACGTGAACGGCGACGGGTACGCCGATGTCATCGTCGGCGCCATGGGCTATTCCTCGTCCACGGGCCGGGCGTACGTGTTCCACGGTGCGGCCGGCGGTCTCGCGGCGACGGCCGCCTGGACGAAGACCGGCGACGCGGCCGGCGACTACTTCGCCTGGGCGCTGGGTCCGGCCGGGGACGTGAACGGCGACGGCATGGCCGATGTCGTCGTCGCCGCCCCCTTCAACAGCTCCGCGACGGGCCGGGCGTACGTGTTCCACGGCGCCGGCGCGGGCCTCGCCACCACCGCCGGCTGGACCAGCGTCGGCGAGGCGGCGGGCGACTTCTTCGGCTGGGCCGCGGCCGCGGCCGGCGACGTCAACGGCGATGGTTTCGGCGACGTCATCGTCGGTGCCTACCCCTATGCCTCCGGCACGGGCCGGGCGTACGTGTTCCTCGGCGCGGCCGGGAGCCCGAGCGCAACCTGGAATTGGACGAAAACCGGCCAGGGCACCTCCGACAACTTCGGTGTCGCGTCGGCCTCGGCCGGTGACGTCAACGGCGACGGCTTCAGCGACGTCATCATCGGCGCCCCCAACTACAACGCCGTCACCGGCCGCGCGTACCTGTTCCTGGGCTCGGCGGCGGGGCTCCCCACCTCCGCGAACTGGATCAAGGACGGCGAGGTGGCGAACAACGATTTCGGCGGTGCCGTGGCCTCGGCCGGGGACGTGAACGGCGACGGCTACGCCGACGTCGTCATCGGTGCGTTTCGCTACAATGCCTACCAGGGCCGGGCGTACCTGTTCCTCGGCGGGCCTGCCGGCCTCAGTTACACGCCCAGCTGGACCGCGACCGGCGAGGCCACGGGTAACTACTTCGGGCTGGCGGTCGCGTCGGCGGGGGACGTGAACGGCGATGGCTTTGCCGACGTCCTCGTCGGCGCCACGTCCTACTCGTCCAACACCGGCCGGGCGTACCTGTACCACGGCGGGCCCACTGGCCTCAGCGCCACGGCCAACTGGATCGGGACCGGCGAAACGACGGCCACCGGATTCGGCGAATCGCTGGCCTCGGCGGGCGACGTGAACGGCGACGGCTTTGCCGACGTCGTCGTCGGCGCCCACCTCTACGCCAACAGCACCGGCCGCGCGTACGTGTACCTCGGGGGGGCCGCGGGCCTCGCCACGACGCCCAGCTGGACCAAGACCGGCGAGGGGACCAGCAACCGCTTCGGCGGCTCGGTGGCCTCGGCGGGCGACGTCAACGGCGATGGCTACGGCGATGTCATCGTCGGGGCGCCCAACGCGGCCTCCTGGGTCGGTCGGGCGTACTTGTACCACGGCGGGCCCGCGGGCCTCGCCACGACGGCCCAGTGGATCAAGACCGGCGAGTCCTCGATGAGTAGCCTCGGCGATGCCGTGGCCTCGGCCGGCGACGTGAACGCCGACGGCTACGGCGATGTCATCATCGGCGCCGATGGCTACTCGTCCTTCACCGGCCGGGCGTACGTGTTTCTCGGCGGGGCCGCGGGCCTCGCCACCACGGCCAGTTGGACGCAGACCGGCGAGGCCGTGAACCACGACTTCGGCTACCCCGTGGCCTCGGCGGGCGACGTGAACGGCGACGGCTTCGCCGACGTCATCGTCGGTGCCGACGGCTTCTACTCCCACGAGGGCAAGGCGTATCTGGCCTTCGGCAACGGCGCCGGCGCCCTGAGCCAGAACCCGCGTCAAGGGCACCACACGCTGACGACGTTGCTCCAGCCCGGCGGCATCCCGGACTTCATCGGCATCAAACTCAAGCTCGGCAAACGCACGACCGTCGGCCGCAGCAAGGTCAAACTCCAGTACGAGATCAAGGCGCACACCGCGCCCCTCGACGGGACGGGCCTCGCGCTCTCGCCCAGTTGGACCGACAGCGGTCTGCCGGGCTCTCCCCTGGCCGACCTCACGCACGAGGCCACCGCTGGCATCCAGCTCGGCCGTGCCTACCACTGGCGTGCGCGGCTCGTCTACCAAACCGGCGGCTGGTCCCGCTGGTTCTACTTCGGCGTGGGTCTCGCCCCCGTGGCGTTTCGTTTCCCACGGCTCGCCGACGGCGCCGACTGCACGGACGGCAGCGAGTGCCTGAGCGCAGCCTGCGTCGACGGGGTGTGTTGCGCGGCGGCGACGTGTCCGGATTGCCAGGCCTGCAACGTCGCGGGGTACGAGGGCGAGTGCCACGCCAGCGCAGCCGGCACCACCTGCGACGACGGCCTGTACTGCAACGGCAGCGACAGCTGCGATGGCGCGGGCGTCTGTGCCGCCCACACGGGCGACCCGTGCCCGGCGCCGGCGTTCGGCGTCGACCGCTGCGCCGCGGCCTGCGACGAGGCCGCCGCGGCCTGTACCGGCAACGCCCCGTCGGCAGCCCCCTGCGGCAGCAGCACGGACGATGCCTGCACGGCGCCCGACGGCTGCGACGGCGCCGGCGTCTGCCTCACGAACGACGAGGCTGTGGGCACTGCCTGCGACAACGGCGTCTTCTGCGACGGCGGCGACCGCTGCGATGGCGCGGGCGCCTGCGCCGTCCACCTGGGCGACCCGTGCCCGGCGCCGGCGTTTGGCGTCGACCGCTGCGCCGCGGCCTGCGACGAAGCCGCCGCGGCCTGCACGGGCCACGCCCCGGTCGCGGCCCCCTGTGGCAGCAGCACGGACGACGCCTGCACGGCCGCCGACGGCTGCGACGGCGCCGGCGTCTGCCTACCGAACGACGCGGCGTTGGGCACATCCTGCGACAACGGCGTCTTCTGCGACGGCGGCGACGGCTGCGATGGCGCGGGCGCCTGTGCCGTGCACACGGGCGACCCGTGCGCGGGGCCCGACGGGGACACGGACTGCAACGAGTCCTGCAATGAGCCGGCCGGCGATTGCAGCCTCTACGACGGCGATGGGGTGCCCTGCCTGAGGGGCAGTTGCCAGGGCGGGGGCTGCCTCCAATGCCTCCACGGCGGGGACGTCACCGGCGATGGCCTGCTCAGCTCGGGCGATGCCCAGCGCGCCTTCCTCATCGCCCTCGGCTCTGAGTCCCCCGACCATGACCCGCCCTGGACCCCCTGGGAACTCTGCGCGGCCGACTGCAATGGCGACGGCACGGTCTCCTCGGGCGACGCCCAGATCATCTTCCTCGGCGCGCTCGGGGTGGGCGGCTGCGTCGACCCGCTGTAGCCGCGCCCCCGTATTGACACGGCTCGCACCCCCTTCCACACTTGCGCCGGACTCGTTTCGCGCGGCGCCGCAGCGTGCCGCGCAGCGGAGGGGATGTCCGATGAGAACGGTCCTTTGCAGCTTCGTCTTGGCGTTAGCTCTGGCCGCCTGCGGCGGCGGCGACGGCAACGCGGCCGACACCCCGGGGCCCGGGCCCGACGGGCAGGGCACGCCCGACACCCCGGCGCCCGGCGACACGGCCGGCCCCGGCGACACGGCCGGCCCCGGCGACACGGCGTCCGGCCCCGACGCGATGCCCCCGGCCGACACGGCCGGCTCCGGCGACACGGCCGGCTCCGGCGACACGGCCGGCTCCGGCGACACGGCCGGCCCCGGCGACACGGCCCCGGCCGGCTTCTACACGACCGAAAACTGGGCGCGCGTGGTACCCGACGATGGGGCCCGTTGGACGTACCGGTCCGGCACCACCGACCTGCCGGCCCGTTTCGTTGTCGGCGACGACACGCTCGGCCAGCCCCTCGACCTGTTCGAGGCATTGAATCCCGCGACGCTCACGGGGGCCCTCGGCGTGCGGCTTTGGGCCGACCTCTCGACGCCCTGGGTCGCGGAGGTGCATGCCGCCCACGTCTTCCAGAACGCCCCGTCGGCCGACGCCCCGTCGTTCATCGAGACGTTCGACCCGCCCGTCGTGTTCGCGCTCGACCTCGAGCCCGGGGTCGTCCAGAGCGTCGACTACACGACCACCATCATCGTGGGCAACGACCAGCCCGTCACCGACGACTACCACGTCGACTACCAACTCGTTGCCGACGACGCGACCGTGACCGTGCCCTACGGCGAAGTCACGGGCTGCTTCCAGTTCCACGCGGTCACGACCTCGATTGGCGGTGGCTTCCAGATCGAACTCGACGTCTTCATCCACCCCGACCTCGGTCTCGTCAAGGTCGGCGAAATCGTTGGCATCATGGACGTCGAACTCGTGAGCGTCGGCCCGTAGTCGCGCGCTTGCCGGCTCAAAAACGCCAGCGCAACATCAGATCGAGGCCGCCGCGCGCGGCATCGCCGAAATACGTTTCGACCTGCAGGAGCCGCGTCAGCCGGTACTGCACGAGGATTTCGTTTTCGTTTTCGCCTTCTTCGGCACCGAGATTGGCCTTGTAGAACACCGTCAGGTCGCGCGTGATGCGCTTGCCGATCGTGATGTCGGCATCGCGCAGCCCCGTTTCGCCGGCCTCGACCTTGAAGACGTCGAGCGGCAGGTCGCGCGTCAGCAGCCGGCTCAGCCGCCCCGTCGCGAGCCCGACGAACAGCGATTGAGCCTGTTCCTTGGCGCTCGGCGCGTCGGCGCTCTGCGTCGCGGCGGCGGGCGAGCCCGTGACCATGATGGCGATGATGTTGGTCTCGTCCATCGGCGGGTCGCTCGTGAGGGTCAGGCGCGGTTCGCTCGCGGTGCCGCTCACGGCCACGGTGATGCGCGACTCGGGCGTGGTCGTCAGCCCGAGCGGGGTGAGGTCGACCCCGGAGATGTCGTAGTAGGCCTGGATGTCGAGCCGCGGGTCGATTTCGCGGCCCCCCATGAAGACGACGCGGGAATTCTCGGAGACCGTGAACGGCACCCCGTACATCTCGACGTGACCCTCGACGACGCCGACGCGCCCTTCGAGCGCCAGCGCCGAGCCGCTGCTCTGCGTGCGGATGTCGCCCGCGAGGAACATGTCGAGCATGTCGTTGACGACGCGCACGTTGCGCGCCGGAATCTCGATGGCCACGTCGATTTCGGGCAGGCGCGCCGAGCTGCGCTCGCGTTGGGCCGTCTCCTGCTCGGCGGCGGCGAGCCCGGCGGCCCCGACGAACTGCACGTCGGCCGGCGGGCCGATTTCCTGCACCGTGCGCCCCCCCATCTTGGGCGCGATGCGGGCCTCGTCGACGCGCAGCCGGCCCGTGATGCGCGGCCGGGCGAGCGTGCCGGCGAGGTCGAGGTGGCCCGTGGCCGTGGCCGACAGTTCGTCGCGCCGCACGAGCGGGAAGCGCTCGAAGTCGACCACGCCCTGAAGCCCGATCTGTGCGGCGCCGAGCGGCCCCGGCGCGATCGCCAGGGCCACGTCCTTCAACGTGAATTGCCCACCGCCGGCGGTCAGTTGCAGCGGTGCCAGCGCGATGCGTTCGGGCTGCACGCCGAGTTGCAGCGTCACGTCCTGCTGCGTGAGCCCGTTCGCCGCGATGTGCAGTTTCGTGAATCGCGCCGCCAGGAACCCGCGCGCCGTCGGCTCGGCCAGGCTGCCGTTGATGCCGATGTCGCCCTCGAGTTCGCCGCGCGTTGGGCCGAACACCGCCGGCGCGAGGCGTTCGAGGCCGCGCAGATCGAAACGCCGCCCGTGCAGCCTGGCCCGGATGGGCGTCGTGCCGAGCGGCGCCGCGGCGGCTGCGGCGTTCGCGAGGAGCAGGGCGGAGCCGAGCGGCACCTCGGCCTCGACGACGAGCGCGCCCCGTTCGGGCCCCTGGTCGAGGGTGACGCCCAACCGCGTGCGCTCGGGCGCGAGCTCGGCCGCGAGCAGCACTTCCCGGGCCAAGTAGCCTGCCTCGACCGGCTCCGCGCGGGCCGGTGCCACGGCCTGGGCGCGCGCGAGCAGCGTCACGAGCGGTCCCGCGGGCCGGCCCTGCACGGCCGCTTGCCCGTCGACCCGGCTCTCGCCGACGAGGCCGGCGAGCGGCTGGCCGAGCGCCGGCACGAGCGCCGTCAGGTCGAAGACGCTCGTCGGCGGCATCAGCAGGCGCGCTCGGAAGCCCGGGTTGTGAAGCAGGGTGCGCGGGTCGCTCACCCCTTCCGCGGAAAGCAGTGCCGGCAGGTCGGCGACTTCGGCGGCGAGGGCGAGCCGTTCGCGGCCCGCGAGCACCGCCCGCGCCTCGGCCGCGAGCCGGCCCGCGGCGCCATCGAGGTGCACGTACACGTCGCCCTGGCCGAGGCGTCCAAACGGCAGCCCGGAGACGTGCGCCCCGCCCTGCAGCACGGGGGCCGCGAGCGAGCCGCCGGCGCGCAGGTCGACGCCGAGTTGCACGCGGCCGAACTCCGGCAGCGCCCGGGCGACGAGCGGCCAGTCCCCGAGCGGGGTTGCAGGCACGCGCAGCGCGAGCCGCAGCGGCCGCTCGCCGAGCCGGGCGACGAGCGTCGGCGCGGCCGGGTCGCTGGTCCGGAGTGCCGCGAGCCCCGCCGCCAGTTCGGCTTGCAGGTCGAGCAGGGTCCGCCCGCCGGCCGTGAGCGCCAGGCGCGCGTGCGTCTCGTCGGGGTGCAGGTCGAGGCGTGCCGTGGCCGTGGCCCCACGCCACGTGTCGTAGTCAAACTCGCTGAGCGCCACGTTCACCTGACCGCGCGGGTCCCCGAGGGGCCCGCTCAGCGTGGCGTGCAGCCCGAGGCGGCCCGCGAGCGGGGCCCCGCCCGCGGCCGGCAGGTAGGGCGCGGCAAGCCCGAGGTCGAGCCCCGTCAGCGAGAGGTCGGCCTGGAGCGGGGCTTTGCCGTCGCTCGTCCATTCGGGGCCCTCGGGCGTGAGCGCGAACCGCAGCGGCACCGCCGCGCCACAGGTCAGCTGCGCGCCGCCGGCCGCCGATGCCGTGCCTTTCAGCGTCAGGCCGGCGTCGGCCGTGAGGCTTCCCTGGAAGCGCAGGGCGATGTCGCGCAGCGGGCCCACGAGCCCCCGCCGCAGCTCGAGGTCGAACTCGGCCACGGGTCGCGCGAACGGGCCCGTCAGCGTGGCCGTGCCCGCGACGAGCCCCGCGAGCTCGCCCGGCGCCACGAGCGGCTTGCCGGTGAACCCCGCCACCCCCTCGGAGAGCCGGGCGAGGTCGAGGGCCTGGAGCTCGGCCCGCAACCTCAGCGCATCGTCGGCGGGGCGCAACGCGGCCTCGATGGCGACCTCGGCCGGGGCGAGCGCGCCGATGCCGCGCAGCGTGAGCCCCGTCAGGTCGAAGTCGCCGCCCGAAACGAAGCGCAGATCGGCCCCGCGACCGGCCAACGTGAAGCCGTGCCCGCCGTGGCCGAGGCGCAAACCGCGCAGCTGGACCCGCAACGCCGGGTCGGCCGCGCTCGGCAGGCCGAAACGGCCCTGGAACAGCAGGTCGACCTCCGGGTCGGTGCTGCGCAGCCCGAGGCTGCCCTGGCCGCCGGCCTCGAGGTGCACGTCGGCCGCCAGGCCCTGGAACGTCTGCTCGGCGAGCGTGAGCCGGTCGAGCGTCAGGCTGGCACTTCCGGTCGGCGTGCCGCCCCGCTTCGGCAGGTCGAGCGCCGCCCGGCCCTGCACCGCCGCCAGGTGCACCTTGCTGCCGGCGCGCAGCCCGGCGACGGCGAACGTCGCCTGCACGCCGAGGGGGGCCCCTGCCGTCGGCGCCGGGGCGAGCGTCAAGTTGGCGCTCGCCACGTCGGCCCCGACACCGGGCGCCGCGACGATGTCGCGCGCGTTCAACTTCAGCGTGCCGCGCAGCGCCCCGCTCGAGCGGCGGTACGTGACGTCGCAGACGGCCCGCACGGCGCCCACCCGCCGGCCCTCCCCCAGCCGCAGGTCACGCACGGTCAGCGGACCGACGAGCCGCAGGTCGCGCCGGCCGCTGCGCACCTCGGCGTCGAGGGTGAGTTCGGCCAGCTGCTCGCTGCCGCGTCGGGCGCCCTGGGCCGCGATCTTCACGCGGCCGCGGGGCCGCTCGGGGGCAAGCGGGTCGAGCTCGACCTCGACCGGCACGGACAGCGCGCCGATGCGCACGCCGGCCGGCGGCAGTGCGAGCGCGCTGCCCGTGAGGGTGCCCGTCACGCGCAGCCGCTCGCCCGCCGGGGCAAAGGCGAGCCGCGCCGCCAACCGCGCG
>CAYRCM010000191.1:0-11619 GCA_964422715.1 uncultured Myxococcales bacterium | reverse complement strand
GCTCGCCACCGCTGGGCATCGCGGTCGCGACCGCAACGAGCACGCCGCCGTCGCCGGTGAGGGCGACCCCGGGGCTGAACGCGAACCACCCCTCTGCCTCGGCAACGAGCACGGTCGGCTCCAGCGCCGGGTACCCCGCGGCATCGAGCCGCTGCACGTTGAAGCCACCCCAGTGTCCGTCCCGAACGTCGCCGTAGCCCACGAACCCCCCGCTGGCCGCGGTTCGTACCCACCCGGGAAGGTGGTGGCGCTCCGGTTCGTCGTCGAGCGTCGAGAGAGGCCAGCCCGGGTCGGGCGAGAACGGCCGCGCGGCGACGAGCCGTGCCTGGAAGGACGTCCGGTTGGCCGCAAGCATGACGACGAGCGGCTCGTGGTCGGCCATGCGCGTCAGGAACGGCGCGGCGACCCCATCGTCGAAACTGCGCACCCATGGCTGCGTGAGTTCGTTGCCCGCATCGTCGTACGCCGAAACCGCCACCACGGGCTCGGTTTCGGCGGGTTCGAACGCCCGGGCGACGAGCCAGCCGGGCTCGCCCTGCGGGCCGGTCCAGGGCACGATGCCTTGGGTCGTGAACGGCATCGTGGCCAACGGGGCCTCGGCCAGATCGACCTGCGTCGCCCCGGCCGGCATCCGCCGGTCGAAGAGGAACAGCCGCACGAGCTCGGACCCGCGGCGCAGGACGCCCGCGGCCCTGCGGTCGGGGAGGGCCGCGGCCAGCGTCAGCGTGGCGGAAGACCCTTCAGCCGGCAGCGTGCCGACCCGGACCGGCACGGCCGCCAGGGCGCCGTTGGCCGTGAGCTCGGCGAAGTACACCTCCGGCGGCGCCTCGGGCTCGGAGGCGGGGGCGACGTAGGCGAACGCCCGGGCTTCGGGCTCCTCGGATACGCCGATGGCGAGCGGGTCGCCCCCGAGCGGCAGCGTCCAGTCGGTGTCGGCAAGCGGGCAGTCGCGCAGCCCGAAGTGCAGGATCTCGAAGCGTTCGAGCCAGACGCCGGCCGTGAGGCCCCCCGGCACGTGCACGCTCAGGTGCAGGTCGCGGGGCGCGGCGGCATCGAGCGGCACCTCGACGAACCGGAACCGCTGCGCCGGCTCGGTCTCGCAGAGCGCGACAAGCGGCGTCAGACCATCGAACAGCATGACGTCGGACCCTGCCGCGCACGGCGCGTCGTTGCGGACCTGCACGCGCAACGTCATGACGCCGGCCGGCAGGGCCACGGGCGGCAGCCAGAGGGTGCCGCCCTCGCCTGCGGGCGCGAGGCGCCACGACCAGGCCCCCCCGTCCGACGTCGGCGCCGGCGGCGGGGTGGGGGTCGCCGGTGTCGCAGTCGCCGTCCTGCACACAGCAGCCGGGCACGGCGCTGCCGCTTCCGCACGCCCCCGCCGTGCACCGCTCGCCCCGTGTGCACGGGTCGCCATCGTCGCAGGGGCTGCCCTCGTCGAACGGCACGCTCGCGCACGAGCCGTTGGCCGGGTTGCACTGCGCCGCGCTGCACGGGTCGGAAGCGACGCAGACGCGCGCCTCGACGGCGACGCAGACCTCGGCGCGGCATTCGGCGCGCAGCGTGCACGCCGAGCCGTCGACACACGGCGTGCCATCGGGCCGGGCCTCATGGCTGCACGTGGCGGAGACGGCCTGGCAGCGGTCGACCGTGCACGGATTGCGGTCGTCGCACGAGAGCGGCGGCCCCGGCTCGCAGCGCCCCGCAAGGCAGGCGTCGCCGACCGAACAGGGGTCGCCGTCGAAGCAGGCCGCGCCGTCGAGCCGCGCGCTGAACACACAGTCGCCCGAGGCGGGCTCGCAGCGGTCGGTCGTGCAGTCCTCGCCGTCGTCGCAGTCGCGCGGCAAACCCGTGCAGCGCCCCGTGAGCGCGTCGCACACGTCGGCGACCGTGCAGGCCAGGCCGTCGTCGCAGGGCGCGCCGATCAGGCGCTGATGGGTGCAGCCGAGCAGCGGGTCGCAGTCGTCGGCCGTGCACGGGTCGGCGTCGTCGCAGGAGACTGCGAGCAGCGTCAGGCGGCCGGAAACGCATTGCGCCCGGTTGCACGCGTCCCCCGTGGGAACGGCGGGGTCGCCCGTCCACGGCTCGTGGACGCAGCGGCCGGCCTCGCAGCGGTCGGCGGTGCACGGGTCGGCGTCGCCGCAGTCGCGCGGCAAGGCAACGCACTGTCCGTCGACGCACTGCCCGCCGCTCTGACAGGGATCGGCGGCCACGCACGCCGCGCCGGCGGCCGCCGGTTCGTAGACGCAGCGGCCCTCCTCGCAATGCGCATCGGTGCACGGATTGCCGTCGTCGCAGGGCGTGGCCGACACGACGCAGCGGCCGTCGGCGCCGCAGAAGCCCGTGGCGCAGGGGTCGCCGGCGCCTGCGCAGGGGCGCGGCTGTCCGGCGTCGTCGACGGGACTCGGCTCGTGCACGCAAAGGCCGGACTCGGGCTCGCAGCGGTCGGCCGTGCAGGGGTCGCCGTCGTCGCAGGGCAGCCCGAGGCCCACGCATTGGCCGGCGTCGCACCGGTCGGCGACGGTACACGGATCGCCGTCGTCGCACGCCTCCAGGACCGGCGGGTGCTCGCAGCCGCCGGGCGTGCACAGGTCTGCGGTGCAGGGGCTGGCGTCATCGCAGGTGGTCGGATCGGGCACGAACACGCAACCGCCGGCCGCCGGCTCGCAGCGGTCGCGCGTGCACGCGACACCGTCGTCGCAGACGCGGGGCGTGCCGCGGCACTCGCCCGCCTCGCAGCGGGCATCGAGCACACACGCGTCGCCCGGGTCGCACGGAACGTCGCTCAGGGGCGTCGACTCGCACTGCCCGGCGACGCAGGTGGCGGAGCGGCAGGCAGCGGCGCCCCCGAGGGCCGCGACGCACTCGGCGTCGCTCGTGCAGGCGGCGGCGGGGGCGGCGGCCTGGCCACAACCGGCGGCCAGCGTAAGCCCCGAAGCAAACAACAGGATGCTCTCGACGCGCACGCGGCGCCCCCACCGGCCCAGCATGCCAGTCACCTTCCCATCCGTGCCGGCCGCGCGTCCCCCGGGGCGCGCGAGGCTGGACGGCAACAACGACCGGGAATCCGCTTCAGGTGGGGACGTCGGCCAGGTCGGCCGCATCGGCCGCAGGCCATTCGCCCCCGCCCGGTGCGAGGAACACGACTTCGCGTTCGAGCCGCACGCCCTGGGTCTCGAGGACCCGCCGTTGCACGTCGGCGACGAGCGCGCGGATGTCCCGCGCGGTGGCCCCGCCGAGGTTGATCACGAAGCCGCAGTGGCGCGGCGACACCTGCGCCTGGCCACGGCGCAGGCCCCGGCAGCCCGCGGCCTCGATGAGCCGCCCCGCGAAGTCTCCCGGCGGCCGCTTGAAAACGCTGCCGCAATTCGGCCATTCGAGCGGGAACTTGGCGCGCCGGACGGCGGCGAGCCGCACGCGGCGTTCGCGGATGCGTTCGGGCGCATCGCGCTCGGCGGTGAGGAACTGCACGGCCGTGAGCCAGTGGCCCGGCGCGCGAAACCGGCTCTGGCGGTAGCCGTAGCCGGCGGCGGCACGCGCCGTCTCGTGGATGTCGCCGGCGTCGTCGAGCCAGCGCACCGACAGAACACCCGCGGCGAATTCGCCGTCGTTGTTGGCCGCGTTCATGACGGCGGCGCCCCCGACGCTGCCCGGGATGTCGGCCAGGAACTCGAACCCGGCAATGCCGTGCTGCTCGGCGAAGAGGGCCAGGTCGCGGTCGAGCACGCCGCTCGCGGCCGTGAGCACGTCGCCGTGGAGCGTCACCGCGCGCAGCGCGCCCACCGTGCGCAGCACGACGCCGGCCACGCCCTCGTCGGGCACGAGCACGTTGGAGCCGTTGCCGAGCACCGTGAGGGGAACGCCCGCGGCCCGGCACACGCCCAGCACGTGCCGCAGGTCGGCCTCGCCGGACGGCTCGATGAGCACTTCGGCGGGGCCGCCGACGCGCCAGGTGGTGTACGGCGCAAGCGCCACCCCCTCGCGGAACCCCCCCACGAGCCCGTCTCGCAGTCGTGCTTTGGTCGTTTCGTCCACGGCGGCTCACGGCCGACGTCAGCGGCGCCGCCACTGTAGCGGCGAGGCTTCCGGAGTGTCAATCGGCGCTGCCGTGGCAAGACCTTGACGGGGGCCCAGCGATGACCAAGGATGCCGCCGTGGCCTGCGGGAGGTTTGGCATGCACTGCATCGTCACGGGAGGAGCCGGCTACGTCGGCAGCGTCACGACGGCCCTGTTGCTCGAAGCGGGGCACGAAGTCACGGTCGTCGACGACCTTTCGCGCGGGCATCGCGCCGCCGTGCCGGCCGGGGCCCGCCTCGTGGTCGCGCGCGTGGGCGACCGCGGCCGCGTCGCGCGCCTGCTCGCCGAACGCCCGGCCAAGGCCCTGTTGCACTTCGCGGCGCTCACGTACGTCGGCGAGTCGGTCGAACAGCCGGCCCGCTACCTGCAGGGCAACGTGGTCGAGAGCCTCGCGCTCTTCGAGACGGCGCTGCGGGCGGGGGTCGCCCGCATCGTGTTCTCGTCGTCCTGCGCCGTGTACGGCACACCGGAACGGCTCCCGCTCACCGAAGACCACCCGCACGCCCCCGTGAGCCCGTACGGCGCGACGAAGGCCATGTGCGAACAGGCCTTGCGCTGGCTCAGTGCCGGCTCGGCCGCGACGGTGGTGGCCCTGCGCTATTTCAATGCCTGCGGGGCCTACGGGGACCTCGGCGAAGACCACCGCCCCGAAACGCACCTGCTGCCCATCGTGCTGCAGGTGGCGCTCGGCCAGCGCTCGCACGTGGCCGTCTTCGGGGACGACTACCCGACGCCCGACGGCACCTGCATCCGCGACTACGTGCACGTGGCCGACCTCGCCGACGCGCACGTGCGGGCACTCGAACTGGGCGCACCGGGCTTCCACGCCTTCAACCTGGGCACGGGCAAAGGCCACTCTGTGGCCGAGGTGGTGCGCACCGTGGCCGCCGTCACCGGCCGGCCCATCCCCACGCGCACGGCGCCGCGCCGCCCCGGCGACCCGCCGGCTCTCGTGGCCGCGGCCGAACGCGCCCGCGCGGTGCTCGGCTGGCAGCCGCGCCACACGGCCCTCGGCGACATCGTGGCGAGCGCCTGGCCGTGGCACAACCGTCATCCCCACGGCTATTCGTAAGCCCTCACGGGCAGTTGCGCGGGTCGCCGGCGCCGAAAACGCCACCTTGCCGTTGCCACGGGGGGAGTGCGCCCCTATAATCTCGCCTCCCCCGAAGCGGGGTGCCGAAGGGAGCCGACCATGGCCATCCAGTGGATTCTCAAAAAGATTCTTGGCACCAAAAACGAGCGCGAGTTGAAGCGCATCCGGCCCATGGTCGCGCAGATCAACGAACTCGAGCCGGCCCTCCAGAAACTGTCCGACACCCAACTCGCGGCCCGTACGCTCGATTTCCGGCAGCGGCTCGCCAACGGCCAGCCACTCGACGAACTGCTGCCCGAGGCCTTCGCCGCCGTGCGCGAGGCGTCGCGCCGAGCGCTCGGCATGCGCCACTTCGACGTGCAGCTCATCGGTGGCATCGCGCTCCACAAAGGCATGATCGCCGAAATGAAAACCGGCGAGGGCAAGACGCTCGTCGCGACGCTGCCCATGTACCTCAACGCCCTTGTCGGCAAGGGCACCCACCTGGTCACGGTCAACGACTACCTGGCGCGCCGCGACGCCGAATGGATGGGCACGGTCTATCGCTTCCTCGGGCTCTCGGTCGGCGTCATCGTCCATGACATGGACAACAGCGAACGGCAGCGCGCCTACCGCTGCGACATCACCTACGGCCAGAACAACGAATTCGGCTTCGACTACCTGCGCGACAACATGAAGTTCGATCTGGCCGACTACGTGCAGCGCGACCACCACTTCGCCATCGTCGACGAAGTCGACTCCATCCTCATCGACGAGGCGCGCACCCCGCTCATCATCTCGGGCCCGGCCGAAGAATCGTCCGACCTCTACTACCGCATCAACGCCATCATTCCGCTGCTGAAGCGCGACCAGGACTATCTCGTCGACGAGAAGGCGCAGTCCGCGACGCTCACCGAAACCGGCGTCGACAAAGTCGAACGGCGCCTCAGCCTCACGAACCTCTACGACGCCGAAAACATCGAGGTCGTGCACCACGTCAACCAGGCGCTGCGGGCGCACACGCTCTACAAGCGCGACCAGCGCTACGTGGTCGAAGACGGCAAGGTGGTCATCGTCGACGAGTTCACGGGCCGCAAGATGCCGGGGCGGCGCTGGTCCGACGGTCTCCACCAGGCCATCGAGGCGAAAGAGGGCCTCAAGATCGAGAGCGAAAACCAGACGCTCGCCACGATCACGTTCCAGAACTACTTCCGCATGTACACGAAGCTCGCCGGCATGACGGGTACGGCCGAAACCGAAGCGGCCGAATTTGCGAAGATCTACAACCTCGACGTGCTCGTCATCCCGACGAACAAGGACTGCATCCGCATCGACGCCGACGACGTGGTGTACAAGACCGAACGCGAGAAGGTCGCGGCCATGGTCGACGAGATCGAGGAATGCCACAACAGCGGGCAGCCGGTCCTCGTCGGCACGGTATCCGTCGAGAAGAGCGAATTCGTTTCCAAGATCCTCACGAAGAAGGGCCTGCGCCACGAGGTGCTCAACGCCAAGCACCACGAACGCGAAGCCGACATCGTGGCCCAGGCGGGCCGCAAGGGCGCCATCACCATCGCCACCAACATGGCGGGCCGCGGCACCGACATCGTGCTCGGCGGCAATCCGTCCATGCTGGCCCGCGAACGCGCACGCGGCGAGACGGGCGGCGAAACCTACGAGAAAGCCTTGGCCTTCTTCCAGGGCGTCTGCAAGCAGGAACGCGCCGACGTGCTCGCGGCGGGCGGGCTCCACATCGTCGGCACCGAACGGCACGAGGCGCGCCGCATCGACAACCAGTTGCGCGGCCGCTGCGGCCGGCAGGGCGACCCGGGCTCCAGCCGTTTCTTCCTCTCGCTCGACGACGATCTGCTGCGCATCTTCGGCGCCGACCGCATCAAGCGCATCATGGAACGGCTGCGCATGCCCGACGGCGAACCCATCGAACACAAATGGGTAACCCGGGCCATCAGCAGCGCCCAGCGCAAGGTCGAAGGGCACAACTTCGACATCCGCAAGAACCTGCTCGAATACGACGACGTCATGAACTTGCAGCGCAAGACCATCTACGAAATGCGCCGCAAGGTGCTCGAAGGACGCGTCACGCACGAGATGGTGCTCGAAGCCGTCGACGAGGTCGTGTGGCGCATTGCCGACCGCTACATGCCCGAGGGCGTGCACGCCGAAGAATGGGACCTCGAAGGCTTGCGCGAGGCCGTCAAGACCACGTTCTTCATCGAGATCGAGTTGCCCGAAAAGGGCCCGGCCGACTACAGCACCGTGGGCCAGGCCATCTGCGACACGCTGCGCGACCGCTACAACGACCGCGAAAACCGCATCATCGCGCAACTCGCGGCCATGAACGCGGCCGGCGCCGAAGTCGATGCGGCCCTGCTCGACCGCGCCGAGCGCAGTTGGCGCGCCTTCGAGCGCGACGTGTTCCTGCGCGCCATCGACACACTCTGGAAACAGCACTTGCAGGCCATGGACCACCTGCGCGAGGGCATCCACCTGCACGGCTACGCCCAGAAAGACCCGAAACTCATCTACAAGAAAGAGGGGTTCGAACTCTTCGAGCAGACGGTCACCCAGATCCGCGAGAACCTCGTGCAGCGGCTCTTCAAGGTCGAAGTCCAGGACGAAAGCCAGATCGAGGCCGCGCGCCGCAAGCGCCGCCAGCAGCAGATGTACTACGGCCGCGGCTCGAGCCCGAACCAGGCCCCCGCCAAACCACGCACCTACCGCCGGGCCGCCCAGAAAATCGGCCGCAACGACCCCTGCCCGTGCGGCAGCGGCAAGAAATACAAGCGCTGCTGCTGGGCCAAAGACCGCGCGCAACTCGCGGGCTGAACCCGGGCGCTCACGCCCGGACGTCGATTCTGAGTCAGCAGGTAGGGTGCGGCCGCGGGACCGGAACGCGGGACGGCAGGACGACTACGAGCGGCGCAGCAGCCCGGTCGGATAGGCCGCAGTTTCGCCAAGTTGCTCTTCGATGCGCAGGAGTTGGTTGTACTTGGCGATACGCTCGCTGCGGGAGCACGAGCCCGTCTTGATCTGGCCGGCGTTCAGCGCCACGGCGAGATCGGCGATGGTCGTGTCTTCGGTTTCGCCGCTGCGATGCGAGATGACCGCGCGCCAGCCGGCCCGCTGCGCCATGTCGACGGCCGCCACGGTTTCGCTGAGCGTGCCGATCTGGTTGACCTTGATCAGGATGGCGTTGGCCGCCCGCTCGGCGATGCCCTGCACGAGCCGCTTCGTGTTGGTCACGAGCAGGTCGTCGCCCACGAGCTGCACGCGGTCGCCGACGGTTTCGCGCAGCATCTTCCAGCCGTCCCAGTCGTCCTGGGCCATGCCGTCTTCGATGGAGACGACGGCCGGATAGCGGTCGACGAGCGACGCCAGGTAGCCGACCATACCGCGCGAATCGAGGGCCAACTGCTCGGCTTCGAGCCGGTAGGTCTGGCTCGACGCGTCGAAGAACTCGCTCGCGGCCACGTCGAGCGCGAGCCCCATGTCCTGGCCGGGCACGTAGCCCGCGGCCTGGATGGCTTCGTGGAGGATCTGGATGGCGGCCTCGTTGGACTCGAGCATGGGGGCGAAGCCGCCCTCGTCGCCGACGGCCGTCACGAGGTGGCGGTTGCGCAGGATTTTCTTGAGATTGTGGAAGACCTCGGCGCCCATGCGCAGCGCCTCGCGGAAGGAGGGCGCACCGCTCGGCACGAGCATGAATTCCTGGATGCTGAGGTTGTTGTCGGCATGTTGGCCGCCGTTGATCACGTTCATGAGCGGCAGGGGCAGCACGTGGGCGAACGGCCCGCCGAGGTAGCGGAAGAGCTCGACGCCGGCCACTTCGGCCGAGGCGCGCGCGGCGGCCATGGAAACGCCGAGGATGGCGTTGGCGCCGAGGCGGCTCTTGTTGGGCGTGCCGTCGAGGTCGATGAGCGCCTGGTCGAGCCCGAGCTGGTCGGCCGCGTCCATGCCCAGGATTTCGGGCGCGATGACGTCGTGGATGTTTTCGACGGCCTTCGTGACACCCTTGCCGAGGTAGCGTTTGGCGTCGCCGTCGCGCAGTTCGAGGGCCTCATGGATACCCGTCGAGGCCCCGGAGGGCACGAGCGCCCGGCCGTACACGACGTCGCCGCCGTCTTCGACGAAGAGGTCGACTTCGACCGTGGGATTGCCTCGCGAGTCGAGAACTTCACGCGCCACAACATCAACGATTTCTGCCATGATTCTTCACTCCTGCGGTTCGCCGGGGACGGCGACAGGCCGCCCCTGGGCCGGGAAGACGGGGAGCGTGCGGCAAGGGACCGGCCGTGTCAAGCCTGACCGGCGCCCCGCGGCGTCGCGCCCGGCACGCCGGTAGAACGGCATGGCTCACGGAGCGGCCGGCGGTGGCGGCAAGGTCCGCTGCAGCCGCTCGGCCAGGGCGACGAGCTCGGCGTAGCGGAATCGGGAGTGCGCCCCGATGCCGGCGAGCGGCACGAGCGTCGCCGCAGGCGTCACAACGTCGAGCGCCGCGCCCTGCACGCCGCGGTGGCGCAGACGCACATAGAGGCTGGGCTCGCGCGGGACTTCCTTGCGGCCCCACGTGAGGAAGCCGAGCCTCTCCTGCACCCCCACGTGCGTGGCCGTCCAGCGCAGTTCGCTCACGCCGAAGCGCCCGACCACGCACAGCGCGCTGAATGCCACGCCGAGCACGGCCAGCACCGGGCCAAACAGGAACCCCGAAATGGGCGCTGCCTGCACGTTCGTCATCATGAGCACCCCGGTGACGAACGACAGGGCTGCAAACAACCCGTAGGCGGTGAGCAGCAACCCGCCGCGCCCGGTACGCACGAGGACGCTGCCGCTTTCCGGCGCGTCGGGCTCGGCGGTGCGTTCGGGCAACGCCTCGGGACGCTGCATGGGCACGGCAAGCGCGTCTTCGAGACGCCGGGCCAGCATGAAGACGGCGTTGAGCTCGGCCGACTCGGCGATCCAGATCGGAACCCCACCGCGCGTTTCGAGCTCGCACACGTGCAGCGCCACGTCGTTGCGCCCCCAGGTCTCGTCTCGGGCGAAGAGGCGCACGGCCGTGACGTCGCCCGGAGGGATGAGGAGAGCGTCCCTCTCGCCAATGCCGAGGAGCGCCAGGTGGCCGTCCGGGCGGCGCAGCAGGCCCCCCTTGCGGGCCGCCATGAGCACGCCCACGACGAGGAGCAGGGCCCCGAGCAACGCCTCGAAGAGCAGTTCGAAGACGAGCGGTCCGCTCGGTTCGACGCCGGCGCCCTCGGCGATGCGCGTGCCTCCGAGCACCAGGGCGGCCAGTCCGGCGAGCGCGACGACGGCTCCGGCCAGCGGGGCCCGCTCGGGCTGGAGCAGCGGCTCAGCGGTCGCGGACATCGGTTCTTTGTCTTTCAACATCATGACGTTCCGCTCGAAAGCCAGAGCAGCGCGCGCCCGGCGCTGCCGAGGTTCCAGAGGGCGTGGCAGGCGACGGCCGCGGGCCAGCCGGCGCCCTGTCGCACGGCCGCCAGTACGAGCCCGAGCCCGACGAGCGGCAGGAAGATGGAGAGGTCGAGGTGCACGAAACCGAAGAGGATGGCGGTCAGGGCGGCCGCCACGGGCCCGCCCAGCCTCGCGCGGACGGCGGGGTACAGGTAACCGCGAAAGAGCAGTTCCTCGAACAGTGGGGCCACGAGGCCGACGCTCGTCAGTATGGCCAGCTGCGCCAGCGGGTCGGGCTCGACGAGGGCCCGGAGCAGCACGTGCTGCGCCGCGTCGGCCCGCCCCGGAAAGAGGGCATCGGAGAGGAGGGTCAGGGCGACGACCAGCGGCATTGCGGCGAGGCTGCCGCCAAGCGCCCAGAGCGCCACCCGCAGCGGTGCCGCGCCCGCGGCCGCGGAGGCCCCCGAGTCGCGGAGTGCCGCGAGCAAGGGCGTCCCGGGCTGCACCCCCCAAACCCGAATGGCGAGGAGCCCGAACAACCCCACGCCGACGGTCGACAGCAACACACCGCCCGCCGTCCCGAACGGCAGTTGTGGGGCCACGAACAGGGCAAAGGCCAGGTAGCCGCCGAACCAGACGAGCCCCACGCGGGCGGCGTCGCCGGCCTGCGTGCGCAGCCCCGGGGTGGCGGCGGGTGGCCGGCGCCAGAGGGCCCGCGGGCCGAGCACGAGGAACACGACGCCCAGCAGCCCCGCTGCGAGGGTGATGAGGAGCACCGCAACAAGCGGCCACGCCGTGGCGGCCGTCGCCTGGGCGCACCAGGCGACCGCGGTCGCCTGGGCAGCCGGGTCGGCCGGGCCACGTTGCAGGGCCTGGACGAGTACCCGGGCCGCGAGCCAGGCCGGCAAATCGGCCTCGGCTGCGCGGGCCTGCGCGCCGCTCAGCGCGGCCGGCGGGTGCTCGAAGAGCGCCCTCAGGGGGTGCGTCGCGGCGAGGGCCCGCAACGCGGTCGCGCCCTCGGGTTCGAGCGCGTGGGCGAGCG
>CAYRCM010000190.1:0-11682 GCA_964422715.1 uncultured Myxococcales bacterium | reverse complement strand
GAAGCAGGTTTCGCCGTAGCCCGCCTCGCAGGTGCCGTTGCCGCAGCATTCGCCGCAGTCGCCCGGGCACGAGTCGCACGTCTCGCCGTACCCGGTGTCGCAACTGGCGTTGCCGCAGCATTGGCCGCAGTCGGCCGGGCACGAATCGCACGTTTCGCCGTATTCGGCGTCGCAACTGGCGTCGCCGCAGCAGTCGCCGCAGTCGGCCGGGCACGAATCGCAGGTCTCGCTGCCGTTGCAGAGCCCGTCGGCGCAGAACGAGAGGTCCATGCTGTTCGCCCAGCGGAGCGCGTGTTCGTAGAGGCCCGGGTCATTGAAGTGAATGCCGTCGTAGCGCCACGCCGAGCCGATGAGGTCGTCGGTGTAGGCGCCCTCGAAGGCGTAGGGGTCTTGCGCGATGACCTGGCGCTGGGCGTTCAGGATGCGCTCGACCGAGCCGTTGCTGGGCGTGTACGACACGAGCGCGATGCCCCAGGGTGCCGGGAAGCCGGCGTCGACGCGCGAGGCGTCGAGCACGGTCTGGAGGTAGGTGGCGTAGGTCGAGGTGCTCATGCCGTTCGCGTTGTCGGTCTCTCCCTGGTGC
This sequence comes from uncultured Myxococcales bacterium, assembly GCA_964422715.1. Taxonomy (GTDB): domain Bacteria; phylum Myxococcota_A; class UBA9042; order PWKZ01; family CAYRCM01; genus CAYRCM01. The sequence continues at coordinate 11,099 of CAYRCM010000190.1, read as the reverse complement.
CACAGGATGGCGCGGAAGCCGTAGGGCCCGAAGAAGTTCACCGCGTTTTGCAGCCGCGGGTACTTGTCGTTGCTGGCCGGCAGCCACTGCGACACCGAGGTGCCGCCCCAGCCGACCGACACGAAGCCGATGGGGATGTCGTAGCGCTCGGCGAGGATGTCGCCGAGGTCGGGCCACGGGGTGCCGTCGCTGCCCGTCGCGATGGGCTGCGGGTCGGCCGCGAGCCGCCAGTTCGTGACGAGGTCGTGGGCGAGCACGCGTTCGTCTTGCGGCGTCTGGCGCGGGCTGCCGTGGTTGGCCGAGTTCGACTGGCCGGCCGTGATGAAGATGTCGCCGACGCCGACCTTCGGCACGCTGCGCGTGTCGAGCAGCGTCTCGCCGGCGTACGCGCGCACCTCGATGTCGTACCAGCCGGCGGTGAGTTCGAGCGTGCCGGCAAACGTGACGCCGCCGGGGGCATCGTCGATGACCTGCCAGCCGGTGGCGACCCCGCCAAACCCGCTGCGCGGCACGGCCTGCGCCTCGAACAGGGTGGCGGCACCGAGGTGCGTGCCCTCGATCGCGAGGGTGGCCATGTTCGTGGCATCGCGCTGCAACAGCGTGCGCTGCACGGGCGTCGTGATGTTGAAGGCCGACGGCTCTCCGGGCAGCACGTACACCGCGATGGAGCGCACGGAGTAGCTCGGCGCGTTGTGCTGGAAGGTCCAGTCCGGGTGCTCGCCCGCCGGGCAGGGCCCGATGCCCAGGTCGTGGATGCTGCCGTTGTTCCACGAGTTGTAGGCGAACAGCACCTCGTTCAAGTCGTGGTTGTGAACCTGCATGGAGCCATAGCAGGGGTCGGTGGTGGGGTAGTCGCCCGTGTCGTAGACGGCGTCGGAGGCGTTGGGCACGCCCGCCGTGTTCGTGCGGCCGTAGCAGTACGGCCAGAACTCGATGTTGCCCGCGTCGGTGTAGACGCCCTCGGTGACGCTGGGCACGTTCGAGTACACGTGCATGTTGGTGATTTCTTGCTGGAACGAGGCACCCGCGGCCGTGGTCGGCACCCCGATGAGTTCAGCGTCCTGCGTGAACGCGTCCATCGAGACCCAGACCCACTGGAGCGAACCCCCAGCCGTCTGCAATTCCACGAAGTAGCCGATGCGCTCGAACGGGTAGGTGACGAGGTCGGAGTTGTCGACCGTGTAGGGGACGGGCGTGCTGTTGTAGTTGGTGGCGTCGATCGGCGTGGTCAGCAGGTAGACCAGTTCGTAGTTGTCGGCTTCGGCCGGCAGGTTCGTGCCGCGCTCGCGCACCAGCACCTGCAAGCGCCGCAGCCCGTAGCTGCCCGAGTTGTACGCAAACGTCCAGTCGGGGTCGCCCGTGCCGGTGGCGTTGTTGCCGATGCCGAGGTCGTCGCTGCCCGACAAGTGGCCCCAGCCGCTGTACGAGAACAGGGTGTGCGGATTGCCCGTGGCATGGTTGTGGAGCTGCATGGAGCCGTAGCAGTTGGCACCGGACGTGGGCTGGTCGCCCACGTCGTAGAGCGTGTCGGAGGCGTTCGGCACCGCCGCGCTGTTCGGGCGGCCGTAGCACAGGCTCCAGAACTCGATGTTGCCCGTCGTGATGCCCGTGCCGGCCGTGACGAGGGTCGGCGCGTTCGTGAACACGTTCATATGGTTGACGTTCTGCTGGAACTGCGCGCCGGTGCTGGCGACCGGCACGCCGATGAGCGTCGCGTCGTCGGTGAACGCGTCCATCGAGGCGTAGACCCACTTGAGGTTGCCGACGGTGTCTTGCAGTTCGAGGAAGTACGCGATGCGGTCGAACGAGCCGACCGTGGCCGAGTTGTCGACGGTGTAGGGCACGCCGCTCGGGAAGTCGTTGTCTTCGACCGGGATGTCGAGTTCGTAGACCAGCGTGTAGTCTTCGGATTCGGCCACGTAGTCGTACACGTCGGGCTCGCGCGAGACGTACACGCGCAGGGTTTTGACCACGTATTCGTCGGCGTTGTACCAGAACGTCCAGTCGGGCTCGCCCGAGGGCGCCGGGCCGATGCCGACATCGTGGATGCTGTTCGTATCCCAGGCGTTGTAGGCGAGCAGGACCTGGTTCAACTCATGGTTGTGCACCTGCAACGTGCCGTAGCAGTTGCTGCCCGTCATCTCGTCGCCGGTGTCGTAGAGCGAGTCGGAGGCGTTCGGCACGAGTTGGGCGTTGTTCTGGCGGTAGCAGTGCGGCCAGAACTCGATGTTGCCGGCGGTCGCGTAGTCGCCGGCCGTCACCGTGCTGGCGTTGGTCTCGACGTGCAGGTTGTCGACGTCCTGCTGGAAGATGGCGCCGCTCGCGACCGTGGGCACGCCGAGGAGCGCCGCGTCGTCGGTGAACGCGTCCATCGACGCCCACACCCACTCGCCGGCTTCGCCCGGTCGTTGCAGGTAGAGGTAGTAGGCCACGCGGCCAAACGGATGGTCGACGAGGGCGGACCGATCGACCGAGTACGGCACCGCCACACTGTTGTAGTTCGCGGCCGCACCCGGAACGGGCAGTTCGTAGACGAGTTCGTAGTTCGCGGCCTCGGCGGGCAGCGGCAGGTCGGTCTCGCGAACGAGTACCTGCATGCGCCGGACGGTGAAGCCCGCCGTGTTGGCGGCGAACGTCCAGTCGGGTTGGCCGGACGGGGCGTTGCCGATGCCGACGGAGCTCGCCCCCGTTTGCGCCCAGGCGTTGTAGGCGAGCAGGGTTTGCACGGTCCCCGTGGCATGGTTGTGCACCTGCATGGAGCCGTAGCAATTGGCGCGCCCGTCGGGCCCGTCGCCAACGTCGTAGGTCGAGTCGGAGGCGTTCGGCACGCCGGCGGAGTTCGCCTCCTCGTAGCATTGGTCCCAGAACTCGATGTTGCCGGTGGTGATGCCCGTGCCCGCGGTCACCTTCGTCGGGACGTTGGTGAACACGTTCATGTTGGCGACGTTCTGCTGGAAGAGCGCCCCGGAACTCGATGGCACGCCGAGCAGCCGCGGGTCCGTGGTGAACGCATCCATCGACACGTAGACCCATTCGAGCGAGCCGCCGGACGTTTGCAGTTCGAGCAGGTAGGCCACGCGGTCGAACGTGCCGATGTCGTTGGCGAAGTTGAGCGAATAGGGCACGGCCGCGCCGTAGCCGCCGTTCGTCGGGATGTTGAGGTCGTAGACGAGCGTGTAGTCGGCCGCCTCGGGCACGAGATCGCGCGCGGACGGCGGCCGCTGGGCGTAGACCTGCAAGGTTTTCACGATGTAGTTCGACGCGTTGTAGCGGAAGGTCCAGTCGGCGTGGCTGCCCGTCGGGCTGTTGCCGATGCCGAGGTCCTGGACGCTCGTCGTGCCCCAGGCGTTGTAGGCCCACACGACCTGGCTGGCGTCATGGTTGTGCACCTGCATGCAGCCGTAGCCGGCCGTCGGCGAGGTCGGGAAGTCGCCCCAGTCGTAGTAGTCGGCCGATGCGTTCGGCACGCCGGCCGTGTTCGTCGTGCCGTAGTTGTTGGGCCAGAACTCGATGTTGCCCGCGGTCGCAAACGAGCCGTTCGTCACCCCCGGCTGGTTCGACACCACGGTCAGGTTCGTGACGTTTTGCTGGTACGACACGCCGACCCCGGAGGCCGGAACCCCGATCTGGCTCGCGCTCGTCGCGAAGGCGTCCATGGACGTCCAGACGTAGCGCACGGGCCCGCCCGGCTCCTGCAATTCGAGGTAGTAGGCCACGCGCGCGAAGCCCGAGGGCACGCTCGCCGACCGATTGATGCTGTAGGGCACCGCCGACGGGTGGAACGTGCCGGCCGTGGACGGAATGGGCAACTCGTAGACGAGCTCGTAGTTGCGCGCGTCGGGGATGAAGGAAATCCACGATTCGCTCTTGCGCACGAGCACCTGCAGGCGCTTCACCGTGTAGCCGGCGGCGTTGTACATGTGCGTCCAGTCGGGATGCGTGCCGGTGCCGTTGCCGATGCCGAGGTCGTCGGCCGTGCCGCTGTGCGACCAGGCGCTGTAGGAAAACAGCGTCTGCGCGAGCCCGTAGTTGTGGATCTGCATGGAGCCGTAGCAGTTCGCCGGCTGAGCGCTCGGGTCGTCGCCGAAGTCGTAGACCGAGCCCGACGCCCCGGGCACGGAGACGCCGTTTCCGGAGGCGTAGCAGTTGTTCCAGAACTCGATGTTGCCGGTGGCGATGTCATCGCCGGCGGTGACCTTGCTCGGGACGTTGGTGCGCACGTTCATGTGCGTGAGGCCGCGCTGGAAGAAGGCGCCGGTGGCGGGTGCCGGCACGCCAATCTTGGTGGCGTCGCGCGTAAAACTGTCGACCGAGACGTAGACCCATTCGAGGCTGCCGCCCGACGTTTGCAGTTCGAGGTAGTAGGCGATGCGGTCGAACGGCGTCGTGATGCTGGCCGCGTTGTTGACGGTGTACGGCACCCCGCTGCCGAAATCGTCGCTCTCGTTCGGGATGTTGAGGTCGTAGACGAGCGTGAACTCGGCCGCCTCCTCGACGTTGTTGAACACGTCGGCTTGCGCCGCGCCTGCGAGCCAGAGGCTCAGGAGCGCCACCGCCAGGGCGATGCCGCCCGACCGCTGCCAGGTCCTCATGATGATGTCCCTCCCCGCCCGGCGGGCTTGCCCGTCGAAGGCTGCTCGTAGAATGAGCGCGATGGTACACCCCGAACGTCCGCAGGGTCAACGGCTGCTGCGGCTACCCCGGGAGCGCGCTTTGGTTCGGGCGGCGCTCCGCCGAGCGCCCGAGCTGGGGCCGTCCATCCTTCTTGACAACCGCGTTACTCCCCCTTCACAACTCCGTCACAGGTCCGTTAACTGAAAGAGTAGAAACGGAGAGATAACGCAGTTGTCCCGGAGCAGTGACGAAGCAGTGCCGAGGCCACCGCGACGGCCCGACGGGGCGACCGGGGCCGTGGGGCGGGCTGCGACCGCCCCCCGCCCCGCCCCCGAACGCGGCCCGCCGGACGGTGCACGCGGCCGGGCCCGAGCTCGTCCGGGAGGGCGGCACCTTGATTCGCCCCCGGCCGCCTTGCTATGAATGCGCGCGACGCGGACGCAAGACGCACCAGCGAAGGAGTCGGGACGATGCCGAACGAAGCGTGGCCGAGAGCCGTCGTTTTCGCGTGCGGCGCGTGGCTGCTCGTGGCCCTGCCGCGCTGCGGCGGAGGAAACAACACGCCGGCCGGCGACGCGGCCGGCGGCGACGCGGCGGCGGGCGACGCCGACATCGAACTGCCGCTCCAGACCGAGCACGGCCCCATCGGCCCCGGGGGCGGGCAACTCGTCTCGGCCGACGGCCACGCCCGGCTCGTCGTGCCGCCCGGCGCGCTGACCGACACCCTGGAGTTCAGCCTGCGGCCCACGAACGAGGGGCCCGACGGCGCGCTGCCGGGCACGACGTTCGCCATCGAACCCGACGGCACCGAGTTCGCGGTCCCGGCGCGGCTCGAAATCGACTTTGCGCCGGCCGACGTGCCATTGGCCATGGGCGGCGCCGAGTTGCGCATCGCCAAGGCGGTCGATGGCGCCTGGCTGCTGCTCGACGCCGTGAGCCCCGTCGCGGGCCGCGTCGACCGCCTGGAGGCGCGGCTTTCGGGCCTCAGCACCTACGGCGTCGTGCCCCCGGCCGCGCCGGAGCCGGCCGCCATCGTCTACGTCGTCGACGAGCCGCCGGCCGGCAGCACCACTCAGTTCCGCGAGTTGCCGCCGGCCCTCGACGCGCTGTGCGCCGCCATGGAGCCGGGCGCCTTCGGGGCGCTGGTCGTCGACACCGACCGCACGCTCGCCGTCACCCAGTTGGCCCCGACGTGTCCGGTGAAGATCGTCGTGGCCGCCGGGCGCACGGCGCGCGTCGCCGGCCCCGGCAGCGCGCCGCTCGTCATCGACGCCTCGCAGGCGGCGGCCCTCGTCGGCCTCACCTTCGAGAATGCCGGCGGGGTCGTCATCAACGCCAACGGGCCGTTTGCGCTCGTCGGACTCACGTTTCCGGCGCGGGCCGAGATCGTGGCGGGCGGTGTCGCGGGGGCGCCCTACGCCTCGGGCGACCCTGCAACGGCCAAGCGCGCGTTCAAGAGCGAGACCCCCGCCGCCCCCGACTACAGTGGGCTCTTCAACCCCGACGCCATCGATCGAGTCTGCCGCGCCATGTTCGGCGAACAGTTGAAGTTCCGCCTGAACGAGGCCACCTACAGTGGCAAGTGGGAATTCAAGAGCAACCACTTCAAAGCGTTCTCGTTCGATGGGCTGGCGTCGTTCACGGGCAACGCCGAGACGCAGATCGCCTACAACTGGTTCGAGTTGCTCGACATCAAGGCGCACCTCGGCGGCAACGCGACGGTTACGGTCGACGACCACCGCAACCTGCAACGCGCGGCCATCGACTGGGAGGTCACCGAAGAGCCCACCGGCAACTTCACCGCCAATCTCATCAACGATTTCGATTTCCACGTCCTTGGCCTCGGCTCGCTCACGTTGAACACCCGCCAGAACGTCTTCGGCGACGCCACGTTCTCCTGGGGTTGCTCCAACTTCAGCATCAGCGAGGCGTTTTCCGAGTTCGACAACGTCGATTACGTGATGCTCGGGCTCCTCGGGGCGGTGCTCTACCCGACGCTCGTCTACAGCAGCGTCGGGCTCAAGGTGAACCACAAGTTCACGTTCACGGCCCTCGACGAGTCGTTCGGCGACTACCGGGTGACGGCGGGCTTCAAGGACGCCCAGATCGGCGGCGAGTTCACGGTGGACCTCGGCGGCGCCTACGCCGGCACCTACGAGAACGTCAAGTTCGGCGGTGAGTTGCACTGGCTCATCAACGGCAACCACCACTACGCGGACCAGTTCTTCAGCGAGGCCAACGGCAAGGTCTTCGTGACCACGCAGGGCGCCATGGCCTCTTTGAGTTGGTCGGTTACGGGCGGCGGCTTCCGCGACGACATCTACATCGAGCGCGACCAGCGCGTCGCCGTGTCCGTGCACATGGACGGCAATTTCCTGAAGAAGCTCAACCTGGCGCGGGTTTTCGGGCTCGACAAACTCGACGCCGACGCCGTCCCCCATGGCTTCAAGGCCGAGGGCGACGAGCCGCCGCCAGGCGTGTGGCTGAGCGGCGTCGGGAGCGCCGAACAGCCCATCGAAATGGTCGAGGTCTCGGACATCGACGGCCCGCTCACCGTCGAGAACTGCGTGTTCGGCGGGGTGGCCCAGCCGCTCATGCCGGGCATGGTGCCGGCGCTGGCGGCGGCCGGCGTCGAGGGTCCCATCACCGTGCGCAACTGCCAATTCGCGGGCTGCCGGCCCGAAATCGACGAGTCGTCGGGGCCCGTGCTGTTCGAGAACAACACGCTCGACGGCGCGTTTGCCGGTCTCGGCATCATGTTCGTGCCCGGCGGCGCCACCGTGCAGGGCAACGCGCTGTCGGTCGACACGGCGGGCAGCCACATCGCCACGGTGGCCCTTCAGGAATGCCCGACGCTGCTCCAGGACAACGACATCACCGGGACGGTGCAGGTCACGAAGGGTGTCGCCCACGTGATCGGCAACCGCATCGTGGGCGGCCTGGCCGCGCTGCCCGACAGCCTGCTGCGCATCGAGGACAACACCTTCACCGTCGCCGGGGACGAGTTCTGCATCAGTGACGCGGCGGTCCCGGAGGGCGCTCTGGTCAACGACCCCGTCCAGGCCAACGGGGGCATCACCGGCGAAAACGTCTGGACCGCCGTCGACTTCGACGGTAACGGCTGCGCCGACTACCCGCCGGAGGGCAACGAAATCCGCGACGGCCGGTGCGTCCGCGACGGCTACCCGCCGCCCGCCGACCCGGGCCTGTAGCCGGCCGGGTGAGACGGTGCCTTGACCGCCACGCCCACCGCCTTCATGCTTCTGGATGTTTGCGGAACCGTGCCGCACACGCACCACGCCCTGGGCTGACCGGAGAACGCATGCTTCCCAAACGCACCTCCCCTGCGCTCCTTGTCGTTGCGGCGGCCGCCCTGCTGCGGTGCAGCGGTGCCACCCTGCCCGCGGTCGTCGGCGTGCCCGAGGAGGCCGCCCGCAGCGCCGATTTCGCGCTGCCGCTCCAGGCCGCCGACGCCGAGCGCATCGTCGCTTTCTGCCTCAACGCGGGCCGGCTGCCGGGCCGCTCGTTCGACCCCGCCGACCTCGACCCGGCAAGTGTGAAACGGGTGCGCGAAACCTACGCGGCGCTCTTTGCGGCGCTCACCGCGGCCGCGCCGAGCGACGCCGACTTGCGCACCGGCAGCGGTACGGTGGCGCGGCTCTTCGACCGCGCAACATGGGCGCTTGCGGTGCACGACGCGCGGGTCGGGCGCGACGCGGACGGCGCGCTCGTCGAACTCGACGGCGGCCTCGTGCGCGGCTTCGTCAAGGGAGAACTCGTGTTCGCGTTCTACAAGCGCCGGCTGCGCGCGGTCCCGCTCGCGCCAGGCCCCGACGGCACCCCGCCCGCCGGGGCGGGCTACGTGCTCGACCCCGAGACGCCCGGCCGTTTCACCGGGCTCGTCGTGTTCCACCGCCGCTTCGTCCCGGGCGGCGGAGTCGAGTAGACCCATGCTGTCCCGGCAAGACGTTCATCGACAGTTGCTCGGTCACCTGCTCTCGCTTCGCGGCGACTGTGTGAGCCGCGTGCGGCTCGTGGCGCGGGTGTACAACGACGAGTTGCTCGGCGGCGCGAGCCCGGCGCGGGTCTTCGTGTTTCTGCCCGACCTGCACCTCATGACGGCCGAGGGCAACGCCGCCTACCGCTACGGTTTCCAGCGTCAGGAGCGGGACGCCCCCATCGACCGCACCGCGCTGCTCGACGGGCTTGCCCGCGTGCTCCTGAGGTTCTGGAACGCGCTGCCGGCCGGCCAGTCGCTGAAAACCGTGCAACTCGGCGATTTCCTCGACCTCTGGCGCGAGTCCGAGTTGCGCTCCGAAAGCGTGACCGCCGAGGTCGAGCGCGTGTTGTACGACAACGGGAAGGTGCGCGCCCGGCTCGTGCAGCGCGGCAGCGAATCGCTCGAAGCCGACCTCGTCGCCGGCAACCACGACGCCGCCATCCGCCAAAGCCTGGCGCTGCGCCACGCGCGCCGCGGGCTCGGCTACGCCGTCGGCGGCACGCGCACGGTGCTGTGCACGCACGGCGACGCCTTCGACCCGCTCGAAGAAAAACTGCGCGCCGAGGTGAAAGAATACTTCGTCGAGCGCTTCGGGCCGCTCGTCGGCGCGGTCACCTACCCGGTCGACCGCTCGCGCGAGGCCGGGCAAGGCAAGTGGCTCGGTCCGCAAGGCGGCCCGCCCGTCGAACTCGACGCCGAGAGCGACAGCCTGGCGCTGCCCGACTGGGTCAACGTGTGGCTCACGACGGCCCCCTGCCCGCCCGACGCGCTCGAGCGCAGCCATCCGCTGCTCTCCCGAGTGATCGAGTTCGCCCGCGGCATCCGCGCCGGGCGCGAACCGTTCCTGAGCCGCCTCGACCTCGACGGGCCCATGGCTGCGCTGCGCACACTCGTCATCGGCCACACGCACGCGCCGCGCATCTGCCTGCACGTCGACCGCACGAACCCGAGCGACAACCTCGTGCTGCTCGACTGCGGCGCGTGGATCGAGAAATTGCGCTTCCCCGACGCGGTCGTGCCCGCGTGCAGCCTCGGGGTTCTCTGCGGCGGCGACGCCCGCATCTACCAGCTCGACCCGCACCCCGGTCTGTTCCGGTAACCGCCCCGAACGCCCACGGAGTACCCGACATGAGCCGCCTGCATCTGCAAAGGACCTCCGCGACGCGCGCCCTGCTGCTCGAATTCCTGCTGCTGGCCGCGGTGCTCGCGGGCTGCGGCGGCACGGGCGTAGACCCAGCGCACGACGCCGACACGGCCGAGACGATGCCCGGCGTGCTCGACTGCTGCGCCGTCGACCCCGACGATTCCGGCGCGGCCGACACGTGGGTCGACACCCCGCGCGCGAAGGATTTCGAGGCCAGGGACGACACCGAAGCGGAAGCCGAGTCCGACGACGCGCCGCTGCCCCCGGCGCTCGTCGCGGCCACCTGGAACGTCCACAATTTCTCCGAGTACGGCGTCACTGAGACGCGCATGGGCGCCGTCGTCTCGACGATCCGCGGGCTCGACGCCGACATCGTGGCGCTCCAGGAGATCAAGACCGACCCCGACGATCCTCCCCCAGCGCTCCAGGCCTGGGACCGCCTGCTCGCCAGCCTGCCCGAATACGAAGGCATCCACGCGCCGTGGGACTACTACGACACCACGGTCGGCCTGCTCGTGCGCCGCGACACCACCGAGATCGTGGCCAACCAGACGCTCTTCCCGAATGACTCCGATGCGTTCCCGCGCTCGCCGCTCATGGCCACGGTGCACGTGCAGCGCGGCGGCGCCGAGACCACGTTCGACGTGATCGTGCTGCACCTCAAGGCCTACCCCGATGGCGCCGACCGGCGACTCGACGCCTGCCAGAAACTCCACGCGCTGCTCGCCCGGCGGCCGGGCCACCGCACGCTGCTCCTCGGCGACCTCAACGACGACCCCTACGATCCACCGGCCGAAAACGTGTTTCTCAACACGTTTCTCGGCACCGAGCCCGACTACGTGTTCCTCACGGCGCGACTGCCGCCGCAATCGGTCACGAGCGTCTCGTTCTACCACTTCGTCGACGGCCGGCGCGTCGTCGGCCAGTTCCTCGACCACGCCATCGTGAGCGGCGCGCTCTACGCCGACTGGGCGCGCTTCGTGCCCGAGATCCGCGGCGTGCCCACCGGCGAATTCCGCGATTGGGAAGAAGACTACTCCGACCACTTCCCGGTGCTCGTGTCCTTCGAGCCCACGCTGCCCGCGCAGCCTGTCCTGCCGAATTGACGGTGCGGTGGGCGGCAGCCCACAGGCCGTACCGGGCCGAAATTGCGGATTTTTAGTCGGGGCGGATGCCCTGCGTGGCGGGCGGCGGCGCGGGCACCGCGGGGTCGTCGGGCGCGATGCCGCGGCTGACCGGCGGCGGCGGCATGGGAACGTCGGGGCGGATGCCGCGCGTGGCAGCCGGCGGCGGCACCGGCACTTCGGGCGGCTCGGGGGTGCCGGGGGTCACGCCGGGGAA
>CAYRCM010000189.1:0-11703 GCA_964422715.1 uncultured Myxococcales bacterium | reverse complement strand
GGCGGCCGCGCCCGGCGGCGCCTCGGGGGCGGGGGCCCCGGCCGCGGCGTCGCGCACGGCCTGCACGTCGGCCTCTGCGACATCGGGGTCGGTGTCGAAGGGCAGTCCGTCGAGGGCGATTTCGTCGCTCGCGAGGCCCGTGTCGGCGCTCGGCTCGACCCCCGTGGCCTCGCCGCCCGGCTCGCCAGGGCCCGTTTGCGGCCGGCGCGGCAGGATGGGCACGACGGCCGCCTCGTCGAAGAGCTCCTCGACGAACGCCGCGAGATCCTGGGGCCGCACCCGCAGGCGCTTCTCGTACAGGTAGTCCTGGATGTCGTCGTAGAGTTCGGTGGCCCGCTGGTAGCGCGCGGCCGGGTCAGGCGCGAGCGCCTTGCGGATCAGGGCGACGACGGGTTCGGGCAGGTACGTGTGGCGCGCCAGCCGTGGTTCGAGCCGCACGTCGCGGATGTTGACGAGCGTTTCGAGGTCGGTCTTGCCGAGGAACAGCCGCTTCAGCGTGATGGTTTCGAACAGCAGGATGCCGAGCGAGAAGATGTCGGAGCGGTGGTCGAGGTCGTCGCGGCCGAGCACCTGCTCGGGCGACATGTAGCCGAGCTTGCCCTTGAGCACGCCGGAGCGCGACTTGTGCGACTGACGGCGGGCGCGGGCCACGCCGAAGTCCATGATCTTGACCTCGCCCTGGTACGACACGATGAGGTTCGAGGGCGAGACGTCGCGGTGCACGATGTGCATGGGCTCGCCGTAGATGTCGCGGGCCTCGTGAGCGTACGCGAGCGCCTTGCAGGCTTCGGCCACCACGTGCAGGCAGAGCTTGAGCGGCATGCGGCGGCGCACCCGGACGCTGCGGGCGAGGATTTTGAGCAAGTCCTTGCCGTGCACGTATTCCATGGCGATGTAGGGCTGGCCGTCGACTTCGCCGAGCTCGTAGATCTGTACGATGTTGGGATGCTGGAGCGCCGAGGTCATCTTGGCCTCGTCGACCAACATGCGGAAAAACATGCGGTTTCGCGAGTAGGCCGGCAGGATTTTCTTGACGACGAGGAGGCGCTCGAAGCCTTCGATGCCGGTGACCTTGGCGAGGTAGATTTCGGCCATGCCACCCGTGCCGATGCGCTCGACGAGCTCGTACTTGCCGAACGTCTGCATGGCCGAAGGCTGCTCCTGCCCGCCGCCGCGGGGTCGACGCCGGCCGCGCGCCCTAGCGGGGCTCGCCGGCGAGCGAGTAGAGTTCGAGCGCCGTGGCACACATGTCCCGTTCCTGGGGGCCGGCCTTCTCGGCGCGGGCGCGGGCTTCGATGCAAACCTTGGCATCGTCGCCGGCCCGTTCGCAGGCCTTGTCGGCGAGGTCCTTGCACGCGTTGCCGCACGCAGAGAGCGTGAGCCCGAGCAAAACGAGCCAGACGGACAGGTGTCGTTTCATGCGCATTCCTCTCCCGGTCCGTGCCCTTGGCGCGAGGCCGCATCGGGGCGCCGCGTCAGGCCGCCGCGAGGTCCCTGACGTGCACGACGAGGACCGTGATGTTGTCGATGCCCCCGGCGTCGAGAGCGGTTTCGAGGAGCCCCTCGGCAACGCCCCGCGCGTCGCCGGACCGGCCAAGCAGTTCCTGGATGCGGGGGTCGGGCACGAGGTCGGTGAGCCCGTCGGACGTGAGCAGGTAGCGGTCGCCGGCGCGGCACTGCACGTAGGCGCTGTCGACTTGGACGCGTTCGGAAAGGCCCAGGGCCCTCACGATGACGTTGCGGTATGGAAAGCGCGGCACGTCTTCGCGCCGCAGCAGCTTCATCTTGACGTACTCGTTGGCGAGCGAATGGTCGTCGGTGAGCTGCTTCAAGCGCCCCTGGCGCCAGCGGTAGATGCGACTGTCGCCCACCGAGGCCGTGTAGACGCGGGTACCGACGAAGCGCGCGCTGACGATGGTGGTGCCCATGTCGTGGTAGGCCGCGTTGCCCGCCGCCGTTTCGTGGATGAGCGTGTTGCCCGCCTCGACGGCGCGGCGCAGCAGATACTGGTGGAAACTGCGTTCGGCGACCCGGCTGCCGTCGCGCTGCAAGGCGCGGTATTCGTCGCGGAAGCGCAGTTCGTCGGCGTCGCGGTGGGCGCCCGTCATGGCCTCGATGGCGAGCCGGCTCGCCACCTCGCCGCACGCATGCCCGCCCATGCCGTCGGCCACCGCGAACAGCGCCCGCCTGCCGTCGACGAGCCAACTGTCTTCGTTTTTTTCGCGGACTTTGCCGACGTCGCTGGCGGCGTGCGCATCGAGAATCATGGCCGGCGCGCTAGTCCTTTCCTGAGAGGTTCCGGGCGAACGGCCGGAAAGCATCGGCCGGGCGCGTCACGGGTGCGCCTTCGCCGCGGGGCAGGCCCGACGCGCCGCGCACCGCGGAGTGCGTCGGCGTCGCATCGTCGGAAGGCGGCGGCGGCAGGATCTGGGGTTTCTCTTCGCGGCGCACCGTGCGCTGCACTTCGATTTCGCGGAACAACGCTTCGGGGGCGACGGCGCTCACCGGCACCCAGCCCGAGTCGGCGCCGCAGTAGCCGTTGAACACGCCGTAGCGGTCGCTCGTGGCCACGATCTTGCCGATGCTGCTGAGCGGCGTGCCGACCATCTCGACCCCGCGCACGAGCGTTTCCTGGCCGGTGCGCGCATCGACCTTGTAGACCATGCGCGGCGTGCCCTTGAATGCCTGATAGCCGTACGACGACGTGTTGGTGGAGCCGCCGATGATGCTGCCGATGCGCAGCCCGAAGGGCCGGCCCTGGCGGCGCGCTTCGTCGATGAGGCGCTTCGTGAGGTCGGGGTGGCTCAGCGGCGCGGCGCCGCGCACGATGAAGTTGCCCATGCGCGCGGAGGGGGCGCTCTCGCCGTCGGAGCGGCCGTGACCGTTGGAGCGCGTGAGCGTGTCGAAGGGGCGCCGACCGAGCAGGAACGTGCGCAGCACGCCGTTTTCGACGAGCGTCACGGGCCGGGCCGCCACCCCGTCTTCGTCGTAGCGGTAGAAGCCGTTGAGCTGTTTTTCGCCCTCGGAGAGCCGCGTGGGGTCGTCGAGGATGCTCAGGAACGTGGGCATGACCACCTGCCCGAGCCGCCCCTTGAAGGTTTGCCCTTCTTCGTCGGCGTCGGTGCGGTAGGCCTCGAGGCGGTGGCCCACGGCTTCGTGGAAGAAGACGCCCGTGGCCTCGGGTTCGAGGATGGCCGGGCCCGTGTACGGGTCGAGTACCGGGGCGGCCCGCAGCGCCGCGAGCTGCGAGAGCACGAGCCGGATGTCGGCCGTGAGTTGGGCTTCGCTCGGCAGGTGGCCCGGGTCGCGGCAATACGACTCGGTGCCGTGTTCGAGCAGCATGCCGTCGGGGGCCCGGGTCATGGCCTGGAACGAGACGCTGTAGTAGCGCGCGACCGTGCGGATGCGCGAGCCTTCGAGGTTGACGAAACGACGCACGACGCGGCGCGCCTTGATTTCGAGGTAGGCGTCGAAAACGAGCGGGTCTTCGGTGGCGAGCTGGGACAGGCGGCGCAGCCGGGCGCGCCACTCGTCGTCGGGGAAGTCGAGCGGTTCGAGCGGTTCGATGGCCGCGACCGCCTCTTCGCGCGTGAAACTGCCGGCCGCGGGGCCGCCGGACTCGGGCGCAAACACGCGCTTGCCGCGAACGTTGTGGTAGGCCGCGAGCGCCTGCTTGTAGCGGAAATCGGTGAGCAGCCAGAGCGCGTGGCGCAGCGCCTCGGCCGAGTCGTCGAGCGGGGCCAACTCGTTCGGCACGTAGTGGTCGAGGCCCTGCATGTCGTGGTCTTGGTCTTCGGAGTTGTCGAGGGCGTAGTCGCCGACCCGGACTTCGACGTACAGGTTGCGCTGTCGGCCGCGCTTGTCGGAGTAGAGCGCGCCGCGTTTTGCGCCGAGCTCGAACTGTTCTTCGTCGAGGAGTTGGTACGCGACGAAGTAGGGATTGGGGTAGTCGTCGAGGCGCAGGGCTGCGCTGTTGCGCGCCAATTCGGCCTGCAGAGCGTCGAGCAGTGGGTCCACGGAGGCCTCGGGTTGTGCGGCCAGCGGGCTGGCGAGGAGAACGCAGAAGAAGAGGCACGACGCGGTCACGGCGCCGGCGGGAGCTCCCGCACGACGCGGTCGAGCCGACAGCGCGCGGGGGGGCGAGGGGCAAGATAGTTCGGCAATGCCTATGCGACGCGTCGCGAACACGGGCAGGAACGTAGCGCCTTTGCCCCCTTCCGTCAACGTGGCAAGGCGGCCAACTCCCGACGAGCCGTCGACTTTTCGCGGGGTGACAGCGGGCCGGCGCCGGCGTAGGATCGCCCCGCCCGCGGCCGCCAGCCGGTCGTCGGGCGCAAGCCAGTCTGGAGTCCGCCGGTGGGTCGCCGTGTTCGCCTGCAAAGCGCCGTCGCGCTCATCGTCCTGGTCCTGGCGGTCTCCGCGGCCGGCGCGGCCGAACCCCGCCCCGACGTCCGAGACCTCGTCCGCGAGGTGCTCGACGACGGCAACTACCAGCGGGCGCTGCCGTCCGGCCAGTCCCCCGAGCCCATGCTGCGACCCGAACAGCTGCCGTCGCGGTCGTGGGGAGCGCCCGCCCGCCTGATCCTCTGCATCGGCTCGGCGGCAGCCGTCGCGTTGGTCGTGGCCGGTCTCGTCGGCGCCTGGTGGCGGCGGCGGCACACCGCGTCCGCTGCGCCTGCCGGCGAGGCTCGACCCGGCGCGGCCGAAGCGCGCGGTCCGACGCTGGCCGAGGTGGCGCGGCTTGCCGCGGCCGGGGCCTTCGCCGAGGCCGCCCACGGCCTGCTGCTGCTCGGCATCGCGGCGCTCGCCGCGCGCCACGGCGAAAAGGTGCCGCCCGCCGCCACGAGCCGCGAACTGCTGCGTCGACTACCGCAGGCGGCAAGCGAATCCGAAGCCTTTGCGGCCCTCGTCGAGCGGGTCGAAACCTGTCTTTTTGGCGGCCGGCCGCTCGACGCGGCGGGCTACGCGGACTGTCTGCGGTGGTACGAGCGGCTCACGGCGTAAATCCGTTTTCGCCCCGCGTCGTGGCGTTGCTCGTCGGCGGCGGGCTCGCCACGTTCACGTTCGGGCTCCTGCTGGCGGCCTTCGCGGGCGATCTCTTCGGCGAAGCGTCGGCCGGTGCCGACGTGTTCAGCCGGTCGCTCGTCGGCCACCACGCGCTGCGGACCTTCCTCGAACGGGCCGGGCTGACCGTCGTCGTGGCCCGCAACCAGGCCGCCGAACGCGCGCACGCGAGCTTCCCGCTGCTGCTCGCCGAGCCGGGGGTGAGTGCCGCCGGAGCCGGCGACGCCCTGGAGGAGCGCCTCGGCAGCCCCGCCTTGGCCGCCGAGCAGGCCCGCATCAACGTCCGGACGGCCCGGGGGCAGGGCGCCCCCGTGGTCTTCGTGCTGCCGAAGTGGGCGGTCTCGCGCGACGAAGCGACGCCCGGCTTCATCGACAGCCGGTGGCTTCTCGAACGCGACCGTGTGCGGCACGCGTTCGACGCGTCACGCCCCGCCGATTCCTGGATCGGCGATTCCAGCGCGGGCGCCGAGGCGCCCCCCGCCGCGCCCGTCACGCCCGTCGTGCGCGTGCCCGTCGCGAGCGGTTGCGCGGCCGTGGCCGGGCCGTTCGCCCGGAAACTCACGATCGATCTCGAACCCCCGGCCCAATTGCTCGCTCCGCACCCCGAGCTCGTCCCGGTCGTGGCCTGCACGGAAGGGCTGCTGCTGGCGCATTGGCGCAGCGAACCCGCGGTCTACGTGGTGGCCGACCCCGACCTGCTCAACAACGCCGGGCTCGGCCGCGGCGACCACGCCCTGCTCGTGCACGACCTGTTCCTCTCCGGGCTCGGGGCCGAGGGCGTGGTCGTCGACGAAGGCAGCCACGGCTACGGCAAGGCGGGCTCGGTCCTGCGGCGGGTCTTCACATTCCCGCTCGTCGTGCTGCTGCTCCACGGGCTCGTCGTGTTGGCGCTTCTCTCGTGGCGTCTCGCCACCCGGTTTGGGGCCGCGCTGCCGCCGCCCGACCCGCTCCCGCGCGGCAAGGGACTGCTCATCGACAACACCGCGGCGCTGCTGCTCTCGGCGCGGCAGGACGGCGACCTCGTCCGCCGCTACTTCGAGGCCGCAGAGCGCAACGTCGCCCGGCGCTTCGCGGCCCCGGGCGGCGCCCACGCGTTCGATCTCGCGGCGCTCGCCGCCGTGCGCGGCGAAACGGCGACTCTCGCCGACCTGCGCGCGCGGCTCCGGGCGCCGAACCACCCGCCGGGCGAGGTGCTCCGGCTCGCGCGCGACATCCGGCGGTTCGAACGTACGCTCATGGGTCTCGATACGGCGGGGCGCGGCTAGCCGCCCCGGGTTTGCGGGGCCCGGCCCACCCCGCGGAGGCATTCATGGACTCGGCACTGGCACGCATGGTCGAAGCGGTCGCCGCGCAGAGCGGCCGCATCCTGCTCGGACTCGGCGAGGTCACCGAACTGCTGCTCGTGGCCCTCCTGGCCGAGGGACACGTCATCCTCGAAGGGGTCCCGGGCACCGGCAAGACGCTGCTCGCGCGCACCTTCGCCCGTGGCCTCGGGCTCGCCTTCAAACGCGTGCAGTTCACGCCCGACCTCATGCCGGCCGACATCCTCGGCACGAACGTCTTCAATGGGCGCACGAGCGAGTTCGTGCTGCGCGAAGGCCCGGTGTTCACGGAGTTTCTGCTGGCCGACGAAATCAACCGCACGCCGCCGAAGACCCAGGCCGCGCTGCTCGAAGCCATGCAGGAACGCGCGGTCACCATCGACGGCACGACGCGGGCGCTCTCCCCGCTGTTCCTCGTCGTGGCGACCGAGAACCCCATCGAACAGGAAGGCACCTACCCCTTGCCCGAGGCGCAACTCGACCGCTTCCTGTTCAAACTGCTCGTCGGCTTCCCCGACGAGGCCGAAGAACGCGCCATCGTGCGGCTGCACGGCCACCAGAGCGCCATGCCCGACCTCGACCGGCTCGAGGTGCGGCCGGTCACGAACGCCGAGGCCATCCTCGCCGCCCGCGAGGTCGTGCGCGGGCTGCATCTCTCCGACGAGCTCGTTGCGTATGTCGTGCGGCTCGTCCGCGCCACGCGCAGCCATCCGCACGTGCTGCACGGCGCCTCGCCGCGCGCCGCCAACATGCTGGCCACGGCTGCCCGCGCGCTCGCCGCCGTGCGCGGCCGCGACTACGTCGTGCCCGACGACGTCAAGGGGCTGTTCCTGCCGGTGTTGCGCCATCGGCTCGTGCTCACGGCCGCGGCGCACATCGAGGGCGCCCAGGTCGACCGCGTGCTGCGCCACATCCTCGACGGCGTCGCCGCACCACGCTGAGGGAGGCTGCGACCGTGTCGTTCGCGTTGCCCGAACCGCCGAGCGGGCCCACGCGCTCGGTGCCCACCCGCCGGGGCCTCTGGCTGCTTGTCCTCGGGCTGCCGTTGGCGCTCGCGGTGGTCCTCGGCCTGCCGGCGCTCTGGCCCTACTGGCTCGGCTTCGCGACCCTCGGGCTGCTGTTGCTTCTGGCCGACCGCCTGCTCGCCCCGCGGCTCGGCCGGCTCCTGCTCGACGCGCGTCTGCCCGAGCCCTTCGTCGTCGGGCCGCCGCAGCCGGTGACACTCGTCTGCCGCAACGACACCGGCTTCGAACTCGTCCTGCGGCTCGTGCTCGACGTCGAGGGGCCCGTCGCGCCCGTCGTGCCGGTCGCCGGACTGCGGCTCGGCCGCGGCCCGGGCGAACTCCGCTTCGCGCTCACGCCCACAGCGCGCGGTCAGGTGGCCGTGCGCGCCGCCTGGCTCGCCACGACGGGCCCGCTCGGGCTCATGGCCGTGCAGCGGCGCTACGCCCTCGACGTGGAGGCCGACATCGTGCCCGACCTCGGGCTCGTCAGCCGCACGGCCTCGCAACTGCTCGCGGCGCCGAGCCGGCAGCTCGGCCGGCGGGTGGCCCGCCTCGTTGGCGACGGCAGCGAATTCGACCACCTGCGCGAATACGTGCCCGGCCTCGACCTGCGCTTCATCGACTGGAAGGCCACGGCGCGCCACGCGCGCCCGCTCTGGCGCCAGATGCGCACCGAACGCAATCGCCAGGTCATCCTGGCGGTCGACTCGGGCCGGCTCATGAACGAGCCCATCGACGGCCTGCCGCGCCTCGACCACGCCATCCACGCCGCGCTCACGCTCGCCACCGTCTCGCTGCACGTCGGCGACCAGGTCGGCCTCGTCTCGTTCGACGACCGCCTGCGCCAGTACTGCCCGCCGTTGCGCGGCCGCGAGGCCCTGTCGCTGCTCAACCGCACGGCCGCCCGCATCGCGTATTCGACCGCCGAGACCAACTTCACGCTCGGCCTCATGGAACTGTCGCGCCGCCAGACGCGGCGCGCCCTCGTCGTCGTGCTGACCGATTTCGTCGACACCATCACGGCCGAACTCATGGTCGAGAACATCGGCCGCATCGCGAGCCGCCACCTCGTCCTCTTCGTGGCGTTCCAGGACCCGCTGCTCGGCCGCATCGCGGGGGGGGAGCCGCAGACGCTGCTCGCCCTCAACCGCGCCGTCGTCGCCCACGGGCTCGTTGCCGAGCGCGAACTGGTGCTGCGCCGGCTCGCGCGCCTCGGGGTGCTCTGCATCGACCAGCAGCCCGGTCCCATCGCCACCACGCTGGTCGACCGCTACCTCGACGCCAAGCGGAAGGAGCTCTTCTGATGGAGGCCCTGCGGCTACGCTCCGCCGACTTTCGCCGCGAACGCGAGGCCCAGTGGCTCGAACTCGAAGCCCTCGTGCAGCTCGTCGAGCGCCGCGGCCTGCGGGCGCTCGCGCCGGCCGAATTGCACCGGCTGCCGGCGCTCTACCGGGCCGCGGTCTCGTCGCTGTCGGTCGCGCGCGCGATTTCGCTCGACAAGAACGTGCTCGACTACCTCGAAGCCCTCGTGCTGCGCGCCTACTTCTGCGTGTACGGGGCCAAGCCGCGCTCGGGCGGGCTGCTGCGGCGCTTCTTCGGCCATTCGCTGCCCGGCACGCTGCGCGCGCACGCCGGGGCCGTGCTGCTGGCCTTCGGGCTGCTCATCGGCGGCACGCTGTGCGGGCTCGCGGCCGTGCTCGCCGACCCCGAGGCCTACGACGCCTTCGTGCCGGCCGCCATGGCCCAGGGCCGCTCGCCGAGTTCGACCACGGCCGAACTGCGCGCCGTGCTCACCTCGGGCGCCGAGGAATCCGGCTCGGCACTCGGTGTGTTTGCCTCGTTCCTGTTCACGCACAATGCCAAGATCGGCCTCTTCTCGTTCGCGCTGGGCTTCGCGCTCGGGCTGCCGGCGGTGTTGTTGCTCTTCTACAACGGGCTCGCCCTCGGGGCCATGGCGGGGCTCTACGCGTCGCGCGGGCTCGGCGCCGAATTCTGGGCCTGGGTGCTGCCCCACGGGGTAACCGAACTCACCGCCGTGGCGCTGTGCGGCGGGGCCGGCTTCATGCTCGCCGGGGCCATCGTCCGTCCCGGCCGCTTCGGGCGGCTCGCGGCGCTGGCGCAGGCGGGGCGCGAGGCCACGCGCCTCGTGCTCGGGGCCGTGCTGCTGTTCTTCGTCGCGGCGCTCATCGAGGGCATCTTCCGCCAGCGCGTGCACGACCCGGTGGTGCGCTGGTTCGTCGTGGCGCTGACGGCGGCCGGCTGGCTCGGCTACTTCGTCGGCTGGCGGCCGCGCCCCGTGCCCGCCACGGAGAGTGCCCCATGACCGCCCCGGGCCACACGGCGGCGCCGGCGCGCACGCTCGTCACCCCCGAAGACCTGCCGCTCACGGTCCACCTCGCCCCGGTGGGCTCGCGGCTGGCGGCCTACCTGATCGACCTCGTGCTCATGGCGCTCCTCACGGCCGTCGTCGCCTGGCTCGTGCTCGCGGCCGGGGCCGGCATCGGCTTCCAGGACTTCGCGCCGTTCGTCGCCCTCTTCCTGCTCGCGCATTTCGTCATCTGGAACGGCTACTTCCTGTTTTTCGAACTGCGCTGGCAGGGGCGTACGCCGGGCAAGCGCGCGCTCGGGCTGCGCGTCGTCGCCCGCCACGGCGGTCCGCTGACGGGCGAGGCCGTGCTCGCGCGCAACCTGCTGCGCGAGCTCGAACTGTCGCTGCCGCTCCAGGCGCTCGTCGCCCCCGAGCTCGTCTACGGGCCGGCTCCGGGCTGGGCGAGCGCCATCGCCTCGGCCTGGATCGCGCTCTTCCTCGTTCTGCCGCTGCTCAACCGCGACCGGGCACGCGTCGGCGACCTCGTCGCGGGCACCCTCGTCATCGTGAAGCCCGAGGGCAAACTCGCCGAGGACCAGGGGGCTCTGCCCGACGCCGTACCGGGCGGCGCCGGCCCGGCCTTTGCGTTCACGCCGCAGCAACTCGCCCACTACGGGGTGCGCGAACTCCAGGTCCTCGAACGGCTCTTGCGCGATTTCTACGGCGGCGGCCAGCAACTCGACGTCCTGCGCGAGGTCGCCGACCGCATCGTCTTTCGCATCGGGTTCGGCCGCTCCGTTGCCGACGACGACATCGAGCCGTTTCTGCGCGCGTTCTACGGGGCGCTGCGCCACCGTCTCGAAGGCGAACTGCTGCTCGGACGGCGTCACGAACGTCGCCGCTGAGCGGCGCCGCCCCGGCCTACTTCGAGGTCGGTTCGTACGTGATGACGGCGATTTGCACGATGCGCTCGGGCGGGTAGTCGGAGAAGATCTGCACGCAGCGAATGGGTTCTTCTTCGTCGCTCGAATTCTGCAGCATGCGGACGAGGGTGCCGACGGCGACGCGCACGGGCCATTCGCGGCGGTTGGCCGCATTGACCGGCTCGAGCAAGGGGTATTCGGTCTTCGGGGCGCTCGGGCCCGTGCCCGTGGCGGTACCGCTCGTCGCGTTGCCGGGCAGCGGGAGCCGACTCGGCGGGGTGCCCATCTTGAACTCCTGTGCGGTGTCGGGTGGTTGCATGGCGTTCGGCCTGGGGCTCGTGGCCGGGCTACGCGGCCGGCTCGAAGGTCAGCAGGTGGATGAGCACGATGTCGTTGTCGTTGCAGTCGGAGAAGATGTGCACGCAGCGAATGGGCTCGTTCTGCTCCTCGCCGAGCGGCCGGTTGTCGCTGGAACCGGCGAGCATGGCGCGCAGCGCCCACACGCGCACGTTGAGCGCCCACTCGTGCTTCAGCGCCAGGTTGGGCGGGCCGACGGGCGGCGTGATGTTGGCGCCGGTGAGGGGCCAGTTCGGATTCGGCGGCGCGGCCTTGTACGTGATGGGGTGGACGCGCACGAGGGCGCTTTCGGCGTAGGCCGCGAAGAGCTGCTGGCACGGCCCGACCCCCGTCGTGGGCGTCGAATCGCTGGAATTGGCCAGCATCTTGCGCAGCGGCCCCACAAGGGCGCGAATGGGCCATTCTTTGCCCGGGTTGTTGACCGGCGGCACCGGCGCCGGGGGCGGGCAGGGGCCGGTTTCGGGCTTCCGACTGCGGACGTTGCGGTCCATGCTGCGAACCTCCTGAAATGGGCGAGATTGTCAGCGACACGGGACCCCGGAGCGGTACTCCAAAGGCCGCGGCTCTGTCAAGGGTGGGCCGGCGCCGCTGCGTCGGTGCCGTGGGCCGTGCACCGGCGCGCGGGCTGTGGCCGGCCGCTGGCGGTGCCCGCCTGTAGGCGCGGCATCTTGCCGTGTCACTGCCGTGGGCCGTGCGCCGGCCGCGGGCGCGGTGTCCGGCGCGGC
>CAYRCM010000188.1:0-11864 GCA_964422715.1 uncultured Myxococcales bacterium | reverse complement strand
CGCCCGGCGGCGCGTCCGCTGCAGCCCCGCCGGCGTCCGGCGCGGCCGGCGCGGCGGGCACCGCGCGGAAGTCGGCCGCCGATTTTTGCAGGGCCTCGACCTTGTAGCGCGAGAGTGTCACGACGAGCGGGCTGCCGTCCTTGCGCGCGTAGAACGCGTCGGACTGCGGGGGTACCGGCGGCACGGCCGTTGCTCCGTCCGCGCCGGCCCCGGCCGGCGCGGCGGCCGCGGGCTTCGGCGGCTCGGCCGCACCCACGGTGATGCCCACCGTCTGACCGTCGCTGAGCGTCACGCGCGCGACGAGCAGCGGTGCTGCGAAGCCGTATTCGGGCGCATCCTTGCCGCCGACGGGCTGCTGCACGTAGGTCGTGGCGAGCGCGCGCACGACTTCCATGACCTTCGCTTCGTCGGCCGGGCCGGCCGCGGCCTCGGGCGCCTCGATGGTCCAACCCGTTTCGCCCTTCACGACCGCCGTTTCCTGGCCGTTCTGCGTGAGGCTGAGGCGTTTCGCCTCGGCGGGCTCGAACGTCAGCCATTGGGTCTCGATCCAGGCCGACGCGTAGGTGTCGAGGCTCGAAGACAACTTGCCGTCGACTTCGTAGACCTTCGCCTGCCCGTGCGGCCGCACGTACGCCGTGCCCACGGCGAAGCGGCCGACGTAGAAGGCGAACAGGGTCTTGCCCGTGGCGTCGGCCAGCGTGACGGTCTTCGTGTAGGTCCGGTCGCCGATGTCGAGCTCGGCGTGGCTCGCTTCGGTCGCGGCGACGAGGCGCGCCGCGTGGAGCGCGTTGAGCGCTTGCAGCAATTCGTCGACGGGCTCGGTCTTGACCGGATAGCCGCCCGCACTCTGCAAGACCCAGCCGCTCGGCCCCTTTTCGAGCGCGAGGCGCTGTTCGGGCCGGTCACCCTCGGCGCGTTCGGCGATTTCGATGCGCGCGACGGCTTCGACCCCGACCCCGGGCCACAGGTCGGTGCCGGCCGTTCGGTCGTCCGAGGTGGGCAGCGTGGCCGCGGGCCGCACGACGAGGAAGAGCAAGACCAGCTGCACGGCCAGCAGCCCGAGCAGCGCGAGGTTGAAACGGTGGAGCCGCATCGGGACTACCTCCCTTCCGCGGAAGCGGTGGGCCGGCGGCCGGCCGCCGCCGCCGCCGCCGTGCGCCGGCGCAACACGAGCCGCAGGATGCCAAACAAAAGCACGGCCACGATGGGCACGGCGTAGTTCAGGCTCTCGACGAGCACCTTGTCGCCCTTCGTGAGGGTTTCGAGCGGCCGTACCGTGGTGCCGCGGGAACGCACGCCGAGCAGCGCCTCTTCGCCGAGCGACCAGTCGATGAGGTTGCGCAGGAAGGCCAGGTTCTCGGCGAAATCTTCGGCCATGAGGCTGCTGCCGATCTCGGAGACGAAGTCGGCGTCGCCGACGATGGCGATGCGCGCCTTCTTCGTGGCTTCGACCGTGGCCGTGCGCGTGCCCGTTGGCGCGGCGGGCGGCTCGCTCTTGCCTTTGGGAGGGGCCGCGCCGGCATCGGCCGCCGGCTCGGCCGGCGGCGGGGGCGGCGGGTCCGCTGCGGGGGCCGTTGGCGCGGCACCCGCGGGCGCCGGCTCGGCGCCGGCCGGCGGGCTTTCGTCCGGCACGTCTTCGTCGCCGGGCTCGCCGAGGGGCTCGTCTTCGGTGCGCTCGGTCTCGCCGAGCCCGCTCGGCACGGGCTTGCCCTTGAAGAAGCTTTCGAGCTCGCCCTCGATGGCCACGGCCAGCGCCCGGCCGCGCGCGTCGGGCGGCGCCTGGGGGACGATGGGGCCGTTCTGATCGAATTTGGGCGCCACGTCGGCAATGGCGTCGGACACCCAGGCTTTCGGCGACGACGCGAGCAGCACCGCAGCCTTCTGGCCCACGGGGCGTTTCTCGGCCACGGTGAGCGGTGCCGGCCAGAACAGCCCCACGACTTCGAGTTGCGCCGTGGCCGCATGTTCGCGGCTGAGCCCGTCGCCCGCGACGAGCGGGAAGTACGGATACGGCACACTCTCGACGGTCTCGACCATGACCCCGCCCAGATCGCGGCGCACGGGCAGCGGATAGGGCACCGAGCGGTCGTCGAGCAGCAGCCGCGCCTCGCTCGTGACGCCCCAATGGGCGAGCAGTTCGTCGAGCCCCGAGTCGACGGGCTTGAGACTGAGGCCGTCCACGGCGTTCAGGTCGAGCTCGGTGCGGTCGAGCAGCAGGACCACGCGGCCGCCGTACATGACGTACTGGTCGAGGGCGTAGCGCTCTTTCTCGCCGAAGTCGTGCGGGGCGGCGATGAGCAGCACGTCGACGTCGCCTGGCGGTCGGCCGTCTTTGAGCGACACGTCGCGCACCTCGAAGTCGGCTTCGAGCGCCCCGCGCAGCGAGCGGAACACGTCGGGCGGCTGACGCATGCCCATCATCTCGGGCGCCATGGCGGGCGTGGGGGTGACGAGCCCGACGGTCTTGACCATGCCCGGCACCACCCGTTTCAGCGCGGTTTCGAGGCTGTCCCGCAGGTCGGCCGCCGACAGTTCCTGTTCGGCCAGATCCTGGATGTTGATGCGGGCGGCGCGCTCGCCGTAGCGCACGAGCGCGTCGAGGTAGAACGACACGTCGGTGAACAGCCCGGCCGAGAGCGGGCCGATGCCGTAGCTGCGCGCGATTTCCTCGGCGCGCGCCGGGTTGTCTTCGGGGTCTTCGATGACGAGCCGCAGCTTGCCGTTGCTCGCCGCGGCCAGTTCCTTGGCCACGTCCTGCACGGCCTGCGTGCGCTTCTCCAGGTATTCGCGCAGTTGGGGCAGCCGCTCGGGGATGCGCGCGGGCTTGGTCGCGAACACGAACACCTCGATGGGCTGCTGCAGGCGCGCGAAGAGCGACGCCATGGACGGCACGTCGCTCGACACCTTCTTGATGGCCGCGGTGAGCGGGTATTCGAGGTCTTTCAGGTCGACCTCGACGTCGGTGGCCGTGGCGCGCACTTCGACGATCTGTTCCCAGTCGAGTTTGAGATGCCGGTCGCCGTACTGCACGACGACGTCGAAGTAGGCGCTGCGCACGGCCGATTCGTATTTCGTGAGCAGGCGGAACGGCGTGGCTTTGACCCCGAAGCGCTCGAAGGCTTCCTTTTCGGCCGCCTCGTCGTCGCGTGGGTCGACGATGTCGAGCACGACCTGGCCATGCCCGTGGATGCGGTATTCTTCGAGCAAATCGGCGATCTTGGGAATGAGCGGCGCCAGTTTCGGGTGCGTGTCCTTCGAGAGATACGCGTGCACGATGACGCGGTCGCTCAGCCCCGCGAGCACTTGCCGGGTGGCCGGACTGACGGTGTAGTCGCCGTTCTCGGTGAGGTCGACGCGCAGCGTCAGCCCCGCGATGAGCACGTTCAGGACGATGAGGTTCGCCGCGACGAGCACGAAGCTCAAGGCCAGATTCAACCGGGATGGGGCGTTCGGTGCAGGCATGGTCGGCTCAACTCCACTTGCGGGCCCGCAGCGTGCCCACGTTGATGAAGAGGAAGAACCCGGCGAGCGAGGCGTAGTAGACGAGGTCGCGCAGATCGAGCACGCCGCGCCCGATGCTCTCGAACCGGGTACCCGTGCCAAGCCCCTGGAAGAGCGGCACCCAATCGGCCGGCCAGAACCGTAGGAAGTAGTTCTCGTTGCCGACGAGCCAGAAAGCGAAGCAGAACACGAGCGCGTAGAGAAACGCCAGAATCTGGTTGTCGGTGAGGCTCGACGCGAACTGGCCAATCGCGAGGTACGCCGCGCCGAGCAGCAGCGCCCCGAGGTAGCCGCCGATGACGGGCCCGGGGTCGAGGTCGCCGAGGCTCGCCACCGTCATGGCGAGGCCCGCCGTCAGCGCGAGGGCGATGGCCATGAGCGCGAAACTCGCGAAGAACTTGCCGAGCACCGCGTCGCGGTAGCGCACGGGCAGGGCGAGCAGCATTTCCTGGGTGCCGACCTTGCGCTCCTCGGCCCACAGCCGCATCGTCAGCGCCGGCACGAGCACCAGGTACAAGACCGGCAGGCCCTCGAACAGACCGCGCAACTCGGCCTGGTTGCGCGCCCAGAACTCGCCGAAGAACTGATACGCCGTGACCCCCAGGAAGAGCACCAGGAACACGTAGGCGAGCGGCGAGTTGAAGTACGCCCGCAGTTCCTTGCGGGCGATGTTGACCACCGGATGCATGCGCAAACCTCCCCCCAACCGCTCAGGCGGCCTCGGTGAGCTGGCGGAAGACGTCTTCGAGGCTCGAATCCTCGGTGCGCAACTCGCTGAGCCCCCAGCCCGCGTCGCGCGCGAGTTCGAAGACGGCCTCGGCGAGCCCCGCGTCGCGCCGGCTCTGCAACCGCACGCTCAGGTAGCCGCCGCCCGCCTCGCCCACTTCGCGCCGGACCACCCCGCTGAGCCGCGCGAGCCCGGCCTCGACCTCGGCCCGCGGACCGCGGATGCGTGCCACGAGCACGTCGCCCTGGCGCAGCCGCTCGGGCCGATCGTCGGCCACGATGCGCCCCTGGTGGATGATGAGGACGCGGTTGCAGGTGACCTCGACCTCGCGCAGGATGTGCGTCGAGAGGATGACCGTCTTCTCGCGCCCGATTTCCTTGATGAGTTCGCGGATTTCGACGATCTGGTTCGGGTCGAGGCCCGTCGTCGGCTCGTCGAGGATGAGAATCTCGGGGCTGTGCACCAGCGTCGCGGCGAGCCCCACGCGCTGGCGGTAGCCCTTCGAGAGTTGCCCGATGGGGCGGCGCCACACCGAGCCGATGCCGCAGCGCGCGACGACCGCGTCCTGAGCCTGTTCGCGCCGTTCGCCCTTGAGCCCGTGCGCCACGGCCACGAAGTCGAGGTATTCGTCGACCCGCATGTCGGCGTAGAGCGGCGCGTTCTCGGCGAGGTAGCCCACGCGCCGACGCACCTCCAGGCTGTGCGTGGCGACGTCGAAACCGGCCACGCGCACCTCGCCCGCCGAGGCGTACATGTTGCAGGTCAGGATGCGCAGCGTCGTGGTCTTGCCGGCCCCGTTCGGGCCGAGCAGCCCCAGAACCTCGCCGCGCCCCATGTGAAAGGAGATGCCGGCGAGCGCCTGGAAGTTGCCATACGACTTGCGCAGTCCGACGACGTCGACGACCCGCCCGTCGGCCGGCGCTGCCGCCGCCGCCGGGCCCGGGGCTTGCGTTGTGGCTTGTTGCGACTCACTCACGGCCGTCTTTTCTCCGTTTGTCAGGTCGGCCCGGCCCCGCCGGGCAGGCAATGCCCGCGCGTGGCCTTTCGGGGGGCCCGTCCGAAGGCCCCCAAACCCCGCCGGGCGGCCCTTATTCCCACATCCGCCGGACCGACACAAGGCCACCCGGCAGCGCCTGCCGATTTGACCGCCGGCCGGGGCGGCGCTACCTTCCGCCACCTGCCCCGCCGCGGCGCGCGGCCGGGCGCCCGAACGAACCCCCGGAGGAAGCACCATGAACGCAGTCGTTCGGCCACGGGCCCTCATCGCCGACGCGCTCGTCCCCAGGGCGGCCGAAATCCTCGAAGCCGGCGGTGTCGCCGTCACGGTCGCACCGAAGATCGCGGCTGCCGACCTGCTGACCGTACTCGGCGACTACGATGCGCTGCTCGTGCGCAGCCGCACGCAGGTCACGGCCGACGTCTTCGCGGCTGCCCCGCGGCTCGCCATCGTGGCGCGGGCCGGCGTCGGCGTCGACAACATCGATGTCCGTGCCGCCACGCGCCGTGGCGTCGTCGTCGTCAATGCCCCCGAGGGCAACACGGTCACGACCGCCGAACACGCCCTGGCCCTCATGATGGCGCTCGCCCGCAGCATCCCGCAGGCCACGGCCTCGATGAAGGCCGGCAAATGGGAGAAAACGCGCTTCGTCGGCACGCAGTTGGCCGGCGCCACGCTCGGCGTGCTCGGCTTCGGGCACATCGGCCGCGTCGTTGCCGAACGCGGCGTGGCGCTCGGCATGCGGGTGCTCGTCTACGACCCCTATGTGGCCGCGAGCACCGTGGCCGACGTCCGCGCGAGCGCCGTGCCGCTCGACGAATTGCTCGCCGCGGCCGACTTCGTGAGCGTGCACGTGCCGTTCACGCGCGACACGCGCGGGCTCCTCGGCGCCGCGGCGTTTGCCCGCATGAAGCCGGGCGCCCGCCTCATCCACTGCGCCCGCGGCGGCATCGTCGACGAGGCCGCGCTCGTCGCCGCGCTCCGCGCGGGCCAGCTCGCCGGTGCGGCCCTCGACGTGTTCGAGACGGAGCCGCCGCCCTGCGACCATCCGCTGCTCACCCTCGACAACGTCATCGTCACGCCGCACCTCGGCGCCTCCACCACCGAGGCCCAGGAAGGCGTGGCCCTGCAGGTGGCCGAGGACGTCGTGCGGTTCTTCGAGACGGGCAGTGTCGCGAACCCGGTCAACGCCCCCAGCGTGCCCTCCGCAGCGCGCGGCAAACTCGCGCCCTACATCGAAGTCGCCGAAAGACTCGGCGCGTTTCTCGCCCAGACGAGCCCGGGCGGGGTCGAGCGCATCGGCATCCAGTACGCCGGCCGGCTCCTGCAGAGCGACACGGCGCTCATCCGCGCCGCCGTCGTCAAGGGCCTGCTCGCCTGCCTCGTCGACCAGCCCGTCAACGAGGTCAACGCCCTGCTGCTCGCCGAGGAGCGCGGGCTCGTCATCGAAGAGCGCCACACGGGCGGGGGTACGGGCGCCTACCGCACGCTGCTCTCGGTCGAGGCCGCGCGCGGGGCCGAACGCCGTTCGGCCGCGGCCACGGTCTTCCCCGACGGCGGCCCGCGCATCGTGCGCGTCGACAACCTGCGCGTCGAACTCGCCCCCGTCGGGCACATCTTGATTCTCGGCAACCACGACCGGCCCGGCGTCGTCGGCGGGGTGGGCACGCTGCTCGGCCGCCACGCGGTCAACATCGGCCACATGCAGGTGGGGCAAGACCCGGCGACGGGCGCGGCCTACTCGTTCTGGATGCTCGACAAGGCGGTGCCGGAAGCGGTGATGGGCGAGATTCGCGGGTTGCCGAACGTGCTCACGGCCTCGCAGGTGTTGCTCTAGCCGAGGCGCGAGCCTGTCAGTCGGCGCCCATGACGCGTAGCCCGCCGGGCGCGGCGACCGTGTAGGCGAGGTCCCAACTCTGGTTGCCGCCGGCCGGCAGCTGAATGAGCCAGGTGAGCGTGCCGCTCGATTCGCCCCTGCCCGCCGGGATGGGGCGCAACTCGGGCGGGGTGAGCGTCACCTTGGCGCGCCGGTCGTCGGTCGTGGGCAGGTCTTCGCGCACTTCGACGGCCACGTCGCGGCCGAGCCGGTTCTGCGCCTGGAACTGGTAGCGATAGCGCAGCTCCTGGCGCCGGCCGTCGCCGCCGCTGTCGCGGGCGACCCGCGTGCGTGCGACCGTCACCGCCGCGTCGCGGCCGAACGGCAGCACGATGGCCTCGCCGGGCAGTGCCGCCGGCAGCGCCGCCGTGCCCACGTAGTCGGTGCCGTTGAAGAGCGACGCCTCGCCCGGCAGCAGCGCCGTCATGCGCTCGTTTCGGAGACTCAGGAGCAGGTAGACGGCCGGGTTGATGCGCGGCACGGCCACGCGCCGCGCCTCGGTCTGGACGCCGGTGGTTTCGAGCAGGATGCGTCGCCCGCGCGCGTTCGAGGCGACGGTCACGGCCCCCGCGGGGGCGAAGTCGCGCAGCCCCGCCGAGCCGCCCACTGCCGCGAAGCCGGCCTGTTCGCCGAGCCGCTGCACTTCGCCCGCGACCCGCTGGCGACCCTCTTCGAGCCACACCTGGGGGGCCGGCGCCTGCGGCGGCATCAGGCCCTCGGCCGGGCGCGCCGTGGAGATGTGCAGCGTCACGTTTTCCCAGGCTTCGCCGGTTTCCTGGACCACCCAGGCGTAGGTTTCGAGGGTGAGCTCGCCCGAGTTCGTGTCGTAGCGCGCGACGTGGCGCGGCGTCCAGCTCGGGCCGGTCACGAAGTAGCGGATGACGAGCGGCAACTCGCGCGCCTCTTTGGCCGTCACTTCGATGACGACGTGCTTGACGGGCCGTTCGAGCCGCGCGCGCAGTTCCTGGTGTTCGCGGCGGTACTGTTCGAGGTCGGGGGCGAGTTCGAGCCTTTTCTCGGCGATGTCGGCACGCTTCGCGTCGATGGCTTCGAGTTCGGCCGTGGCGAAATCGAGCGTCTGGCGCAGCGCATCGACGGACGGCAGGCCGTCGGCCGTGAGCCGCTTGCCGTTTTCGATCAGGAACTCGCGCCGTTGGAGCAGCGCCGCGTCGCTTGCGGCCAACACGCGTTCGCGCGCTTCGAGCGTGCGCAGCGTTTCTTCGAGCTCGACGAGCTCGGGCGGGCGCGTCTCGATGAGCGTGCCGCTTTCGAGGAACGTCGAGCCGGCCACCGCCCCGGCGCCAAACCCCGACACGTGCAGACTGGCCGCCTGCAAGCCCTCGGGCAGGGCCGGCACGACGATGCGCTGCTCGCCGGCCGTCAGCACGACGCTGCCCGTGCGCTCGATGAGCGCGCCCGACGGGTAGACGTCGACGCGCGTGGTCTTCGATTCGACGACGTTGCCGGCCGGGATGTCGCGCAGCAACGGCGCCGCCGCGCGAAACGAGCGCGCCATCTGGAAGCGCGCGTTCGAGTACTTCTGGGCCTGCTGCCCTTCGCCCGCCGCGACGCCGCCTGCAAATCCGAGCAGCCCGAGCCCCAACAGGGCCGCCGCGAGCCCTCGCCCCACCGTTGCCAGCATGTCCCGCCTCCGTTTTCTGTGAAGCGCCGCCGCGCCTCGCCGTAGGTGCGCATTGTAACCCGACCGGAAACGCGCCGACGCGGCAAACGATCTGCGCCGGCGGCGGGTTCTGCGTCGCGCCGGTCGCGTCGGCTCCGCTCCGCGCAGCCGAATCCTTGCAGCCGGCCGCCCGGCCCCCGATAATGAGCGCCGCCGACTGCATTTGCCGGGGGCGGGCATGAAATCCATCCTTTCGCTGACCGTTGGCCTCATCGGCCTCTGCACCACCAC
Source organism: uncultured Myxococcales bacterium (assembly GCA_964422715.1). Classification (GTDB taxonomy): domain Bacteria; phylum Myxococcota_A; class UBA9042; order PWKZ01; family CAYRCM01; genus CAYRCM01. The sequence continues at coordinate 2,851 of CAYRCM010000188.1, read as the reverse complement.
CTTCGCCGCCGCCGAGGTGCTGTTCGAAGATCACTTCGACAGCGACATCGCCTCGTTTTCGGGAGCCGCGGGCTGGCAGTCGCGCTACTGCTCCGACCCGTGGACCACGGCCGGCACCGACGGCGTCTCCCCGCTGCGCGACGACGGCTGCGCCTGGGTCAATTGCACGAGCAACCAGACCTGCGGCTACGCCTTCGGCATGTACTCCAACTGCCAGGCGAGCGACCCGTTCGACGACCACCTCACGGCCGGCGACGTCGGCTGGACCGACTACACCTACGAAGTGTCGTTCCGCAACGACGACGACGACACCTTCGGCGTGGTCTTCCGCTACACGAACAGCGGCAACTTCTATCTCGTCACGTTCAGCCGCCAACTCGCGCCGAACGCCTACGACGGCTGCAGCGTCGAGTTCTACGGCACCATGCTGTGGCGCGCCTGGCTGTCCGACCAGGGCGAGAGCCACACCGAACTGCTCGCGCAGGCGACGGGCGTCGCGTTCACGAGCGGGGTGTGGCACCGGGTGCGCGTCGTCGCCGCCGGCCGCGAGCTCACGGTCTACCTCGATGTCGACGGCGACGGCCGCATCGACGCGCCGCGCGACTTCGTGCTGCAGCACCACGACGACTCGGCCTGGGCGCACCTCGGCGGCAAGATCGGGGTCTACGCGTACCAGAACGGCGCCTCCGAACAGCCCTGCTACGACGGCGTGTGCGCCTTCGACGACGTCGTCGTGCGCGCCGAAACGACGGTCGTCGACCCCGACAACGACGGCGTGCCGACCGAATTCGACAACTGTCCGACGGTCGGAAACGCCGACCAGGCCGACCACGACGAAGACGGGTTCGGCGACGCCTGCGACGACGACGACGACAACGACGCGTTGCTCGACAGCGAAGAAGCCGCGCTCGGCAGCGACCCGCTGGACGGCGACAGCGACGACGATGGGCTCCTCGACGGCGCCGAGGTCGAACCGGGCCGCGACAGCGACTTCGACGGCTACGTCAACGTGCTCGACCCCGACGCCGACAACGACGGACTGGGCGACGGGCTCGAAGCCGGGGTCACGGCCGTCACGGGCGACACCGACACGGCGCAGGGGCTGTTCCGCGCCGACGCCGATCCCTTCACGCAGACCGACCCCACGAACCCCGACACCGACGGCGACGGCGCCTACGACGGCTACGAAGACCGCAACGCCAACGGCCGCGTCGACCCGGGCGAAACCGACCCGCTCGTGCCCGACGGCCCGGTCGTCGAGCCGCCCGCCGTCGAGCCCCGGGCCGACACCGTGGGCCCACCGCCCGTCGACGTCACCGCCGACATCGGTTCCGACGGCGGCCCGGCGGCCGAAATCGTGGCCCCGCCCGACGTGCCGGTCGTGCCGCCCGATGCGGCGGCCGGCGACGGCCCGACCCCGCCGAAAGACGTCGCGGGCGGCGAGAGCGAGGCCGGTTCCGGGCTCGGCGACACCGCGGGCGGCGGCGCCGAGTACGGCCGTCCGCCCCAGGCCGAACCCACCGTGCTGCCGCCCGGCACGGGCATCGGTGCCGGCGGCAGCAGCGGCGGTTGCTCGGCTGCACCGGGCGGGGCGGCCCCATGGCTCGGGGTCGCACTCCTCGTTGCGGGGGTGTTCGGGGTCTCGGCCCGGCGCCGCCGGCTCGTCCGCCGCGACGCCGCTACGCGGTGAGCACGGCCCGGTAGCGCACGGCGTTCGAGCGCACGCGCTGCAGCGCCGTGTTCACGTCCGCCATCGCAAAGCGTTCCACGATGGGTTCGATGCCGAAGTCGGCCGCGGTGTGCAGCATCTCGGTCATGCGCGCGCGGCCGCCGATGGGGCTCGCGAGGATGCGCCGGCGTTTCAAGAGCAGCGGCCAGAGCGGCACCGTCAGGGGCTCGCTCGGCACCCCCACGAGCGCCAGCGTGCCGTCCGAATCGAGCAGGTTGAGGTAGGCCGCCCAGTCGAGGTTGGCCGGGGCCGTCGAGAGCAGGATGTCGAGCGGCTTCGTCGCGCGCGGCGGCTCGCCGGACTTCGTCACGACCACCTCGTGCACGCCGAGCCGGGCCGCCAATTCGGCCTTGTCGGCGCTCGTCGTGAACAGGGTCACGCGGTTGCCGAGCCGGGCGGCGAACTGCACGGCCAGGTGTCCGAGCCCGCCGATGCCGATGACCCCGATGCGCTGGCCCGAACCCATGCCGGCCGTGCGCAGCGCCGCGTACACCGTGATGCCGCCGCAGAGCAGCGGCCCGGCCGTGTCGCTCGACAGCTCGTCGGGCAGCGGGAAGGCAAACCGGCTGTCGACGACCACGTGGTCGGCAAACCCGCCGTAGCCGTGCACGATGACGGCGCGATTCTCGTTGCAGAGGTTCTCGTTGCCCTTGAGGCAGTCGGGGCATTGCAGGCAGGCCGAGCGCTGCCAGCCGACGCCGACGCGCTGACCGCGGCGCAAATGGTGCACCTCGGGGCCGAGCTCGCGGACTTCGCCGACCACCTCGTGGCCGGGCACGACCGGGTAGTTGGCCATGCCCCAGTCGTTGTCGATCATGTGGATGTCGCTGTGGCAGATGCCGCAGGCCTTGACCTCGATGAGGCATTCGTGGGCGCCGAGCGGCGCCGGCGTGTAGCTCCAGGGGAGAAGCGCCGCCCCGCGCTGGAGGGCGGCCTGGGCCTTGACGAGCATCGCGGTTCTCCTTCGGCGGGGCGGCGTCGCGGCCGGGCCCGCGGGGCCTTCCCGGGGGCGAGCGGCCGGCGGCCAACTCCGCCGCGCGAACGGTTCGTGGCGTCATCCATACGCGGGGCGCGGCCGCGCCGACAAGGGCCGGGGCCCCGGGCGGGCGCCGGCGCGGCGTG
>CAYRCM010000187.1:0-11890 GCA_964422715.1 uncultured Myxococcales bacterium | reverse complement strand
GCCGGCGCCGAGGGCGACGCGGTCGGCCGCCGTGATGGACGTGACGACCAGCGTGTGCTGCACCGGCGCCCCGGGTTCGGCAGCGGCCGCGGCGGCCGTCACGGTGGCATAGATTTCGGCAGTGTGCGCGCCGGGGCGCGGCTCGAGGCGCAGGGCCACCCGTGAGGGCACGGGCAGAGGGGTAGGCAGGGCGAGTTCGAGTTGCGTGAGGTCGGCGGCGGCCCCGACGACCCGCCCCGTGGCGGCGTCCCCGGCGAGTGCTGCGCCCTCGACCGGCAGACAGTGGGCGGGCCAGTCGACCGGCCGCAACGCGGCGGCCGGCCGCGCGGCGAGCGTGCAGCCCGCCTCGTCGACGAGGCCCAGGAGTTCGCTGACGCGCACCGGTGCCGCAACCCCCTTCAACTGCACAACGTGCGTTTCGCCGAGTACGGCCGCCGCGCCAAGGGCCTCGCCGAACGCTTGGCTGACGAGGATCTGCCCCCCGACCGTGAGATTCTGGATGCGCGCGACGAGGTTGACGGGCTCGCCGACGATGCCGTATTTCGCCACCCGCTCACCGCCGAGGTTGCCCGCGACCACGTCGCCAAACGTGATGCCGATGCCCATCTCGATGGCCGGCAGCCCGTCGGCTGCACTCTCCGCGTTGAAGGCGGCCATGCGGTTCTGCATGCGCACCGCCGAGCAGGCCGCGCGCCGGGCATCGTCCGGGCGTTGCAGCGGCGCGCCGAAGACCGCCAAAACGGCGTCGCCGATGAATTCGAGGATGGTGCCGCGGTGCGCGAGCAGGATTTCGCTCATCGCCGCCAGGTAGCGGTTGAGCAGGCGCACGAGCCGCGCCGGCGCGAGCGTTTCGGTGAGCCGCGTGAAGCCGCGGAGATCGGCGAGCAGCACGGCGACGCGCTGGAGTTGGCCGCCGAGCCCGAGGCTCGCCGGATCGGAGAGCAGCCGTTCGGCCACCTCGGCCGGCACATAGCGGCCAAACGTGTCGCGGATGGCGTCGCGTTCGCGCAGGCCCTGGAGCATGTGGGCCAGCGTGCGTTCGAGTTGGCCCACCTCGTCCCGCGAGGCCGTGGAAAACGGCACGTCCAACTCGCCGGCGCGCACGAGGTCGGCCTTGCGGCTCAACGCGCGCAGCGGCCGGGCGATGCGGCGGCTCGCCGAGAAGGCCACGGCGAGCGACAGCGCGAGCGCCGCGAGACACAGCCACACGGTGGTGCGCGTGTTGGCCGTGACGTGGTGCATGAACATGGCCTCGGGGATGGTGACGACCAACACCCAGTCGAGGCCGTGGCCGTCCCGCACGCCGGCCACCTCGAAGTCGAGCCGGCCGTCGCCGCCGGGAAGCGTGAAGTGGGTGTCGCCGCCGATGCGGTCGAAGCCGCCGTGGTGCGCGACGATGGCCGCCGCCGCGCGGCGCACGGCCGGGTCGGTACTGCGGAGTGCCGCGGTGCGCGCGAGGCTCTGCCCCTGGCGCTCGACGACCGGCGTGCCGCTGGACGTGGCGACGAGCTCGCCCGTGCGTTCGACGATGAACGTCGCGGCCCCCGGACCAATCGGCAGCGTGCGCAGGAAGCGGCCGATGTGCGCGAGCACGAGGTCGGCGCCGACGACGCCCCGGATGTCGCCGGCGGCGCCGGTCACCGGCACGACCGCCGTGATGTAGGCGCTGTCGCCCTTGCGGAAGGGCGCGTAGATGTCGGTCCAGACCGGTTTGCCCGCCTGGACGGCCCGGCGATACCAGGGCCGCCCCCGCGGATCGTACTTTTGGATCGTGTCGACGAGCGGGCCGCGCACGCCCGTGGCCGAAACCGCGTAGCGCCCGCGCGGCGCCACGGGGCCCGGGGGCTTGATGTCGACCGTGAAACTGCCGCCGGCGGCCCGCTTCGTGCCGACGAACGCGCCCGTTTCGCTGCCGAACGACAGATGGTCGACGTACGCGAAGGTGTGCAACGCCTGCCAGAAGGCCCGAAACAGCCGTTCGGGGTCGTCCTGCGGCAAGTCGGCGCTGCCGATGGCTGCGGCATGGAGTCGCGCGGCGTCGATGGGTTGGCGCACGTATTCGAGCACCTGCTGGCGCACGCGGGCGGTAAGTTCGCGGCGAAACTGGCCCGCCAGGTCTTCGACCGCGGCCTGCCCGTTGCGAAACGTCAGCCAGCCGACGAGTCCGAACACGAACAGGATCTGCAACGTGGACGTGACGACCAGCACCGTGCGCAGCGATGCACGGCGCGCGCGCGGCGGGGCCGCGGCGGCCTCTGGGGCAGGGGTGGGGCGCGGCGCAGGCATGGCGGACGTCTCAGCGGGTGGCGCGGGGCCGACCGCGGGGCCTCAGGCCCCGAGTACTGCGGCCAGCGCGCGGCTCTTGTCGGCGAGTTTGCGGAACGTGCGCTCAACGCCGCTCAAGACGTTCTGCGCGACCTCGGCGGCGTCGTCGTAGAAGCGCGCCGCCTGCCGTTCGGCCGCAGCAAACGCCCCGGCGGCCTCGGCGGCCCCGGCCGGCAAGGCCGTGGGCGGCAGGTAGGCCGTGCCGTCCATGCCGCTCACGGGCTGCAGGACGACCTCGTTCAGCCGTTCGCGGCGCAGCTGTTCGAGCTGCGCCCCCCGTTTGGCGTGGTCGCGGGCGGCCCCGGCCAGTACGTCGGCAAAGCGCTCGCCGCCCGGCAGCGCGCGCGCGCCCTCGGCGAGTTCGGCGAGCCGCGCTTCGAGCGCCAGGGCGTATTTGAGCACCGTGCCAAACGAGGTCAGTTCGGGAAACACGACATCCATCGCATCCTCCGCATCGGGGCCGCGGCGGCGCCGGGGCGAGCCCGTGCCGGCGGCGCTACACCCAGCGCGTGATGACCACCTTGCGTTCGGTGAAGAACTCGACGGCGTCGCGTCCCTGACCGTGGAGATCGCCGAAGAACGACAGTTTGCGCCCGCCAAACGGGAAATAGGCCATGGGCGCCGCCACCCCGAGGTTGATGCCGATGTTGCCGGCCTTGACGTGGTAGCGGTATTCGCGCGCGGCCTTGCCGTTCGTCGTGTAGATGGACGAGGCGTTGCCGTAGGCGCTGGCGTTGGCGAGGTCGATGGCCTCGCGCAGGTTTTTCACGCGCACGATGGCCACGACCGGGCCAAAGATCTCCTCGCGGGCGAGGGTCATGTCGGGGGTGACGTTGTCGAAGATGGTGGGCCCGACGAAGTAGCCGTTCGGATAGCCCGCCACCTTGCAGTCGCGGCCGTCGAGCAGCAGCGTGGCCCCTTCGCGGATGCCGGTCTCGATCATGGCGCGCACGCGCTCGTAGTGCTTCTTGGCCGCGAGCGGGCCCATCTGCGCCGTTTCGTCGAGCCCGTAGCCGACGCGGATCTGCCGCGCCGCGGCCACGAAGCGGGGGATCACCGCGTCGGCCACGGCGCCGACCGGGACGAGCACCGAGGCCGCCAGGCAGCGCTGTCCGGTGTTGCCGAAAAACGAGCTGATCATGTTGGGGACGGTGGCGTCGAGGTTGGCGTCGGGCATGACCGTGAGGAAGTTCTTGGCGGCACCCTGGCACTGCACGCGCTTGCCGTTTTTGGCGGCGCGTTCGTAGATGTACTGCGAAATGCGGGTGGAGCCCACAAACGAGATGCCCGACACGCGCGGGTCGTCGATGAGCGCATCGACGGTTTCCTTGTCGCCGTTGACCATGTTGATGGTGCCGTCGGGGAAGCCGGCGTCGCGGATGAGTTCGAACATGAGGTTCTGCGTGATGGGCACCTGCTCGGAGGGCTTCACGACGAACGTGTTGCCGCACGCAAGCGCGGTCGGCCAGAACCAGAACGGCACCATGGCCGGGAAGTTGAAGGGCGCCACGGCCGCGAAGACGCCGAGCGGTTGGCGGATGACCTCTTCGTCGATGCCGGCGGCCGCCCCGTCTTCGAGCGTCTGGCCCATGAGCAGCGAGGGGATGCCGCAGGCGAACTCGATGTTGTCGAGGGTGCGGCGCACCGAGCCGCGCGCCTCGTCGATGACCTTGCCGTGTTCGAGGACCACCGCATGGGCCACGTCTTCGTAGTGCTTCTCGACGAGCGTTTTCAGCCGGTAGAGCGGCTGCACGCGCAGATTGGGCGGGGTTTCGCGCCATTCGGCGAAGGCTTCGGCCGCAGCGCCGACCGCCTCGGCCACTTCGCTCTTGTCGGCGAGCGGGACCTGAGCGATAGGCGCGGCGGTCGCCGGGTTGATGACGTCCTGCATGCGCGCCGCGCCGGACTCGACGAACTCGCCGTTGATGAAGTTGCGGATGCGGCCGAAGTGGCCTTCGCTCTTCAGCCTGCGGACTTGCTCTTCGAACATCGGGGCCTCCTCGGGAGGAACGGGGCGCTCTGCACCCCGCGTCGGGATGGTTTACTGGACCCGGGCCATGGCGCGGGCGAGCCGTTCGAGGGCGTCGTCGACCTCGGCGTCGCCGATGAGCATGGGCGGGGCGACGCGGATGACGTTGCCGTAGAGCCCGCCCTTGCCGAGCAGCAGCCCTTCGCGCTTGCTCTCTTCCATGAGCGCCGCCGTCTTGCCGGGCGCGGGCTGCTTCGTGCGTCGGTCTTCGACGAGTTCGAGCGCCAGCATGAGGCCCATGCCGCGCACGTCGCCGATCCACGGGTAGCGCGCCTGCAGTTCTTCGAGCCGGGTGCGGATGCGCGCGCCGAGCACGGCCGCGCGTGCGACAACCCCTTCGCGTTCGACGGCTTCGATGGTGGCGAGTGCCGCCGCCGCGGCCACCGGATTGCCGCCGAACGTGGAGATGGAGAGCCCACTGAGGCTCGCCGCGATGGCATCGGTGGTCACCGTGGCACCGATGGGGAAGCCGTTGGCCATGCCCTTTGCATAGGTCATGATGTCGGGCACCACGCCCCAATGCTCGATGCCGTTCAGGTAACCACCGGTGCGGCCCCAGCCGGTCTGCACCTCGTCGGCGATGAAGAGGCCGCCGTGGCGCCGCACGATGTCGACGGCCACCTTGAAGTACTCGGGCGGCGGCACGATGAAGCCGCCCACCCCGAGGATGGGCTCAGCGATGAAGCCCGCGATGCGCCCGCACGTTTCGGTGAGGATGAGTTCTTCGAGGTCGTGGGCACAGCGCAACTCGCAACTCGGGTACGTGAGGCCCAGCGCACACCGGTAGCAGTAGGGCGCGTGCGCGTGCTTGATGCCCGGAACCTGGGTAGGTAGAAGGCGCCAGTTGCCCTGGGCACAGACGTTCATGGCGAGCTGCGAGCGACCCGAGTAGCAGTAGCGCAGCGCCACGATGTCGCCCGCGCCTCCCGCGTGCATGCGTGCCAGCAGCAGGGCGGTCTCGTCAGCCTCGGTGCCGCTGTTCGAGAAGAACGAGCGATTGAGGTCGCCGGGCGTGAGGGCGGCCATTTTCTCGGCGAGCGCCACGATGCCCTCGGTCGGGTAGAGCGTGGACGTGTGCTGCAGGGTATGCACCTGCTCGGCGATGCGCTCGGCCACCGGCTTGTAGCAGTGCCCGAGCGAGACGGTCAGAATGCCGCCGAACAAGTCCAGATACTCGCGCCCTTCGACGCTGACCAGCGTGGCCCCTTGGCCGCGCGCGAACGCGATGGGCTCCTTGTAGTAGTGGTGCACGCACGGAAAGAGGACGCGGTTGTGTCGTTCGGTGAGCGTCGCAGAATCCACGCTGGATCTCCTCTATGCGGCCTTGGCCGGCGCGCTGCGCGGGACGAAGCGGCCCTGGCCCGCCTGCCCGACGAACTGTCGGTCGCGCACGATGACCTGGCCCCGCAGCAGGGTGGTGACCGGCCAGCCCTGGACGGCCTGGCCGGCGAAGGGGTTGTAGTCGCAGTTGGTGGCGAGCGCCTGGGGCGTGAGGGTGCCCGCGATGGCCGGGTCGTAGACGACGACGTCGGCATCGCCGCCCACCGCGAGCGCGCCCTTGCGCGGCCACAAACCGAAGAGTTTTGCCGGGTTTTCGGAGAGCAACTCGACCATGCGGCCGAGACCGAAGCGCCCGGCGTGCACACCATAGGTGTAGGTGAGCGGCACCAGCGTTTCGATGCCCGGCATGCCGAACGGGATTTTTCGGTAGTCGCCGGCCCCCATGCGTTTCTGCTGGCTGTTGAAGGTGCAGTGGTCGGTGGCGAGCACTTCGACCGTGCCGTCGCCGAGCCGCTGCCAGAGTTTCTGCTGGTCGGCCGGCTTGCGGATGGGCGGGCAGGTGGCGAAGTGGGCGCCGTCGGGGCGCTTGAAGAGTTCGTCGTCGAGCAGCAGGTAGTGCGGCCCGGTTTCGGCGTGCACGTCGACCCCGTGACGCCGCGCTTTGCGCACGAGGTCGGCGGCCGCGCCCGTGGACATGTGGAAGATGTAGAGCCGGCCGCCGGCCGCGGCGGCGAGGTGCATGGCGCGGGCGATGGCCTCGGTTTCGGTGACCTCGGGCCGGGTCAGCGCGTGCACGTAGCAGCCGGGGGCCGTGAGCCCGGACTTTTCGGCTTCGCCCTGGAAGAGCCCGATGAGGTCGTCGTTTTCGGCGTGCACCCCCACCATGGCGCCGTACTTGCGGGCCTCGCGCAGCGCCGCGAAGAGCGCCGCGTCGTTCGACTGCCAGCCCTGGGCGCGGTAGATCATGAACATCTTGAAGGTGGGCAGCCCGGCCTCGACGAGTGCCGGGATCTCGCGCACGCGGTCGTCGTTCCAGTCGGTGATGCCGGCGTGCAGCCCGTAGTCGACGCAGACCTTGGGGTCGGCTTCGGCGCGCCGGGCTTCGACCGCGGCCATGACCGAGGCCGGGCGGGACTGGATGGCAAAGTCGATGAAGGTCGTCACCCCGCCCAGCGCCGCCGCCCGGCTGCCGGTGAAGAAGTCGTCGCTGCTCACCGTGCCGCAAAAAGGCAGTTGCATGTGCGTGTGGACGTCGATGGCGCCCGGCAACACGAGTTTGCCTCGCGCATCGATGATCTCGCGGCCTTCGAGCCCGAGCCCCAGCGCGGCAATGGTCTGGCCGCGGATGCCCACGTCGGCCGGCCGCGCGCCGCTCGGAGACACCACCGTGCCCCCCTGGATGACGATGTCGTACATGGTGGCGCCTCGCGCTGCCTCAGGGCAGCAGTTGCGTAATGTCTTCGTAGGTTTCGGGACGCCGGTCGCGGTAGAACTGCCAGGCCGCGCGCACCTCGGCGATGAGGTCGAGGTCGAGGTCGGCAACGATGAGTTCGTCGCGATCGGGGCTGCCCTCGGCCAGAATCTGGCCGCGCGGGTCGCAGAAGTAGCTCGTGCCGTAGAAGCGGCCGATGTTCCACGGCGCCTCGACCCCCACGCGGTTGATGTTGCCCATGAAGTAGCCGTTGGCCGCGGCATGGGCGGGCTGTTCGAGTTTCCAGAGGTACTTCGAGACGCCCTCGACCGTGGCCGACGGGTTGAACACGATTTCGGCGCCGTGCAGCCCCAGGATGCGCGCGCCCTCGGGGAAATGGCGGTCGTAGCAGATGTAGACGCCTACGCGACCGTAGCGCGTGTCGAACACGGGGTAGCCTTCGTTGCCGGGCTTGAAGAAGTATTTTTCCCAGAAACCGGCTACTTGCGGGATGTGCTTCTTGCGGTAGCGGCCGAGATAGCGGCCGTCGGCGTCGAGCACCACGGCCGTGTTGTAGAAGACCCCGGTCATGGCCTGTTCGTAGAGCGGCAGCACCAGCACCATGCCGTGTTTCTGGGCCGCGGCGGAGAAGAGCCGCGTGGTGGGGCCGTCGGGCACGGGTTCGGCGAGCCCGTACCACTTCGGGTCCTGGCTCGGGCAGAAGTAGGGCCCATTGAAGAGTTCCTGGAAGCACAACACCTGCACGCCGCGGGCCGCCGCCTGCTCGACGAACGCCAGGTGCTTGGCGTTCATGGCATCGCGGATGGTCGCGACCGGCCCGGCCGGATCGCCGATGCTGGCGCACTGCACAAGGCCACAACGCACGTTTCGGGACATGGCGGTGCTCCTTTTCCTCCGGGACGTCAGCGCGAGACCGGCGGCCGGATTTCGGGCTTGTTCGGCACTTCGCGATACGTGATGAGCGGCGGCTGGCTGACTGGGCACACGAACGAACAGACCATGCACGAGAGACAGCGCCGCTCGTCCATGACCGGGCGGCGGTCGGCGTCGTTCCACGACAGGCATTGGCCGCCGGCGTCGTGGCAGACGATGTAGCACTGGCCGCAGCCGACGCAGCGGTCGAGGTCGTACTGCGCCACCCCCTGGCGCGAGAGGTCGAACTGGTCGGTGGTGACGAGGTTCGGCAGCGCCTTGCCGACGATGTCGGCGAGCCGCGCGACGCCCCGTTCTTCCATCCAGTAGCCGAGCCCTTCGCAGAGGTCTTCGACGAGCCGGTAGCCGTAGTGGATGACGCCGGTCGTGATTTGCAGCGTGCTCGCGCCGCAGAGCATGAATTCGAGCGCATCGACCCAGGTCTCGATGCCGCCGATGCCGGAGAGCGGCAGGCCCAGATTGCGGTTCTGGGCGAGTTGCGCGATGCACCGCAGCCCGATGGGCTTGATGGCCGGGCCGGAGAAGCCGCTGACGGCCCCCTTGCCGAACACGTTCGGCAGCGGCGCGAAGCGGGCGATGTCGACGCCGCTCAAGCCGGCGACCGTGTTGACCGCCGAGAGCGCGTCGGCGCCGCCGCGCTTGGCCGAGAGCGCCGGCTCGGAGATGTCGGTGATGTTGGGCGTGAGCTTCGCGATGATGGGGATGCGCACCGCGCGGCGCGCCATGGCCGTGAAGTCTTCGACGAGCGTGTGGGCGAGCGACACCTTCATGCCCGAGCCCTCGACGGTCATGTGCGGGCACGAGAAGTTGAGTTCGAGCATGTCGGCGCCGGCGTCTTCGGCGGCGATGGCGAGCTCGCGCCATTCGTCTTTGCTCCAGCCCATGATGCTGGCGATGACCACCTTGCTCGGCCAGTGCTTCTTGAGGTAGGCGATGTCGGCCAGGTTGTCGGCCATGGGGCGGTCGGAGGTCTGCTCGACGTTCTGCAGGCCGACGAGCCGCTGCGCGTCGTAGTCGTAGCCGACCATGCGCGGCGACGGATGAACGATCTTTTCCGTGTCCTTGCCGAAGGTCTTGTAGGCCACCCCGGCAAAGCCCTGGTCGAAGGCCCGGCCGATCATCTCGGCGGTGTTGGACACCGGCGACGACGACAGCATGACCGGGTTCTCGAAGCGGACGCCGCAAAATTCGATGGAGAGGTCTGCGTGGTGCGCCATGATGCCCCCCTGTGCCTCAGGCCTGGGCCGCGAGATCGGCGGCGATGGTGCGCGCGGCCCGCTTGCCGTCGCCGACGGCCCGGGCCACGAGCGACGAGCCGCGCACGGCGTCGCCGCCGGCGTACACGCCCGGCACGGCGGTGCGCCCGGCGTCGTCGCTGAGCCGGATGCGGTGCTGTAGGTCGAAGTCGAGCCCCGTGAAGCGCCGCGCGTCTTCGTGCGGGCCAAACCCGATGGCCTCGATGACGACGTCGACGGCGAGCGTGTGGGCGCTGCCCGGCGCGTCTTCGGGGGCGCGCCGGCCCGACGCGTCGCAGGCACCGAGCCGCGTGCGCACGACCGCGAGCCCGTTCAAGCGCCCGTTTTCGCTGAGGTACGCCGTGGGCCGCGTGAGGATGAGGAAGTGCACGCCGTGGGCCACGGCCAGGTCGCGTTCGGTGGGCGCGGCCGGCATCTCGGTGAACGAACGCCGGTAGACCACGTAGACGTCGCGCGCTCCGGCCTTGGCCGCCGTGACCGCGCAGTCCATGGCCGTGTCGCCGCCGCCGATGACGGCCACCGTGCGGCCGCTCACGGCTGCCGCGGCCGCGGCCGGGTCGAGCCTGGCGCCTTCGAGGAAGGGCAGGGCCTTGAGGGGAGGGGCCGCCGCGCTGCCCGGCAGGTCGAGCGGCGTGTCGTGCCAGGCGCCGAGGGCGAGGAAGATGGCCGCGAAGCCCTCGGCCTTGAGCGCTTCGAGCGCCGCCATGTCGGCGATGCGCCGGTTGCAGACGAATTCGACGCCGAGGGCGCGCACATCGGCGATTTCGCGCTGCACGAACTCGAGGCTGAGCCGGTGCGCCGGAATGGCGTAGCGCAGCATGCCGCCCGGTTCGGGGCGCGCGTCGAAGACCGTGGGCCGCAGGCCGTGCAACGCCAGCTCGGCGGCGCAGGCGAGCCCGGCCGGGCCTGAGCCGACGATGGCCACGCGCGGCCCGGTCTGTGCCACGGGGCGCACGGCCCGGAAGCCGGTCTGCCAGCCGTGCTCGACGAGGAAGCGCTGGATGGCGCCGATGCGGATGGGCCGGTCGAGGCCCGTCGCGACGCAGCGCTGCTCGCAGAGCGCGCCCGTGGGGCAGACGACGGCGCAGATGCCGCCGAGGATGTTGTTTTCCTTGATGGTGGCGATGGCCCCCTTGACGTTGCGCAACCGCAGCTTGCGGATGAAGCGGTCGGGGGCCGAGGTCGCCGGGCAGCCGGCCGCGCACGGCGCATCGTGGCAGAGCAGGCACCGCGAGGCTTCGTGCAGGGCCTGGGTGAGGGTGAAACCGTGCTCCATTCGACAACCTCACGGCCGGCCGGAGCGGCCTGGCCTCGACGAAGGAAACGGCAGAGCGCGACAAGGCACCGGTGCGTCACGGGGGGACCGGCCGCGGCGTACTTGCTGGCGGCGGGCCTGTGCCCGGGTTTGCGGACGCGGGGCCGATTATCTCGACCTCTCCCCGAGCGGTCAAGGCGTGTCGCCGGCCGTCACGGGCGCCGGGCACGCTGCCAGCGGAGCCGCCAGGCCAGCCGGAAGAACCGCAACACGTGGCCAAGCGGCTCGATGTGCGAGCGCTCGTCGCCGTAGATCGTGCGAATGGGCACCCAGTGCAGGCGCAGGCCGGCGGCCAGCGTCTGGGCGATCATCTCGACCTCGAATTCGAAGCCGCCGACGGTGGGCCGCAGGCATTCGATGACCCGCCGGTCGACGAGCCGATAGCCGCACTGGTTGTCGCGGATGGACTCACCGAGCGCCCAGCTCAACACCGCCCGGCCCACGCTGTTGGACAGGCGCCGCACCGGCGGGATCCGGCTGAAATCGCGGCAGCCGATGAGCAATTCGCCCTGGTCGGCGGCGTAGGCCGCGAGAAACTTGGGCAGCTCGGCCGGATCGTGCTGGCCGTCGGCGTCGAGCATGACGACCGCCGCGTAGCCATGGTCGCGGGCCCAAGCGAATCCCGTGAGCAGGGCGGCGCCCTTGCCCTTGTTGACGGGGTGGCGCACGACGTCGGCGCCGGCGGCCGTGGCTACCGCGGCGGTGTCGTCGCGCGAGCCGTCGTCGACCACGAGCACGGGCAGAAAGGCAGCCGCTCCCTGGATGACGGGGGCGATTCGCCGGGCCTCGTTGAACGCCGGAATCAGGGCCACAACCTGGCGTTGCGGGTCTGCCTGCATGTGTCGCGCGCTCCTCGCCCGCCGAGCCCGCGGCGCGTTGGTTGGGTCGGCCCGGCCGGCGTGGCCCCACTATCGGCCGCCGCCCGCGCCGCGGTCAAGCGCCCCGCGCCAGGCTCTCCCCGCTTCGGCGGCCCCGCGTTCGCCCACACCGCCCGCCCCGGCCGCTCGACCGCTGCGCCAACTCGCGGCGCGCAGCGGGCTGGTCTTTCCCCGCCGCATGCGCTATGGTCACGTTGTCGCACGAGCAAAACCGAAAGGGGGGGCGCCCCATGAACACTTCGAAGGTCATTGTCGCGCGTGGCGTTGCGTTCTTGCTCGGGCTCGCGGCCCTCGGCTGCGCCTCGGGGACCTCCGACGATACGCCGGTGCGGCCCCTCGACGGCAAACCGCAGGCGGCCCTGGCGAGCCTCAACGCGCCGCTCACCGTGGCCGAGCCCGCCGCTTCCCCGGCCGCGAAGGGCGGCAGCCGGTCGTGCGTGC
>CAYRCM010000186.1:0-11958 GCA_964422715.1 uncultured Myxococcales bacterium | reverse complement strand
AGTCATCCCAGAACGGCGACGCAATGGCCGAAGTCTCGCAGCAGAACTCGCCTTCCTGCAGGTCGCACTCGCTGTTTTCCTGGCATTCTTTCTCGCACTCGGTGGCACAGTAGCCGGCCGGGCAGCAGATCTCGCCGCGGCCCATGTCGCAGTCGGCGGCCTTGCTGCAGTCTTTGCGGCAGACGTACGCCCAATCGGGTGGCAGGCACACGCCCGTGCTGCGCACGGCGCCATACTCCGAATCGTCGAACGACGTGCAGCAAAACTCACCGTCGGCGGTGTTGCAGTCGGTGCTCGTCGTACAGGTCCTCGGACACGCCTCGGCCTCGGTGCAGCGCGCCTCGACGAACGACGTGCAGCAGGTCTCGTCCTGCTCCGTGCAGTCGTTGTTGTTGGCGCAGAACCGGATGCACTTCTCGGGGTCGGAGCAGATGCTCTCGCTGCGCCCGCCGAGCACACGGCAGCACGTCTCGCCACGGTCGGTGGCGCAAGCGCTCGCGTCCTCGCAGAAGCGCGGGCAGTCCTTGGCCTCGACGCAGGCCTTGCCGCGTTCCTTGAAATCGCAGCACATCTCGCCGTCGCTCAAGTCGCAGTCGGTGTCGGCGCCGCACGTCTTCGGGCACTTGTCGAGGCACAGGCCCTTGCCCGTGGAACTCGGCCCGCCCGTGCCGCCGCCACCACCATCACCGCCGCCACCACCGCTGCATGCACCGAGGCCGAACGCCAAGGCCAGGATCGACGCTGCGAAACGAGAGGAAACCGTCATGGTCGTCTGCTCCTTCCCGGATGGAGGCCCCGTGCGGCCCGAGCCGCGGGGCAAGCGGCCCCGAAGCCTAGCACGCGCCGGATCGAGCGGCCAGAAAGCGGCAAACGAACGACCCAACGGCCCCGCCCCGTTCGCGACACACGGGACGGGCGGGGCGGACGCTACTTCGGCGGCCCCCCCTTCGGCGGCGCGATGCGAAAGGCTTGGTGCGCCCCGACCCGGTAGTAGCGCTCGGCCACGAGGCCATTGTAGCGCCCGCGGACGACGAGGTACGTGAGCGTGCCGCGCCAACTGCCGTCGGCCTTCTTCTGAAGCAGCACGCGCAGGGGCTGCGCACGACAGGTCGTCGTCCATTTCCTGCACGCGTCGGCGTCGGCGTGGCGCGAGGCGTCGTCGCAGTCGTCGTCGCAGTCGGCGAAGCGACCCATCATCTGGCCGTCGAAAAGCACTTCGCCGGGGGTGTCGGTCGGGAGCAACTCGCCCCGCATGGGCATCCAATGGCCGAGCCCATCGGGGATCTCGAGAAACGTCTGCTCGCCTTCCTGCACGACCCGGCAGTCGCGCAACGCGTAGGAACCGACGCCGCAGCGCCACGTTCCGGCGGGCAACTGGCCGGCGACGGGCGTTTCTGCGGCGCGCCCGCTGCCGCCTGCGAGGAGCACGAACCCGAGGCCCCAGAGGACCGGGGAGATGGCGCGATTCATGGCCCTGTCCTTTCCTGTTGGGGAGCCGCCCGGCAGCGTACCGCGCGGCCCGTGCAGGCAAACTACGGGGCGACGCCCGGCCGTCAAGCTGCGCGCACCTCGCCCGTTGACCCGCCGGGGCGCTTGACCCATCATGGCGGGCGGGGTTGTCCGACGGCAGCCCCACCCGCAACCGGCAGGTGCTACGCAACCGAGCCAGCTTCACGGAGGGATCCGATGGCCGTGCACCCGAGAACAGAGCTCACCCTCAGGGCCTTCGTCGTGGCCGCTGTGTTGGCGGCGCTCACCGTCCCAGCGCTCGGCGCCCCGTCGGTTCTCAACGTCCAGGGGGTCGTGCGCGACACGGCCGGCGACCCGGCAACCGGCACGTTCAGCGTCCGCTTCGGGCTCTACGCCGAGGAACTCGGCGGTACCGAACTCTGGAGCGAGATCGTGCCCGAGCTCGCCGTCGAGGGCGGTGTCTTCGCCGCGCAGCTCGGCCATTCCCCCGACCATCCGCTGCCCGCCGAACTCTTTGCCGACACCGACGACGTCTGGCTCGGCGTACGCGTCGAAGCCCAGCCCGAACTGCCGCGCCAACGCCTCGTGAGCGTGCCCTACGCGCTTGCGGCACGACAGGCGCTCACGGCGACCTCCGCGCTCGGACTCGACTGCGCGGGCTGCGTCCCGGTGACGGCGCTCGGCTTCGATCCGGCCACCCAGGCCGAGCTCGACGCGCTGCGCGCGAACCCGCTGGCCGGCTTGAGCTGCAACGTCGGCTACCTGCTCGTCTACACGGCGACCGGCTGGGCCTGCACGGGCGACTACGTGACCTGGGCGGCGCTCACGAACTACGTCACCGAGATCGAACTCACGGGCACGCTCGCGAACTACGTCTCCTCCCTCGATCTGGCCGCCGTGCTCGAAAACTACCCGACGCTGGGCGTCCTCGCGTCGACGCTCGGGTCCTACGTCACGGCCAGCGACCTCGCGGGCGTGCTCGAAGCGTACGCCACGACCCTGCAGGTCACCTCGATGCTGTCGCTCTACGTGACGACGGTCGACCTCGCCGACGTGCTCAACAACTACGTGACCCACAACGCGCTGCTCTCCCAGCTCAGCCTGTACGTCACGCAGCTCGATCTCTCCGGCGTGCTCGCCAACTACGTTACGAACGGCGCGCTTACCTCCGCGCTTGGCAGCTACGTCACCCAGTCCGAGTTCAACGCGGCGCTTGCCGAACTCGGCCCGTCGCTCGGCGAACTCGGCTGCGGCGAAGGCGAAGTGCCCGTGTTCGAGGGTGGGGCGTGGCAATGTGGCACGGCGCTCACCGAACTGCCGCCCGACGGCCTCGACGAAATCTCCAACAACCTGCTGACGAACCAATTCGACGACGAAACGGCCTCGCCGACCACGCCCGTCGCCATTCCCGACGGCCTCGTCGGCGGCGTCGTCGACACGCTCACGTTCCCCGATCTCGGCATCGCGCAGCAACTCACCGTGGCGCTGCATCTCACCAACTCCGACCTGCCGCACCTGCGCGTCGTGCTCACCGACCCGGCCGGCGTCTCGTTCGTGCTCTGGTGCGGCAACGGGGTGCTCGGCTTCGCCGAATGCACGCAGACGTCGGCCGCCACCGAAATCCACACGACCTACCCGCCCACGGCGCCCGCGCTCGGCAACCTCAGCACCTGGCACGGCCGCAACCCGGCCGGCCAGTGGGCGCTGCGGGTCATCGATCTCGGCGACCAGCCCGGCACGACCGACGGCCAGATCCTGGCCTGGAGCGTGCGCACCCGCACCCTCTCGAACCAGCAAGTCGAGGTCATGGGCGACCTCATCGTCGACGGCGAAATCCGCGGCCCAGCCGGGCTCACGGTGGGCGGCCCGGGCCGCGTCGCCGGCACGCTCACGGTCGGCGGGGCCACCACCCTCAACAGCGGCCTCACGGTCAACGGGGGCGCGGGCATCACCGGCGGGCTGACCGTCACCGGCAGCGCCCAGATCACGGGCGATCTCACGGTCAACGGCCACTACCGCGGCACGCCACCGAGCCTCGACTGCACGACGGTCAGCGTTGCCAGCACCGGCACCACGGCCACGGCCACCTGCGCCACGGGCTACACCGTCACCGGGGGCGGCTGCAACACCACGCCCAGCACGAACGGGGTGCCCTACGCCTCGCAGCCGTCCGGCAACGGCTGGTACTGCCAGGAAAGCGATGCGGCGGTCACCGCCTACGCCGTCTGCTGCCGCATCCTCTGGCCGTAGTTGCCCCCCGGCCACGCCGCGGCCGCCTGCCCCGCCCCGCCCGCCGGCCCCCGTCGGAGACCCGCGATGAGCCTCATCTACCTCGACCACAACGCCACGACGCCGCTCGACCCCGAGGTCCACGCCGAACTCGAAGCCGCGCGCGACGTGTTCGGCAACCCGTCGAGCCTTCACGCCGCGGGACGCCGGGCGCAGCTCGTGCTCGACCAGGCGCGCGAGCGGGTGGCGGGCCTCATCGGCGCCGCGCCCGACGAGATCGTGTTCACGAGCGGCGGCACCGAGGCCGACAACCTGGCGCTGTTCGGCGGGGTCCGCGCCGCGGCCGGTAGGGGCCGCAGGCACGTCGTCGTGAGTGCCATCGAACACCACGCGGTGTTGCACCCGGCCGACGAGCTGCAGGCGACGGGCCACTGCCTCACGCTCGCCCCGGTCGACCCGAACGGCGTCGTGCGCCTCGACGCCCTCGCCGACATCCTGCAAGACGACCCGGCGCTCGTGTCCGTGATGCTCGCCAACAACGACACGGGCGTCATCCAGCCGGTGGCCGAGGTCGCGGCACTGGCGCATGCCGCCGGGGCGCTCGTGCACAGCGATGCCGTCCAGGCGGTCGGCAAGACCGGGGTCGCCGTCGACGCGCTGGGCGTCGATCTGCTGTCGCTCACGAGCCACAAACTGCACGGCCCGCGGGGGGCCGGCGCGCTCTACGTGCGGCGCGGCACGCGGCTCCAGGCCCTGCTCTTCGGCGGCCGGCAGGAACGCGGGCTGCGTCCGGGCACCGAAAACGTCGCCGCCATTGCCGGCTTCGGCAAGGCCTGCGAGCTCGCCGCCGCCAGGCTTGCTACCGATGCGGCGCAGGTCGCGGCGCTGCGCGACGCGTTCGAGGCGGGGCTGCTCACGGCCTTGCCCGGCGCCGTGGTCACGGGCGCGGCCGCGCCGCGGCTGCCGAACACGAGCTACGTCCACTTTCCGGGCCGCGACGCCACGGCGCTCGTCATCCAACTCGACCTGCGCGGGGTGGCGGCCTCGACGGGCGCCGCGTGCAGCAGCCTCGACAACGAACCGTCGCGGGTGCTGGTCGCCATGGGCTACGCGCCCGAAGATGCGCGCTCGGCGGTGCGCTTCTCGTTTGGCCGCGGCAACACGCAGGCCGACGTCACGGCGGCCCTCAGGCACCTCACCGAGGCCGTGGCCGCCCTCGCCGGAGGGCTCCCGCGATGAGCGCGTTTCCCGAGCCCCCGCTGCCCCCGCCGCCCGCCCCCATCGTCGTCGCCATGAGCGGCGGCGTCGACAGTTCGGTGGCCGCCCTGCTGCTGCGCGACGCGGGGCATCCGGTCGTGGGCGTCACCTTGCAGCTGCGCGATTGCGCCGAGGCCGAGGCCACGCGCTCGTGCTGCGGCAGCGACGGGGTGGCACGGGCACGGGCCGCGGCCGCCACGCTCGGCATCCCGCACTACGTCGTCGACGCCGTGCGCGATTTCGCGGCCGAGGTGCTGCGCCCCGCCTGGGACGAGTACGCGCTGGGCCGCACCCCGTCGCCGTGCCTGCCGTGCAACGAACGCATCAAGTTCGGCCTGCTCGCCGATTTCGGCGCCAAGATCGGCATTCCGCTGCTTGCCACGGGCCACTACGCGCGCCTCGGCCTCGACCCGCAGGGCCGGCCCACGCTGCTGCGCGGCGTCGATTCGGACAAGGACCAGTCGTACTTCCTGGCCGGGCTGAGCCTCGCCCAGCTGGCCCACCTGCGCTTTCCGCTCGGCGACCTGCGCAAGCCCGAAGTGCGGCAGCGCGCGCGGCAGGCCGGGCTTGGCAACGCCGACGCCGCCGAGAGCCAGGACGCCTGCCTCGTCGCCCGCGGCCAGTCGTTTTCCGCCATGCTCTGCGCGCGTTTTGGCGGCGAGCCGCGGCACGGGCCGGTCGTCGACGAGGCCGGCAACGTGCTCGGCGAGCACCCGGGCATCCACCACTTCACGGTGGGCCAACGGAAGGGCCTGCCCATCCGCTCGACACAGCGCCACTGGGTCAAGGCCATCCACGCCGCGAGCGCCACTGTGGTGGTCACGGCCGACGAGGCGGCGCTGCTGCAATCCCGCTTTACGGTGCACGACCTCAACTGGCTTGCGGGCCCCCTGTCCGATCGGCCGCTGCGCTGTGCGACGCAGGTGCGCTACCGTCACCGCGCGGTGCCGGCGCTCATCGAGCGCATCGACGCCACGGGCGCCCGCGTGACACTCGAAGTGCCCGTCGCGGCCGTCACCCCCGGCCAGGCCGCCGTGTTCTATGACGGGGCCCGGGTGCTCGGCAGGGGCTGGATCGATTCGCCACCCGATCCCTGACGGTTTCCCCGACGGTTGCCGGTGGTGGCCCACGTGCGCCGGCCGCCACGCGGGTGCCGGAGGCTAGCCGCGCAGTTGCTCGATGAAGGCTTCGACGCGCAGCCGCAACTGGCCCACGTCTTCCTGTCCGTAGTCGGTATCGATGCGCAAGGTAGGGATGTGGCTCGCCTTGAGCGCCTTCTCGTGCAGCCCGGACTCGTACTGGTAGGGCGTGCAGAACTGCAGGTTGTACTGGATGACGCCGTCGGCGCCGAGTTCGGCGGCGAGTTGCCGAACGTGTTCCAGCCGCGACGCATTCGGGGTGAAGACCGCGCAGTCGATCTTCAGGTAGCGGTCGACGAGCGCGTCCATGAGATCGCCCAGCGATTCGCCCTGCTCGGCCACGAGGTTCTGTGTACCGCGCGAGCCGACGCACGATTCTTCGCCGACGATGACCGCCCCGGCGCGCTCGATGAGGGCCGGCAACTTCCAGTTCGGCACCGACATCGGGCAGCCCGAGAGCAGAATGCGCGGGGCCCCCTGCGGGGCCACGCCAGTGCCGGCCGCGATCCGGGCTTCGAGCTCGTCGCAAACCTGGTGGACCGAGGCCGTGAACCGTTCGGGGTCGTCGTAGAAGAAGATCTGGTTCATGAGCAGCGCATCCAGGCCCGAAATGGGCGCCGGGTCGGCCGCGCGCAACCGTTCGAGCCGGTGCAGGGCGGCCCGCTTGGCATTGGCGCGGGCGATGCCGGCCTTCAGGTTTTCGACGGTCAGCGGTCGTGCCGTGAGCCGTTCGAGCGCCTGCGCAAAACGCACGAACTCGGCTTTCAGCAGCGCGCGCCCCTGCGGGCTCTTCATCTGCGGCAGGTCCAGGACGTAGAGGTTGGGCACGATATTCTTGAAGATCTCGTAGCCCTTCTTCTTGCCGTCGCAGGTGTTCTCCCCGACGACGAGGTCGCTCGCCGCGAGATAGGGGCACACCTTGGCCAGCGCAAAACCGAAGAACCCCTTGATGAGCGCGCACGTGGTGCGCGGCAGGTACTGCTCGGCCAACTCGGGCGCAAACTCGGCCCCGGCGCAGAGGCCGACCATGATGCCGCCCTGCGCCAGCACGAGTTCCTCCGGCACATAGGTGCAGAACGTGCCGACGACCTTGCGCCCGGACTTGCGGGCGTTCTGCAACTCCTGGATGCGCAGCCCATGGACCTCGCTCATGACGAAGTCGAAGTACTGCATGGCCGCGGGGCGGTTTTCCTGCGTGAGGAACGTGTCGGCATAGAGCGGGCCCAACACGCCGAGCAGCGCATCGTGGGCCGCGAGGTCGAGGCCCAGTTCGGTCCATAGCGGACGGTAGTCGGTGGTCATTGGGGGACTCCTCGGTGGCGGACGGCTCGGGCCGCCCTCCCACCGAAGAGGGATTCAGCGGGAGGATGGCGGAGCGTCAGCCGCAAATGCGCCCGTGAGAGGCCAACCTGCCTCCCGCGCAGCGCGTCAGTTGCCGTGTCGGCGGTACGTCATGGCTTCGTTCCTGTGGCCGGACCGAAATGGCGCCGGCGCAAAGCCCCGGGGCGCGGTCGCCGGGACCGCGCGCGAGGCTGCTTTGTAGCAGTCCGTCCGCAGCCCGGCAAGCCCTGCCGCCTGGGCTCACTTCTTCTTCGAGCGCGCGCGCCAGCCGGTGAAGTCGGGGAACACGTGGAAGTGCGAATCGGACGCGCGTTCGACGACGTGCACGGCAGCCGCGTCGATGTTGCGCGCGATGGCGAGGATGGTTTCGACGTGGCGGCGCGGCGCGATGACGAAGACGAGCGTGCGCGGGCCGTCGCGGCCCTCGCCCGTGAACGTGGTGACGACCTGGCCCTGCGCGCGCAGTGCCTCGGCGATGGCCACCCCCTCGCGCCGCGAGATGATGCGGATCTCGACGGTGCCGAGCGCCAGGCGGCGGTCGATGAGGATGCCGACGGCGTTGCCCGTCGCGAACCCGCCCGCGTAGGCCACGGCGAGAATCGGACTCTCGCCGATGCGCGTGATGACCTGCGACACGGCCACGATCCAGACGAGCACCTCGACGAAACCGAGCCCCACCGACAGCGCCGTGCGGCCCTGCACGACCGAAATCGTGCGCACCGTGCCGAGCGACACGTCGAAGACCCGCAGCGCGAAGATGAGCAGCGCGAGTGCCCAAATGGGCAGACTGTTGACGAAATCCAAGGGTCGGACTCCAGGCCGGGCACGGGGCCCGGGGCGGTGGGGTTCAGGGCTGCGGGTTCGGGCGCCGGCGGGCGGCCTTGCGCATGCCGCCGAGCACCTTCAGCAGGCCGCCCTTGCCGCTGAGAAAGCCGGCGAGCGCCTTGCCGAGGCCCAGATTGAGCGCGTCGTAGGGGTACCACCAGGCTTCGTGGCCGGCCGTGCGGTCGGTCAGCACGAGCTGCGGTCGCACGAACTCGCGAAAGCCGTGCGGACCGTTCGTGCTGCCCGTCCCGGTCCAGCCGATGCCGCCCCAGGGCAAGCTCGGGATGGCCGCCGAAAACGCGTGGTTGTTGACCGTGACGACCCCGGACTTGAGCGTGAGCGCGAGATACCGCGCCCGCGTGTAGTCGGAGGTCCAGAGGCTGTTCGTGAGGCCGTAGCGGTTCTGGTTCGCGAGGGCAACGGCCTCCCCGACATCGCGCACCCGGATGACAGGCAGCAGCGGGCCGAAGGTCTCGTCCTGCCACACCGCCATGGACGGCTGCACGTGGTCGAGGATGGTCGGGGCAAACCCGAAGCCCGGGCCGATGGGGGCGCCGCCGCAGAGCACTTGCGCGCCGTGGCGCACGGCGTCGTCGACCTGCGCCTGCACGGCGGCCACCTGGGCGGCGTTCCTGAGCGGCCCGACGTCGGCCGCGGCGGGCCCGGCGGTGCAAGGGCGCAGCGCCTGCGTGCGCGCGACGAGCGCCGGAAGGAAGCGGTCGGCGATGGCCTCCTCGACGAGCAGCCGCTCGATGGATGCGCAGTTCTGGCCGCCGTTCGTGAACGCGCCCCAGACCACGCCTTCGACGGCCCGGTGCAAGTCCGCGTCGGCGCAGACGATGGCCGCGTCCTTGCCGCCGAGTTCGAGCGAGCACGACGTGAAGTGCTGCCCGCAGAGGGCGGCCACCTGGCGGCCCACGTCGACCGACCCGATGAACGCCAGATGATCGACCCGCGCTTCGAGGATGGCCGATCCGAGCGCCCCCGGGCCGTAGAACGGCACGAGCACGTCTTTGGGCAGCACCTCGGCGAACAGTTCGACGAGCCGCCGGCCGACGAGCACCGCCTCGGAGGCCGGCTTGTACACGACCGCGTTGCCCGCCATGAGCGCCGGCACGATGGCGCGCAACGACAGCGCCACCGGGTAGTTCCAGGCGCTGATGACGGCCACGACGCCCTTCGGCACGGCGTGCACGATGGCCTTCTTGCCGGGGTATTTCGTGGGGTCGAGGCGCACGCGCTCGGGCCGCAGCAGGCGTTTGGCGCTCTTCGCCCAGTAGGTCACGAGTTCGAGATCGGGCACGATTTCGGCAAACCAAGCCTCGACCGGCGGTTTGCCGTTTTCGCGGACGAGCAGCGCCACGATTTCGTCGGCCGCCGCGGCGAGCCGGTCGCGGAAGGCGAGCAGCGCCTCGGCGCGCGCGGCAACGGGCAGCGTCGCCCAGTGCGCCTGGGCGTGGCGCGCGCGCGCGACGACGGCCGCGGCGTCGGCGCGGACGTTCGCCGGCACGCTTTCCATGAGTTCGCCGGTCCAGGGGTTGCGGCACGCGATGGCGGGGCGTTCGGCCGGCGCGGCGGCGGGCGACGCATTCTCAGAAGCCGTTGGGTCGTGCATGGCGGGCCTCGCGGGCAACGGGCCGGGCGCGGCCCGCGGCGGTGGCGGCGCTCGGAGGGCCCGCGTTGTGCGGGGCCCCGGGGGCGCGCGGCCACGGCGCAGGATAGCGCATCCCGGGGGCCGTGGGCGAGGGGGCTAGCGGCTGCGGGGCGGCGTTGCCCCACGTCCGACGCCACCACAGACGGCTTGACGCCGCGGCGCCGCCCACCGACCATGCGGGCAGACGGCCCGCCGGCGGGAGCCCGCGCGCCGAGCATCGCACCCCCACTGAGGAGAAGACGCGGATGCAACGCCTGAGCAAGACCGGTCTTGTGCTCTTGGTCGTCGTCGGAGCGTTCGGGGCCAGCCCGGCCATGGCCGCTCCCGGCGGCCCGCCACCGAAGGACGTCGACCCCTGCGAATGCTTCCACAGCGGCGACGTCAACGCCGACGGCGTCGTGTCGGCCGGCGACGCCCAGGTCGCCTTCTTCATCGCGCTCGGCAGCGTCCAGCCTACCCCCGAGCAGAACTGCGCCGCCGATGCCAACGGCGACGGCACCGTTTCCTCGGGCGACGCGCAGCTCATCTTCCTCGGGGCGCTCGGCGCCGGACCGGTGCCCGCGCTGCAGCCCGACGGCCAATGCTGCACCGAGGCCACCCATTGCGCGAGCGGCTACTGCGGCAATGGCTTCTGTTGTCCGAGCGGCGACTGCTGCGCCGAAGCCGCCGACTGTCCGGCCGGCTACAGCATGGCGCCGAACTGCGACGACGCGGCTACCTGCCAGGGACAACGCGCCGACGCGGCCTGCATCGACTTCGCCTGCACCACGCAGGCCGTGCCCGACGATTCGGCCTGCGGCACCGACCTGTGGGCGGACGCCTGCGGCTTCTACGTCGACGTCTACTGCAGCGGGGCGGTGGAGCAGGCCGTGCTGTGCCCGAGCGCCTGCACGGACGACGCCGAATGCGACGCCGAGGCGCACTGTGAGGGCACGTGCGTCGCCGATCTCGCGGACGGTGGCCCCTGCGACACCGCGGACGACTGCCTCTCGGGCTACTGCAGCAATGGTTTCTGCTGCACGACCGGCGACTGCTGCGCCGCGGCAGGCGACTGCCCGGCGGCGTACGGCGCGCCCGCCTTATGCAACGACCCCGCCACCTGCCAGGGCTACCGCACCGACGCGGTGTGCGTGTCGGCGGTGTGCGACTCCTGGTCGGTCGAAGACGACAGCGGTTGCACCGCGGACGTCCTGGCGAGCGACTGCGGGTACTTCGCGGACCTCTTCTGCGACGGAGCGCCCGAACAGTCGGCGCCCGAGTGCGCCTGGTCCTGCGACGGTCCCGAAGATTGCGACCCCGGCTCGTCGTGCACCGATGGCGAATGCAGTTGGCCGGGCCAACTCGTGCTCACCGAGACGGCCTATGTCGACGACGTACGCTCCGCGGTCACGGCGGCGGTGGCTGCCGGCGCCTCGACCCTCGCGGTGGCGGATGGCGCGGGCTTCAAGGCGGGCGACGAGGTCATGATCCTCGCCGTGCTCGGCCCGGGGGCCGGAAACTACGAACTCGCCGTGCTGGCCGACGTCGACGGCAACACGCTCGAATTTGCCGCACCGCTCGCGAACGCCTACCCGGCGGCGCCGAACGGCGCGTCCTTCGTGCAGCGCGTGCTCCATGTCTCGGAACTCTTGGTCCTCGGGAACGGCGTCGCCACGGCGCATCCGTGGGATGGAGAAACGGGGGGGCTCGTCGTCATCCGGGCCGACATGGGCATCTTCGTCGAGCAGGATGCCGCCATCCACGCCGACGGCCTCGGCTACCGCGGCGGCCCGGGCGGCTCCGCCTCCGGCAGCGGCGGCGGAAGCGGCGAGACGTACACCGGCGTCCAAGGCAGCGGCGGCTTCGCCTGCACGGGTGGCGGCACATTCGGCGGCGGCGCGGGCGACGGCATCCCGACGGTCAGCGCGGGCGGTATCGGGGCCGGCGGCGGCGGCGGCGACAGCACCGAGAACGATGACGACGGGGCCGGCGGCGGCGGCGGCGGCGGCCATCCTCAGCTAGCTTTTTCTTGGTGTAGCCCATATCATAGCTAACTGTCGCAAA
>CAYRCM010000185.1:0-11978 GCA_964422715.1 uncultured Myxococcales bacterium | reverse complement strand
GGTTCGCGGTGATCCCGGACCTGATCCTCTACCTGCACGCCGACCTGAGCGTACTCATCCCCCGGGTTCTGGCCGCCGGCGGCGCGGGCAGAGCCGGAGCGAGCGGCGTCGGGACGGGCAGGGCCGCGGGGGTCTCGGCCGCAGCCGCCGGCGTCTTGCTCGGGGCCGCGCCGGGCCGCGCGCCGTAGGGATCGTATTCGATGTCGTGGGTTTCCGGCGGCCCGACGCTGTCGACCTGCGATTCCTCGAAGACCGCCCGTTCCATCAACTCGCGATCGCCGCGCGCGCGGTCGACCGTCTGGCGAATGGACTCGACGACCCCGTGCTTCTTCTGGAAGTCGATGTAGCCCTCGCGCTCGCGCCGGCGCGTGGCCATGTACTCGGCGAAGCGGTCGATTTCGCGCATTTTCTGTTCGTGGATGCGCTTCAGGTCGGAGGCCGGGTCGTTGATGATGTACGGCACGATGACCATGAGCAGGTTCTTCTTCTCGGTACGCGTCACGGTCTTGCGGAACAGCACCCCCAGAAGCGGAATGTCGCCGAGGAACGGGATCTTGGAGACGCCCTCGGATTCGGTGTCGCGGATGAGGCCGCCGATGACGACCGGCTGCTGGTCTTTGACCACGACCACGTTCTGCACGCGGCGTTTGGACGTGGTGGGCCCGAGTTCGGGGTCGAGGGCCTCGACGTCGTCGATTTGTTGGTCGATTTCAAGCCGCACGTGGTCCGATTCGCTGATCTGCGGCGTGATCTTCAGGGTGAGGTCGACGTCGATGCGCTGCACGGCGCCGATGCCGCCGAGGCCGCCCATCAGATACGGGCTGAGGCCGCCGAGGGTGCTGTTGATGTTGTTGTTGTTGCGGCCCGAGGCCATGCCGGCGAGCCCCGCCAGACTGCCAAGCCCGCCGAGCCCGCCGAGCGACGTGGCGCGGTACGGAATCTGTTTGCCCACCTGGATTTCGGCTTCTTCGTTGTCGGCCGTGAGGATGTGCGGCGTCGACAGGATGTTGACGTCGGAATTGGTCTGAATGGCCTGCATGACGAAGCCGAACGACGGGATGGACAGCATGCCGCTGCTGCCGCTCGACACCCCTTCGACCCCCGTCGAGCCGGTGGACACGTCGACGAGCGGGCCCTGCATGCCCACGGCCAGGCCGCCCGACGTGAGCTGCGAGAAGTCGAGGCCGCTGATGCCGAGGCCGCCGAGGCCAAACATGAGCGGTACCGTCTCGCCCTGGGCGTTGAACGTGGTGCCGCCGCTGCCGCTGATGCCGAACTTGCGTTCCTTGTTGGAGGAGATCTCCATGATGACCGCCTCGACGTAGACCTGTTTGCGGCGCACGTCGAGGGTGTCCATGATCTGCTTCAGCGACAGGAAGTCGCGGCGATTGGCCTGAATGATCAGGGAGTTGGTCGGCTTGTAGGAGGTGATCTTGACGTCGCCCTCGAAGAGAGCCGCCGCGCCTCCTGCGGCCGCCCCGGCAGCGCCGGCCGCCCCGGCGGCGCCGGCCGCGCCCGGGGCCCCGGTCTTGCCGCCCCGCCGGGCCGCGGAGCCGCCGGCGCGGCTCGTGGTGCCGCTGCGGCCGCTCACGAGGTTCTGCAGGGCCTGCTGGACTTCGTCGGCATCGGCGTTCTGCAGCCGGTGCACGTGGATGGCACCTTCGCCCGGGATGGGCACGTCGAGTTTGCGGATGAGCCGGTCGACCTTCAAGTAGGCCGACTGCGTGGCCACGATGAGCAGTTGGTTCGTGCGGTCGTCGGCCAGGATCTTGGAGACCGTGACCGTGCCGCCGCTCTCGACGGCGGCGCTGGAGACGGGCACGGGCGGCTGCGGCCCGCCGGGTTTCTGGCCGGGCCGGGTCGCCGGCTGCTGCGGCCGCACGGTGGTGGCGCGGGCCCCGGCCTTGGGCTGCGCGAAGACCTGGTTCAGTTTCTCGACCAGTTCGGCAGCATCGGAGAACTCGACCGGGCGCACGAAGATGTGTTCGAGGCCCACGGGAACGTCGAGTTCCTTGAGCAGCCGCATCATGCGCCGGATGTTGGTGCCCGTGTCGGTGACGATGAGCGTGTTCGTGGCCGCGTAGACCGACACGTCGCCCGCCTGGCTCTTGAACTTGGCGAGCACGTTCGCCATTTCTTGGGCGTCGACGTGTTCGAGCGCAATGAGGCGGGTGACGACTTCTTCGGTGTCGGGCACGCTGCGGCCCTCGAAGAGGAGCGGAATGGTATCGGAACGGGCCGCGGCGATTTCTTCGATCTTGAGAAAGCTGCCCGACGGCACGACCGTCATGCCGTTCGTGGCGAGCGCCGAGAGAAACGCCTTGTAGGCTTCGAAGGCCGTCACCGGCTTGGGGCTCAGGATGGTGATGGTGGCCCCCTTCTTCATGCCGCTTGCCAGGATGAAGTTCTTCTCGGTGATGCAGCTGATGAACTTGACGACATCTTCGAGCGGCGCCGCTTCGAAGTCGATGCTGATCTGGGCATTGAGCGGCAACTTGCGGCAGCGGATGCCCTTCTCGTAGTTCGACTTGAACTCGATCATGTCTTCGATGGTGCGCTCGTCGGACCCCGCGGCGGCGGCGGGTCCGCCCGCGCCGGCGGCCCCGGCGGCCCCACCGAGTTTGGTCGGGTCGATGCCCGGATCGAGGGGGCGCGAGCCCGCCTTGTTGATGACGCCGGCCGTGGCGCCGCGGAAGATCTCATCGCCCGGGGCCGGCAGGCCCGGGGCCGCCGTCGGCAGCGCACCGCCGGGCAGAGGGGCCGCCATGGGCAGCGCGTCGCCGGGCAGGGGGGCCGCCGGCTCCCCGCCGGGGTTCAGCCGCGGGGGTTGCGCGGTCGCGCCAGCACCGGCGGGCAGGGCAGGGCTCGGCGCCCGCGGAACGGCGGGGCTCGCAACCCGCGGTGTCGCGCCGGCGGCCGGTGCCGGGGCCCTCGGGCCGACAGGACGAGGCTGGGCGGCCACCGGCGCGGTGCCGGCGATCAGCCCCACGATGAGCATGAACGCACGCACGCCGCTCGTCACCGCCACCCTCCGTCACGAAATGGAACGCTTCGTTGCATCGGTTCGTCGTCGCTCCCCGCGGCCCGCGCGGCCCGTGGCCGCCCGCGTGCCTAGCGGATCGAGTAGTCCAGAGTCTGGGTCTGGCCGCGCCGCTCGATATCGAGCTTGATGTTGCCGGAATTGCGCAGCTTCTCGAACAACTGAATGGCCTTGTTGGGCGTGTTGATCTCTTCGCCGTTGATGCTCTTGACGATGTCGCCGCTGTGGATGCCGATGGCGCGGTACAGGCTGTTCGGGCGCACGCCGATGAGTTTGAAACCCTGGTACTTGCCGTTGCGGTAGTTCGGCACGACGCGCGCCTGCGTGCCGAGGGCCGACAGGTCGTTCAACTGCTCGTCCAGCATCTTGCGGTCGAGTTCGTATTTGTATTCGGACACTTTCTTGACGCCCTGGGAGAAGTCGGTCTTGTCGCCGGGCCCTTGCGCCCCGGTCGGGGGCTGCGGCGGCATGGGCATGCCCGGTCGGCCGCCGGGCCCGGGGGCTCCCGGCATGCCCGGCCGGGGCTGCGGTTCGCGCGCGGCCCAGAGCTTGACCGCGCAAACTTTGCTGCCCTCGCGCAGCAGGATGTGGCGCGGCGCGATGAGCGACACGGAGGCCACCGCGGTCTCGTCTTCGGGCGTCTTCTTGATGTCGGCGCCCGTCCAGATGATTTTCGACTTGCCTTCGAACTGGACGGTGGCCAACGAATCGGCCGGGTCGGCCGCGACGAGGGTGCCCATGAGCTGCATTTGCAGCGTGCATTCCTCGACTTCTTTCTGGTCGGTACCGGCCTCGGCTTTTTCTTCTTCGGGCGGCGCCTCTTCTGCGGCTTTCTCGCCCGAGTCGAGCGCGCGGTCGGCGTTGAACACGTTGCGGCTCGCAAGATCGGTCGCCCAGGTCGGCGAGCCGCCCTCCGGCGCCCGCAAACCGGGAATGGTGGGCTTCTCGCCGCCGTTCGAGCGCGCGGCCAGGGCGACGGCCTCCTGCGGGACGGAGAAGATCTGGTCGGCGAGGAAGGTGCTCGCCACCCCCGCCACGAGGTAGGCCATCAGGACGACGACCCCCACGTTCACCAGCCAGAAATACTTGCGAAACAGTGCTTCCATATCGCCGCCACCGCCTTCACCGGCGGGTACGCGCAGGGTCTACTGCAAGCCGCGTGCCGACGTCCACCGGGGCCGTCAAACAAACGAGGCCACACCCGCCGGGCCGACGGGCGCCCTATGTATCGCCGAATTGCGCAAAGAAGGAAAGTTTGCACGCAGGGTTTCCTGCGTGGCGAGCTTCCGCGCGGCCGCGCCGGGGCCCCGAGACGCCGCCGGCGGCGGCCTGTCGACCGCCAATGTGACAAAAGTGCGCGAGACGTCGGCCGTTCGCTGCCAAATTGGCAGCGCCGCCGCGCCGGTCCGGGGCTCGGCCGCGGCCGCGGTCGCCGGCGTCAGGGCTGCCCCTCGTCGGGCTCGGGCTCGTCGTCGTCGTCTTCGGCGTTCTCCTGCTCGAGCTTGCGGTAGATCGTGCGCGTCGAGGTGCCGAGCAGTTGTGCGGCGAGCCGCTTGTCGCCGCGGGTCACCTGCAACGTCTCGCGGATGAGGCGCATCTCGATCTCGGCGAGCGGCGTGCCGAGCTCGATCGTGAAGGTCTTCGAATGGGCCGGATGCGCGGCTGCGATGGCCTCCGGGATGTCGTCGACCCCCACGAGCGCGCCGCGCGCCAACACCACCCCGCGCTCGACCGCGTTTTCGAGTTCGCGCACGTTGCCCGGCCAGTCGTGGGCGGTCATGAGCCGCATGCACTCGTTCGTGAAACCCTGGAGGGCCTTCTGGTTTTTTTCGCAGTAGGCGCGCAGGAAGTGGTGGGCCAGCAGCGGGATGTCTTCGCGGCGGTCGCGCAACGGCGGCAGCTGCACGGTGATGACGTTGAGCCGGTAGAAGAGGTCCTCGCGAAAGCGCCGTTCCTGGACTTCCTGAGTGAGGTTCTTGTTGGTGGCCGCGATGATGCGCACATTGACGCGCAGCGGCTGCGTGCCGCCAAGCCGCTCGAACTCGCCTTCCTGCAGCACGCGCAGCAACTTGACCTGCACGGCCGGGCTCATCTCGCCGATTTCGTCGAGAAACAGCGTGCCCTCGTCGGCCAGACTGAAGCGCCCCTCCTTGCGGGCCATGGCGCCCGTGAACGCCCCGCGTTCGTAGCCGAACAACTCGGATTCGAGGATGGATTCGGGCAGCGCCGCACAGTTGACGGCGACGAAGCGCCCCTCCCGGCGGGCACTCCAGTCGTGGAGCGCGCGCGCGAAGAGTTCCTTGCCTGTGCCGCTCTCACCGAGCAGGAGCACCGTGGCACTCGAAGGGGCCACCTGCTGCACCATTTCGAGGGTTCGGCGGATGGCCGGCGAGCCGCCGATGATGGCCCGCTGCGGCCGCATGCGGGCGAGTTGTTCGCGCAGCGCGCGGTTTTCGGTGAGCAGACTCTGGCGTTCGAGCGCCCGGCGCACGGCGCGCACGATCTGCACGCGCTTGAAGGGCTTCGTGACGAAGTCGTAGGCCCCTTCTTTCATGGCCTCGACCGCAATTTCGACCGTGCCGTAGGCCGTCATGAGGATGACGTCGGTTTGCGGAGCGACGGCCTTGATGGACTTGAGCAGATCGACGCCCGTCATGCCGGGCATCATGAGGTCCGTGAGCACGACGTCGACGCGCTCCTTGCGCACGCGGTCGAGCGCTTCGCGGCCGTCGGTGGCGGTGACGACGTCGAGACCCTCGCGGCGGAACACCCGCTCCAGGGATTCGAGGTTGGCGGCATCGTCGTCGACGATGGCGATGCGGCCGGGCGTTGCGGATTGCTCGCTCATGGTGGCCTCCGGGACGCTCGTCGCGGCTATCGGGCGGCCTCAGGCGTTCGTTGGCGCACGTCCGCGCGGCGGGCGGTGGCCCCGGCGGCACGAAAGGCCAATAATGCTACCCGACCCGCCGGAGCCAGACAAACGACCCGGCCCGCGGCGGGCCAAACGCGGCGCGCCGCCGCCGCCGGGAGAACGGGCGTGCCATCACTCGTCAGGCTGCACCGTGCAGGCTGGCTCGCCGGGCTGCTGCTGCTCGCCACCGCGGGGGCGGGCTGCACGCGCGAGGCCAGCTGCGCCCGGGTCTTTGCGCGCGAGCAGCGCGAGTGCGGCAATCTGCGCGCTCCGGCGGGGCGCGCGCGTTGCAGCGAGGCCATCCAACAACGGTTCGACGCCTGTCGGCAGCGCTGAGCCGCCCCCGCGGCGCGCTTCGCGAGCCGGCGCCGCCCCGAGGAGGGGTCCGTGGGCCTGAACCTGCTCTATCGCGACGAGCGCTTCGTGGCGGTCGACAAGCCACCCGGCGCACTCGTCGTGCCCGGGCGCGGCCCGCTCGCGGCCGAGCCCTCGCTCGCGCGCGAGTTGTCGGCCCAGTGCGGCTTCGAGCGGCTCTGGATCGTGCATCGGCTCGACCGCGAAACGACGGGGGTCGTGCTCTTCGCCCTCGGCGCGGCCGCCCACCGCGCGGCCAGCCTGGCCTTCGCGGCCGGCCGGGTGCACAAACGCTACCTGGCGCTCGTCGCCGGGCTGCCCGAACCGGCCGCGGCCAGCATTGCCGCGCCGCTCGCCCCCGACCCGCGCCGGCGCCACCGCGGCGGCATGGTGGTCGACCCGCAGCGCGGCAAGCCCGCCCTCACCGAGTATCGGGTGCTGGCCGAACTGTGCGCGGGCCGGGCGGCGCTCGTCGAGGCGCGCCCCCGCACGGGCCGCACCCACCAGATCCGCGTCCATCTCGCGCACCGCGGCCACCCGCTGCTGCAGGATGCGCGCTACGGGCAGCTCGAACCCCACTGGCCGTTTCGGGCCCTGCTGCTGCACGCGGCCGAGCTCGAAGTGCCGGAGTTGGCCCTCCAGGTGCGGGCGCCGCTCCCGGCGGCCTTCGTGGAGGCGTTGCGCGCCCTCGGCGGGGCGTCCGCGGCCGTCGTCAGCGGCTGAGCGGCCAGCGCACGCGCGCAGTGAAGACGCGGCGCAGGTCCCGGGTGAGGCGGTACGACTCCAGCACGGCCGTGACGCTTTCGCTGGCCCGCACGACGCGGCGGTTGCCGTCGATGTCGAGGCCCAGCGGGCGGCGCAGTTCGACCCCGAAGCGGCCCGAACGAAAATACAGGTCGAGCTGCTTTAGGCGCGTCGGCTTCGAGAAGCGCACGCGGACGCGGTTGCTGCGGCCGATGGTGGCCTCGACGGTCTGGGTGCCGCCGCCCTCGATGTGCATCCAGTAGAGCAGGCGCGGCGTCGGGTCGAGCGGCCCGTGGTAGCGGAAGGAGCCGAGCGGCTTGCGGGTACGGCCGGCAATCCAGCGCAGGATGGCGGGGTTCTCGGACGTGTGGAACTCGTGCGCGCGCCCGGGCAGTTCGCGGTAGGTCTGGTCGAAGCCGAGCTCCCGCAGCACGCGCGCGGCACGGCGCGCGCCGACGATGTCGACGGCGGCGTCGGCGGTGCCGTGCACGTGGTAGACCGGCAGGTGGCGCAAGTTGACGTACTGGTCGGGCCCCCAGGGCGGGAAACCGGCGCGCACGACCAGCCCGGCGAACTGGTCCGGATAGCGCAGCGCGTAGCGCCAGGCGCCCACGCCGCCCGCCGAGTAGCCTTCGAGCAGGATGCGGTCGGAACGCACGCTGTAGCGCACCTGCACGTCGGCCAGTGTGGCGTGCAGCATGCGTTCGCCGGCCGTCGACTTCCAGTCGCCGCCCGGCAGGCTCGGGCAGACGAGCAAGAAGCCCTTCTTGGCTGGGGCCCCCGCCCAGTAGCGATCGCACACGCGGCGCGCCATCCCGGCGCCGTGGCCGTTGCCGTGCAGGGAGAGCAACAGCGGGGTGGGCCGCGTCGGCCGGTACTCGCGAGGCGTGTAGACGACGTAGTAGTTGCCCTCGACGGTGTGCTCGCCGCGCGTGGCCGGCCGGCCCGCGTGCTGTTCGACGCGCGGGAGCAGTTTGAGCGCCCGGCCGACCGAGAGGCCGCGCTCGAGTTCGGCGGCGAGTGCGTCGCGGCGCGCGGCATCGGCCGTGGTCACGTACTCGCGGATGCGTTGCAGGGCCTCGCGGTCGCCAAACCCGCGAGGGGCGGCGCGGGCCGGCAGCGCGCCCGCGGGCCCGAGCGCGCAGAGGGTCAGCGCGACGGCGACGAGCAGGCCGGGGTGCCGGACCGCGGCGTTCATGGGACGGCCTGGGCCGCGGCCGGCGGCCGCAGCGGCCCCAGCACCGCGCGGAAGCCCGCGCTGTGGAAGAGCAGCATCTGGATGCCGCCCACCCCGCGGTAGACGCGCGAACCGTGCCCGCCCGGCACGACGACGAGCTCGTGACGCACCCCGCGTTCGCGCAGCTCGGCCGACAGTTGCTGGATGAGCCCGTGGAAGCGGTCCTGCGCCGTGGACACGATCTGGACCCGGGCCGGGGCGGCGGCGGCGGGCGTCTGCCGCAGCGCCTCGACGGCGCGCGGGAAATCCTTGACGTCGGGCTGCACCGCGCCGACGTGCCCGAACACGTCGGGCCGCCGCCAGCCCACGAACAGCGCCTGGATGCCGCCGAGGCAGCCGCCGTCGATGCCGCGCAGCGTCGCCACGGGTATCGTGCGGTACTGGCGGTCGACGTGCGCCACGACGTCCTCGGCGAGGAAATCGACGTAGCGCTCGGCGATGCCGTTGAGCGTCCAGGGCAGCACGACGATGCACTCTTCGAACGGGGCCGCGGCGAGTTCGCGGTTGAAGCGGTCGAGCAGGCTCTGCGGGGCTGGGATGACGAGGTCGACCGGGCGCAGGCTGCCCGTCAGCAGCGCCGCGAGCGTCGTCGGGATGCGCACCGGGTCGAGCCAGTATTCCGGGCCGACGTCGCCCCCCGCACGCAGCCCGTGCAGCACGTAGAGGGTGGGGTAGCGCCGGGCCGGCTCCCGGTCGTAGGAGGGCGGCAGCAGCACGTTCAACGGATGGCGCCGTTTGCCGAAGTTGCGGGTCTCGACCTCGTCGCGCACGAGCCGGTAGGCCGCTTTCGCGGGCGCGGCCGCGGCCGCGGGCGGCGCCGGGGCTGTCACGAATCCCAGCACGCAGGTCATGACCACGACAACGCAGGCACGCACGCGGAGTCTCCCTTCGGCGCGGCTCGGAGCGGCGGGCCGCGCGCCGGAGGGGCATTCTGCGGGCCGGCCCGTGGCGGGTCAAGCACGGGCGCTCTGCGCGGCTCGCCAGCGCCCGGCGGGCGCGCTACAATCCTGCGCCGCCGCGGGACCCGCGGCGCACTCGGGCCCGGAGGAAGCGCATGAAGGGGCGTTTGCTCGCCGCGATCGTTGCCATGGGGTTCTCGCTCGGTGCCGCGCGTGCCGCCGACCTGCGCGTGCCGCAGGCGTTTGCCACGCTCGAATTGGCGCTTGCCGCCGCCCAGTCGGGCGACACGGTGTATCTTGCGGCGGGAACGTACGACATCGCCGCAACGGTCATCGTGCCCGATGGCGTCGCCGTCGCCGGCGCCGGGCCGGGGCGGACCGTGCTGCGCGGGCAGGCCGACCCGCTCCTGAGCTACACCGATCTCGTGGCGCCCGGTGGGCTGCGCGACCTCTCGCTCATCGGCGCCGAGGTCAACACGCTCGTCGGCGGGTTCGGACCCGGCCCCGACGTGGCGCGGGTCGTGTTCGGGCTTGGCCGAACCTGTCTCGCGAGCGATTCGGCGCGCGTCGAGAACAGCGTGTTCGGCTACTGCCAGGTCGGCTTCGACATCGTCGGCCAGTCGCCGCGCGTGTTCAACAACGTGTTCGCGAAGTGCGCGACGGCGCTGCGGCTCTCGCTGCGCGTCACGGGCGACCCGCGCGTGCCGCACGCGTTTGCCGATCCCGTCATCGGCAACAACGTGTTCTTCGACAACGAAACGGGCATCCAGAACCAGACCGGCTCGCCCGACAACGAGTTCACGCGTGTGCCGGGCGGCAACCTGTTCGACGGCAACGACCTCGACGTCCGCGGCTTCACGCTCGACGCCCAGCGCAATGCCACGGGCTTCCCCGCGTTTGTGGCCTGGTCCGACGACAG
Organism: uncultured Myxococcales bacterium; assembly: GCA_964422715.1. Taxonomy (GTDB): domain Bacteria; phylum Myxococcota_A; class UBA9042; order PWKZ01; family CAYRCM01; genus CAYRCM01. The sequence continues at coordinate 1,874 of CAYRCM010000185.1, read as the reverse complement.
CGAGCTCGGCAACGACGACTTCCACCTGTTCGACGCGTCGAGCCCGGCCATCGACGTCGGCGAGCCCGGCGAGGGCGGCATTCGCGCTCCCACCGACGACGTCGACGGCGACCCGCGACCGCTCGGCGCCGGGTTCGATGCCGGCATCGACGAGTACGCCGACCTCGACGGCGACGGCCTGCCCGATGCGCGCGACGACGACGACGACGGCGACAGCATCCCCGACGACTCCGACGGCAACCCCAAGGACACCGACAACGACGGCCAGCCGAACTACACCGACCCCGATGACGACAATGACGAGATGACCGACGTCTTCGAGGCCGCCTATGGCCTGAACCCGCTCGACCCGGCCGATGCCCACGCCGACCCCGACGGCGACGGGCAGACGAACGTCCAGGAATTTCGCGCCGGCACGAATCCGCTGTCGGCCCCGCCGCCTCAGCCCGAAAGCGTCGGCCACGACACGGGCGGCGGCATCATTTTCGACGTGGGCCACGTGCTGGCGGGAAAGGGCGGCGACAGCAGTTGCCAGGCCGGCGGCGCGGGCGCCCTGCCGGGCCTGCTCGGCCTACTCGTGCTCGCCGCGCTGCCGGGCCGGCGGCGCCGCGCGGACCGGCGCTAGACCCTCCGCCTACCCGCTTGCCGGCCACGCCCGGCCGAGACCCTGCGCGTGCTCGCCGGAGCGGTGTAGCGTTGCCGCAGGGCAACCGCGGCATGCGCCGGGGAATCAGCGGCTCCAGTCGAGCATGCGTTGAATGGGCGCGAGGGCCCGCAGCCGCAGTTCCTCGGCGAGCGTCACCTCGGGACTCAGCGTTTCGAGACAGCGGGCGATCTTTTCGGGCGTGTGCAGGCGCATGTGCGGGCACACGTTGCACGGGCAGTCGTGGTCGTGCGGGGCCGGGATGAGGGTCTTGCCGGGGGCCTCGCGCTGCATGGCGTGCAGAATGCCGGGCTCGGTCGCCACAATGAACGTCTGCGCGGTCGCGTCGCGCACGTAGCGAATGAGTTTGGCGGTGGAGCCGACGAAGGCCGCGGGCAGGAGCAGCGCCTCGTCGCATTCGGGGTGCGCCACGAACTCGGCCCCCGGGTGCGCGGCGAGCAGCCCCTGGAGTTTGGCGAGCGAAAACCGTTCGTGCACGATGCAACTGCCCTGCCACAGGACCATTTTGCGGCCTGTCTGACGTTCGACCCAGCGGCCCAGGTGGTAGTCGGGCGCGAAGACGATGGGGGTTTCGGGCGGCACGCGGCGCACGATGTCGACGGCGTTGGACGACGTGCAGATGACGTCGCTCATGGCTTTGATGGCCGCCGTGCAGTTGATGTAGCTCACCACGAAGTGCCCCGGGTGCGCGTCGAGAAACGCTCGGAACTGCGCCGGCGGAGCGCTTTCGGCCAGCGAACACCCCGCTTCGAGGTCGGGGATGAGCACCCGCTTGCCGGGGTTCAGGATCTTGGCGGTCTCGGCCATGAAGTGCACGCCGGCGAACACGATGACGTCGGCCTCGGTGGCCGCCGCCCGTCGTGACAAGTCGAGGCTGTCACCCACGAAATCGGCGAGATCCTGGATCGCCGGCTCCTGGTAGTAGTGGGCCAGGATGACCGCGTTCGTTTCTTTGCGCAGGCGCTCGATGGTGGCGGCAACGTCGCGTTCGGCAGGCATGTCGGGTCTCCGTCGTTCTGGCCTGGCGGCGGTCTGTGGGGGCCCCTGGCCGTTGCCGAGCCAACCGTCCCGTCATACGGAAGCGATTGCGGTGTGTCAATTGCGTCCCGGGGCTGGGCCCGGCGGCGGGCCGCTGGGCCCGGGCGGGGCTTCGGCCGGTGCGGGGGCCGGGGTCGCGGGCGCGGCGGCGGGGGGAGGGGTCGTGGGGGCG
>CAYRCM010000184.1:0-11990 GCA_964422715.1 uncultured Myxococcales bacterium | reverse complement strand
GGTGCGGGCGGCGGCGCAATCGCGGGCGGTGCCATGGGCATGGGAGGCGGGCCGCCGCCCTCGTCGTCGACGGCTGCCGCCTTCGGCACGGCCATGGCCGCGCCCTGGGGCCGCGCCATGAAGCCGCCGCGTCGCACGGCCGACGCCGTCTCGACCTCGACGGCGGTCGCGAGCCGCAGCGCGAGCACCCGGCGCGCCCGGTCGCCGTGTTCGCGCAGAAACGCCTCGGTCGACAGGAACGCGAAGCGGCGCCAGCCCTGGGTGCCGAGCAACAGGTCGAGCGCGCGCGGGGCCTTCGGGTTTTCGGGGTCGAGGTAGACATCGGCGTCGGCCAACTCGCGGACCTCGGGTTCGAGAAACACCATGACGGGCAGGCGCGGGGGCTGGTCGCGGGTTTCGAGCAGTTCGTGGACGCTGTCGTCGGACACGGCCAGCCCGACCAGCGCGGAGACCGGCCGGTTCTTGCCGTCGCGGGTTTTCAGCACGAGTTCGACGGCTTCGCCGGGCACGTAGCGCGCCTGGCTCGGCTCGACGGTGAGCTGCACCGTTTCGCTTGGCCGGCGGTAGACGAGCCGCTCGGCGACCGGCTTGCCATCTTCGTCCCAGAGGGTGGCGATGAGCACACCGGCGGCGGGCACATCGGGCCGGAGGGTGACGTCCTGGAGCGCCCCCGGCGTGAGTTTCACGGTCTCTTTGGCCACGACCTGTTCGCGCTTCGCGAGGGTGACGATCAGCCTGCCCGCGAAGGTGGCCCCGATCTCGAGCCGCACGGCCGCGCCGGCCGGCGTGAAGAGGTCGCGGGCGCGCACGACGGCCCCCGCGTTGCGCACGCTCGGCAGCTCGAACGAGCGCGAAATGCCTGCCGGCTCGGTGATGCGCAGCGCGTAGCGGGCGCCCTTCCGCGGGGTGAGCGCGAAACGGCCGCGCCCTTCGTGACGGCTCTTGAAGCGCGCCACTTCGCGGCCCGCCTCGTCGACGACGACGCCGGCGATGTCGGCGGGCTTTTTGGCCGGCGTACGCGCCTCGAAGTAGACCCGCGTGGCGATCCCGGCGATGAGGTCACCACCTTCGGGGTAGAGGGCCAGATCGAGCGTTTGCAGCAGGATGGGTATGGTCTTTGCGGCCGTCTCGACGACCCCGCCGTCTTCGATGCGGAAGGCGAGGGTGCCTTCGCCGCGCTCGATGCTGGCGGGCAGGCGGAAGCGCCCCGTGCAGTTGCCGGCGGCGTCGACCTCGGCGCTGCCCGTGTACACGTCGGCTTCGTCGACGCGCGCGCTGACGGTCACGCGCGCCCCGGCCGGAAAACCGCCCTCGGCGCGCTCGGTGTGCAGCGTGGCCGTCACCTCGTCGCCGGGGCCGTAGCCGTCGCGCAGAAACACGATCTGGCTTTTCAGCCTGGGCGGACGGTAGGCGCGGATGTCGAAGCGCCGTTCGGCCGGCGGCACGCCGAGGTACGGGCCCGTGACTTTCAGCGTGTATTCGCCGCCCGCGAGTTCCTGCCCGATGGGCCATTTGAAGCCGAGCGCGCCTTCGGCGGCCGCCACGTAGCCGGAGGCCACGATGTCGCCTTTCGGCCCGCGGATTTCAACCTGCGCTTGCAGCCACGTGCCGGCCGCGAGCGGCTTCAGGCTGAAGGCCTCGAGCAGCAGCGCGCGCACGTAGACGTCTTCGCCGAGTTTGTAGATGGGCTTGTCGGTGGATACGAAGAAGAGATAGCGTTCGGCCCCGCCGAGCGCGGCCGTCGTGGCCGGGCCGGCATAGAGCGCCTGCCACAACAGCAACCCGGCAAGCGCCACGCCGACGGAGAGACTGCCCCGGGTCAACCACCCACGTTTCATCGGGAACCTCCTTCAGTCCAGTTGGCCCCCGCTGAAACGCGCGAGCCGAGGCGAGGATCTGACGGGCGCCAGGCCGGGCGAGGGCTACGCCCGCACGAGCGGTCGGTACTTGATGCGATGCGGCTGGTCGGCCGATACGCCGAGCCGGCGCTTGCGATCGGTTTCGTACTCGCGGTAGTTGCCTTCGAACCAGACGGCGCGGCTGTCGCCCTCGAACGCCAGGATGTGCGTGGCGATGCGGTCGAGAAACCAGCGGTCGTGGCTGACGACGACGACGCAGCCGGCAAACGAGAGAATGGCCTCTTCGAGGGCCCGCAGCGTGTCGACATCGAGGTCGTTCGTGGGCTCGTCGAGCAGCAGCAGGTTGCCGCCGCTTCTCAACAGCTTCGCGAGGTGCACGCGGTTGCGTTCGCCGCCCGACAGCAGGCCCACCTTCTTCTGCTGGTCGGCACCGCGAAAGCCGAACCAGGAGCAGTAGGCGCGCGCCGACACCCGCCGTTTGCCGAGTTCGAGCTGTTCGGCACCACCCGTCACTTCTTCGAAGACCGTCTTGTTGGGGCTCAGCGCATCGCGCGTCTGGTCGACGTAGGCGAGGCTGACCGTGTCGCCGACGCGAAGGTGGCCGGCGTCGGGCCGATCCTGGCCCGTGATGAGCCGCAGCGTGGTGGTCTTGCCCGCCCCGTTCGGCCCGATGACGCCGACGATGCCACCCTTCGGCAGGCGGAACGTGAGGTCGTCGAAGATGAGCCGGCCGTCGTAGATCTTGCGCAGGTTTTCGGCCTCGACGACCACGTCGCCGAGCCGCGGGCCCGGCGGAATGTAGATCTCGATTTCCTGTTGGCGTTCGGCCGGGCCGTCGGCGAGCAGCGTCTCATAGGCCTTGAGGCGCGCCTTGTTCTTGGCCTGCTGCGCCCGCGGCGCCATGCGCACCCATTCGAGTTCGCGCGCGAGCGTGCGCACGCGGGCCGTTTCTTTCTTTTCTTCTTGGTTCAGGCGGGTCTGCTTCTGTTCGAGCCACGACGCGTAGTTGCCCTGCCAGGGGATGCCTTCGCCACGGTCGAGTTCAAGGATCCAGCCGGCCACGTTCTGTAGGAAGTAGCGGTCGTGCGTGATGGCCACGACGGTGCCCGGATACTCGTGCAGATGGCGTTCGAGCCAGGCCACCGATTCGGCGTCGAGGTGGTTCGTGGGCTCGTCGAGCAGCAGCAGGTCGGGCCGTTCGAGCAGCACGCGGCAGAGCGCCACCCGGCGCCGCTCGCCGCCCGACAACGTGCGCGGATCGGCGTCGCCCGGCGGCAGTCGCAGCGCGTCCATGGCCACCTCGATGCGCCGTTCGAGGTCCCAACCGTCGGCGGCGTCGATGGCTTCCTGGAGCCGCGCCTGCTCCTCGATGGTGGCGTCCATTTCCTCGGGGCTAAGCGGTTCGCCGAGCTTCTGGCTCACCTCCTCGAAGCGCTGCAGCAGACCGCGGGTGGCGGCAAACGCGGCCTCGACGTTGCCCCAGACGTCCTTCGTTTCGTCGAGCGTCGGCTCCTGCGGCAGGTAGCCGACCCGCACGCCCTCGGCCGCCCAGGCTTCGCCCAGGAACTCGGTGTCGAGGCCGGCCATGATGCGCAGGAGCGTGGACTTGCCGGCGCCGTTCGTGCCGATGACCCCGATCTTGGCGCCCGGCAGAAACGAGAGCCACAGCCCCTTCAGCAGCTCGCGGTTGCCGCCGACGACCTTGCGCAGCCCTTTCATGACGTACACGTACTGCGGACCCATGCCTCGGTTTCCTCCCCCAAAAAGTCGCCGCGGGCGACCGGGCCTCCGGTGTGGGACCGCAGTGTAGCGCAGCCCCCACGGCTGACAAGGGCTACTTCTGGCGATCGATGTGGATGCCGAGGCGGCGGCGCAGGGTGGCGTAGGCCTCGGTGACGCTGAAGGTCAGCAAGTCGGCCACCTGGGCCTGCGGCGGCAAGGCCGAAAGCCCGCTCGGCGACAGCTGCAACGTGTCGGCAGCAACAGCGAGGTCGTCGCACAGCAGCAGCCCGGCGCGGTTGGCCGTGCACTCGACGCCCGCGGTCCACTCGTCGGTGGAGCGCGGCACCCGCCCGCTCTGGCGCAGCCGGCTGACGAGGTGCGTGAGCCGTGCCATCTCGGCGCCCGGCAGCTTGCGCTTGAGTTGGCGCACGATTTCCTGGCCGACCTCGTCGCCGGAGCCTGGCATGAGGTCGGGCGCCACGAGGCGCACGGCCGACTGATAGAGCTGCGACATGTTGGCCGGCGGCAGCGGGCCCGCGAGCACGTGCCACGGATGGAAGTAGGTGAGCGCCTTGGCGATGTGGAACCGCAGGAACTTGCCCTTGCGCCCCTCGACGATGTCGTCGCCCGCCGTGAGCGCCGGTGGGTCGAGCGTGGCCTTGATGAGCCCGAGCGTGCCGGGACGGCGGAAGAGCGGCGGCGGCTTCAGGTCGAGCAGCTTCGGCATGGCGGCCCACAGCGCGCCGAACGGCGTGCCGGCCTCGGGCTGGAAGGCGTCTTTCGGCTTGAGGCCGAGGTCCTTGAGCCGCGGGAACTGCAACTCGCCGACGAGGTGCGTGTGCACGAGGGTGAGGATTTCGCCGATGGTGGTGTCTTCGCCCGGGTGGCGCAGGCGGTCGCGCCAATCGTCCATGCCGAGCGGGTCGCCATGTACGCGCAGGTTGGGGCTGCGGTAGCGTTCGTAGAAGACCGTCTGCTTCTCGTCGGCGGCGCGCAGCCAGACGAGCGCCCCGGCGGCGCACCACGCGGCGTCGAAACGGTGCGCCTTGACGAAGAGGTCGAACAGCGCGCGGTAGGGATCGGGCCGGCGCGGGTCGCGTTCGACGATGCCGCGGTACTCGCCAACCGCCTTGTCGAGCGCGTCGGGACGGGCGGCGTAGAGCTGCGCCAGCGCCTCGCGCGGCGGCAACTCGTCGGGGCGTCGCGCCTTGGCCTCTTCGTAGGCGGCGATGGCGTCTTTCGGGCGGTCCATGTGGCGGGCGTAGAGCCGTCCGAGTTTGAGGTAGATGGGGTACTCGACGGCCTTGTCGCCGCGTTTCTGCAGGCGTCCGAGCATGCGCCGGCACGACTGCTCCTGCGCCGGCAGGTCGCCGCGCGTGGCGAGCAGCGTGTCGAGCGCCGCGAGCGCCGTGACCCGCGACGGGTCGGCGTCGAGCGCCCGCTCGAAGGCCGCGATGGCGGCTTCGGGGTCTTTGCGGCGTTCGAGATGCAGTTCGGCGAGGGTGTGGAAGTAGGTGGCGGCCTGGGCCGGGTCGGTCTCGCGCAGCGCGAGCCCTTCGAGCGTGCGCGCCGCGTCGTCGGGGCGGTTGCTGGCGATCTGCACCTCGAGCAGTTTGAACTGCGCCGCGCGCGACTCGGGATTGATCTGCGTGGCCGCGGTGAGCACGTCGACGGCCTGACCCGGATCCTCGAGCCGGTCGACCAGCCGTTCGGCGAGCGCCATGAGCTGCGCGAAGCGTTCGAGCGGGTCGTTCGTGAGTTCGATGAGCGCCCGGCGCGCCCGTACAGCCGCTTCCCAGCGTTCTTCGGTTTCGAGCACGTTGACGAGCGCGTGGCGCGCCTCGCGGTCGGTGGGCCGCTCGGCGATGACGGCTTCGAGGTCGGCCACCGAGCGGCCGCCGAAGCCGAGCGCCCCGTCGAGGGCTTCGAGGGCCCGCCGCGCCGCGGCCAGGATATCGGGCGGCAGGGCCGCGCCGCCCCCTTGCAGCAGCGCGCGGTAGGCCTCGTGGGCCTCGTCGCGGCGGTCGAGGTACTGGAGCGCCCGCGCCCGGCCGTAGCGCGCCTCGGCGTCGTCGGGCAGGAGGTCGAGCACCGCGCGGAAGTGCCGTTCGGCCGCCTTGAAATCGGGCAGGCGCAGCGCCACGTCGCCCGCGAGTTTGAGCACCCGGACGCGCTCGCCCGGCGCCGCGTCGGCCGGCAGGGCGGCCAGGCGCGTTGTGGCGAGCGGGGCGGCGGCGTCCCAACGTTCGTCTTCGATGGCGAGTGCCAGCGCCAGTTCCAGGGCTTCCCCGTGCCCCGGGGCGGCCGCAAGCGCGTGCTCGACGGCGGTCGTTGCGGCTGCCCGGCCCGTGGCGTCGCCGCGCCGCAGTTCGGCGCGCGCGGCTCGCACGAGCATTTCGGCCCGGCGTGCCGGTTCGCTGCACGCGGCGGCGGCGGCTTCGAGGGCCTCGGCCAGCACGAGCGGCGGCGCCCCCGTGCGTTCGAGCAGGGCCGCCAGCGCTTCGTGCGTGGCAAGGTCGCGCGACTGCAGGGCCAACGCCGCGCGCAGCAGCGTTTCGGCCTCGGCCACGTTGCCGAGCGGGCCCTCGTGCAGCGCCGCGAGCTCGCGCAGGCTTTCCACCCGTTCGGGCACCGGCAGCAGCGGCAGCGCGCGGCGCAGCAGGTCGGCCTGCTCGCGGGGACGGCCCTCGCGTCCCCGCAGCGCCGCGAGCGCGCGCAGGGCGTCTTCGTGGTTCGGCTCGCGTTCGAGCGCGGCCTCGAAGCCCCGTGCCGCCGCCGCCAGGTCCTGGAAGCGATCGCGTTCGATGAAGGCCAGTTCGGCGAGCAGATCGGCCTCTTCGTCGCGCGTGCGGGCCGCGGCGAGTTGCGCCCCGAGTGCCGCACGCAGGTCGTCGTAGCGGCCGAGTTCGCGCGCCAGCACCGCAAGCCGGACGCGTGCCGCCTCGTTGTCGGGGACGAGCTCGACGAGCGCCCGGTAGTGCTCGATGGCGGCCGCCGGGTCGTTGGACGCCCGGTCGGCCAGCAGCGCCAGCCGCTCGTGCGCGAGGCGGCGCGCCGCGTCGTCGGGCGCTACCCCGAGGTAGCTCTGCCAGACGGCCTGTTCGGCGGCCACGTCGCCGGCCTCGCCGAGCAGGTCGGCGAGTCGCCGCGTGGCCTCGCCATCGGCGGGGGCGAGTTGCCGCGCCTGCTCGTAGAGGCCGCGCGCGGCTTCGTCGTCGCCGAACGCTTCCTCATGGAGCCGCGCCAGCGCCAGGAGCCGCGCGGCCTCGCCGCCCGGGTGGCGGCCGGCGAGCCGTTCGAGGATGTGCCGTTCGTCGGCCGGGCGCGCCGCGCGGCGGCAAGTTTCGGCCATGAGGACGAGCGCGTCGATGTTCTCGGGGTCGACGTCGAGGGCGAGCTCGCACACGTCGGCCGCGCGTTGCGGATCGTTGACGGCGTCGAGCAGCACCCGCGCCTGCTCGAGCCGCAGCGGCACGAGTTCGGCCGGCACTTCGGTGGTCTCGGCGGCCGCGTCGAACGTACGCAGCAGCGTCGGCCAGTCGCCCTGGCGCCGCAGGACGTCGCGCGCGAGCCGCAGCGCCATGGGATGGCGGGTATTGGCCCGGAACGCGCGCAACGCGAGGCGCGCCACGACCGTCGGCTCGTGGCCGGCAGCCTCGGCCAACATCGCGGCGCGATACGCATATTCGGCCAGCATGTCGGCCGGCATGTGCGCGGCCACCTGTTCGATGGTTTCGATGAAGCCGCGCGGGTCGCCCGTACGCTCCGCAAACTGCCAGAGGGCGAAGCAGGCCCGCGGATCGGCCGGCCGGTCGAGCACGGCGTTTTGCAGCACCATGGCCGCCTTGTCGGGGGCCCGCAGGTGCTCGATGAACAGGTTCGCGAGCCGCAGCAGGAGCGCCGTCGTGTCTTCGCCGAGCCCGCTCATCTCGTAGCGCGTCAGCAGCAGTTCGGACAGCTCGCGGTAGCGCCGGAACCGCCAGTGCAACGCTTCGAGGCGTCGGTAGACCTCGGGTTCGCGGCTGCCTTCCTGCACGAGCAGGCTCAACCAGCGCACGGCTTCCTGGGGTCGGTCGAGTTCCTCGCTGAGCAGGCGCACCCGTTCGAGCACGTAGCGCGTGCGACTGTCGGGGTCCTTGGCGAGGGATGCGCACTGCGCCAGCATGCGCTCGTATTCTTCGGCGTCGCCACGGAGCCGCGCGGCGTTGGCGCGGTATTCGAAGGCCCCGAGGTGTTCGGGGTAGCGCGAAGCGACTTCGCGCCAGAGCGCCTCGGCGGCCGTGAGGTCGAGCGCCACGGTCGAGAGGTAGGTGCCGAGCTGTTCGGCGAGCACGAGCCATTCTTCGTCGGAGGCCGCGGCCCCGAGCGCGTTCTGCCAGTTGTCGGCGTCGCTGGGCAGGCCCTGGCGACGGCGCCGGAGCGCGACGAGGGCCGCCTGGGCCTCGGCGTCGTCGGGGTGTTCGGCCAGCACCGCGCGCCAGCAGTCCATGGCGCGCGCGATGGAGCCGCCCGCCGCCCCGTGCAGCGTCGCGAGCCGCCGCACGAGATAGAGCCGGCGTTCGGGCTGCGCCGCGGCCGTGTCGAGCGCGGTTTCGAGCACGCCGACGAGCCGTTCGCGCCAGGCCAGCATGGTGAACAGGCGGTCGAGGTTGTCGACGGTCTCGGGCGAGGACGGGTTGAGGGCGAAGGCTTCCTGCCAGAGCGCGGCCGCGAGCAGGCGATTGCCGAGCCCTTCTTCGGCAACCTCGGCGGCCGCGGCGAGCGCATCGAGGCGCACGGCCGGGTCGCCCTCGACGTCGGCGCGTTCGCGGTGGAGGCGGCAGAGCCGTTCGTCGTCGCCGGTGCGCTGCCAGTGTGCCATGAGGTCGGCGAAGCGCGCGGGGTCGGCATGGCGCAGCCAGGCGAGGACGCGCTGCGCCACCTCGCGGGTCTGGTCCGGGGGGATGAGCGGGCGCGCGGCTTCGAGCGACAGCAGGAACTCGGACACGTTGCCGTAGGCGTCGCCCGGCGCCGTCGCGAGCCCGCGTTCGACGAGCCCCCGCAGGACGTCGGGCAGCACCGGCGTTTCGCCGTGCAGCCCGAGCGGCACGGCTTCGCCGGGCTCGACCCCCAGGATGGCGCGGTGGAGAAGGCGCGCCACGGCGGCAATGTCGGCCTCGGCGTCGGCCGCGCCGGGCCCCGCCGCGGCGGCGCCGCCAGACGCGCGGCCCGGCGGCCGTAGCGCGTCGCCAAACACGGCAAGCCGCGCGCGTCCGTCGTTGCCGAGCCAGACGTTGCCCGCGTGCACGGCCCCGTGGCAGAGACCGCCGCGGTGCAGCGCCGTGAGCGCCGCAAGCACGTCCGCGGCGATGGCGGCCGCCTCGGCAGCCGGCAGCGGCCCCTCGCCGAGCCGCTCGCTGAGCGGACCGCCCTCGACCCCCGCAAATACGAAGGCCAGGCGCCGGCCGTCGCGGGTTGGGCTCACGCCGAACGGCTGCCAGAGCAGCGGGTGGCTCACCTCGCGCAGCCGCCGGGCTTCGGCGAGCTGGCGGCGCGTGGTTTCGCCGCAGCCGAGCAGCGCCGGGGCCACGACGTGGAGCAACGCGGGGGGAGCGGCGGCCGCCTCGCGCGCCCAGTACACGCTGCCCGCGGCAGTCTGGCCGACGAGCCCACGCGCCTCGATGGGGGGTGCGGGCGTCTCTTCGGGGGGCGCCGCGACGTGGGCCTCGCGCCAGGCAGCGGCCGTCTCGGGCAGGGCGTGCACGCGGAAGAAGCGCGCGCGCTGCCCGGGTGAGAGCGGCGCCTCGGCGCTGCCGCCGGCCGGGCCCGTGACCGGGCGCCCGACGTAGCAGCCCGCGGCGTGGAAGGCGTAGCGCGGCCGCTCGCTCAGGGCCACCATGAGCCCGAGGGCCGCGGGCCGGCCGGCCTCGCCGAAAGCGGCCGTGCAGAGCAAGGGGTAGAGGCAGAGCGCTTCGGCGCGCGCGGGTACGACGAGGTGAGGCCAGCCTTCGGGCGGGCGAAACGGGCCGTCGCTCGGGGAGAGCCGGCAGCGCGGCGTGCGTCCCGACCACACGACCGTCTGGTCGAGCTCGCCGCCCGGCAACGCCTCGCGGCTGACGATGGCCAGGTCGGCCAAGAAACCCGCGCTGTCGAGCACCGTGTCGAGATCGAGCGCCACGAGCTCGGCGAAAGACGGCGTCTCGGATGCGGAGAGCGGTGTTTCGGGGTCGGTCCACTCGGCCACGCGCGAGGCGAGCCGGGTGAGCGATTCGGCAGCGGCCGTGGGCACGCCGTCGCGCGCCACGAGCCAGTCGACGAGCGCCGGCGCGAACGGCGGGTGCGGCCGGCGGCGCAGCGCGCGCGCTGTGACCATCAGCGCGTGCGTCCAGCCGACGAGGCCGGGACTGCGCAGCTCGGCGAGCGCCTCTTCGACCTGCCCATCGCCCGGAGGTTCGCTCAGGTAGTCGGCCAGCACGAGCGCCGCACTCGTGCGCAGCAGCGCCTCGGCCACCGCGAGATCGCCGAGCATGCGTTCGGCGGGCCCGTCGAGCCAGGCGCGGCGGGCAAACGCGTGCGCCACGGGCTGCGGGAAGCGATAGACCATCTCGGACCGTTGCGTGGGCATGGGCTCGTCTCTATCGCTGGTGGAGACAGCGCTGAGGGCGCATTACATCGCGGCCCCGAAAGCCTGTCAAACGCGGCCGGGGCCCGTGCGGGGGGCGGGTTCGGCGCGGTGGCGGATTCTGGCCTGGCCGGGCCGCCGGCTTGCGTCGGGCCCGGCCCCGTTCTACGCTCCGCGGCTCTGCGGCGCCGGTTGCGCGCCATGCGCCCCGGCCGCCTTGGAGCACCCTCATGATCCCCACTGGGCCGGTGGCGCTCAGCCGCCCCGCGGCATTCCTTGTTGTCCTTTGCGCGGCGCTCGGCGCGCGGTGCGTCAACCCGGCGTTGACCAACGTCTGCATGCTGCGGCCGTTGCCCGAGGTCGTCCCCGCCGCCGAGCCCTGCAGCGCCTTCCGCGCGGCGGTGACGGCCCGCGCCGTGCCGCTGGCCCTCGCCGACCGGCCCATCGACCCGACGGCACCCGCCACGGCGCCCGTGCGCGACGATTTTCACCGCTTCCAAGGGGTCGCCGTGCTCGTCGACGAGGCCCTGCGCCAGCGCGGGACGCGCTGTCTCGAAGCGCTCGCCGCGAACCCGGCCGGCGCGCCGAGTTTCGCGGCGCGCGCCATCGGTTTCGTCGGCCTCGAACGCTTTTCGGCGCGGGTCTACTACGATCCGCTCTCGGTGCTCGTCGCCCCGGTGCCCGGGAGCGCTGTCCCCGACGCCGCGGCGCTCGCGGCCGCGGCCGCCGCCTGGCAGGCGGCCGATCCGGCCAGCGTCGAGGTCGTGGTGTTTCTGTTCGCCGAAACCGGCTACGCCGCCGCGCCGGTCGCCGGCACGCCCGCGCCGGGCTGCCCGGCAGCGTTTGCCGGCGAGCCGGCGTTCGCACCGGCGGCGGCCTGCACCGAGCCGGCCTACACGGCCGCCGACCACGAGCTGCTGGCCGTCACCGCCGCGGGCGAGACGCTGGTGCCCATCGCCCAGAGTCGCGAGCCGGCGGGCTACGCCCACTGCCAGGAAGAGGTGTTTTCGACGACGGGTTGGCAGGTCGTCCGCGCCCTCGCACGCTACGACGTCGTGCGTGCGCGCTTTCCGGCGGCGCTGTTGCCGGGCCCGGGCGGCAGCACGCGGCTCCTCGTGCGCGCCCGGCCCGAGCGGGCCGAGGCCGTGCGGGCGCGCCGCGACGCGTTTCGCCAGGGTTGTGCGTTGCCGGGCACGAGCGAATCGCTCCAGACGCTGCGTGCGGCGGGGGCGCTCGCAGCCCGCTTCGCCCCGTTCTACTTCGGCATGCCGGCCGACCTCTCGGCGTCTTTCGTCGGCCCGCCCGCGGCCAAGCCGACCCCACCAGCCATCCCGCGCTGAGCGCCCGACCCGGCCCGGCCCACGGCGCCGCTGCTGCTGGATTTCGGGGCCGGGGCCACGGACCGCTGATGGGCCACCGTTGGCCTCCCGGGCCGGAGGCGGGCTCAGATCGGCCGCAGCCAGAGCCCCATCACGTCGTCGTTGTTGTCGAAGACGAGCAGCAGGCGGAAGCGCACGTCGCTCTTCTGCATCCGCAGCAGCACCGCCGCGGCGGGCAGTTCGGCGTCGTCTTCGCGGGCCACCGTCGTCCAGGCGTCCATGACCTCGGCCGGGTTGCCGTGCACCGCGCGCACGCCGGCGACGATCTCGGCGAGCCGCGCCTCGCTCAGGTCGGCCTGCAAGGTCGGCGCAAACTCGGTGCGCACGGCGGCGTAGCGGCCGGCGAAGAGATCGCCGGCCGCCCGCAGCGCGCGGTCGGCGGCGGGCGTGCGGACCGGCAGCGCGGCCGCTCCCGGCAACCCCGCGGCC
>CAYRCM010000183.1:0-12156 GCA_964422715.1 uncultured Myxococcales bacterium | reverse complement strand
CCGAGGAGCGCGACCACGCGGCGGGGCGCCGGTGCGGCCACCGCGGCCAGCGCCAGGGGCTCGCCCTCGGCAGCCCGCAGCGAGAAGTCGGCCCCCGTGAGGCCCGCGACCGGCGTGCCGTCGGCCGCGCGGGCCCGCACAAGCAGCCCGACGCCGCCGCCCGGCCAGGCCGCGGCATGCAGCACGCTCAGCCCGGCGTCCGGACAAACGCCCGCGACCGCGTCGACCCCCAGCGTCTCGGCGGGCTGGAGCGGCCCGGCGTCGACCGGCTCACTCGGGCCCGGGCCGCAGCCGATGAGCAGCAGCAGCAGCACGGGCAGGCCGCGCGCCGCGGCCGTTTGGCGGTGGACGAATGGACTCACGGCCCGGCGCTCCGGCCGCCGAGTGCGGCAAGCTCGCGCGCCACGACGGCGCTCATGACCTCGTGGCGACGGCGGACGGCGGCGGTGAGCCGGTCGAGTTCGGCGTCGAAGTCGGCGGGCCGGTTCCAACGTTCGGCGTCGCGGCGCGCGGCGGCCGTGACGCGGCGCCGCCAGGCTTCGAGCTCGGCCACGATGGGTTCGGGCTGCAGCGCGCCGGCGGACAGTTCGGCGGCGAAGCCTTCGAGATAGGCGCGCCGGTACTCTGCGATGCCGTAGAGCCGCGGCGAGAGCGCATCGGGGCCCGTGAGGCGCTCGCCGTCGGGCGCCATGGCCGTGCCGTCCCAGTAGTTGCCGAACGTGGCGTCGGCGTCCCACGAAATGACGCGAAAGGCGGCATCGGGAGCGCCGGGCGCGGCGTCGATGTCGCGGTAGAGATAGTAGTTTTTCATGAACGAGTCCTGGTCGTCGGCGAAGATGTGCACCATCATGAAGCGGCGGTGATCGTCGAGACTCAGGCGCGGCGCGATGGCGGCTTCGTAGTCGGCGTAGCGGCGCGGCGTGCTCGTGACGGCCGTCAAGAGTGCCACGAGGTCGTCGGCCGGCTCATTCTCGTTCAGCTTCTTGAGGTAGCCCTTGAGCGGCTCGTCGGGCCAGAGCCAGAAGTTGGCGTAGTTGTTCTCGGCCTTGTAGAGGTTGCCGCCGGGGTCGAAGCCCTGCTTCTGCAGGTAGACTTGGTCGATGCGCTCGACCAGCGTGTAGAGTCCGTGGAAGTGGCCGTTGATGCACAGCGCGGCCGGCTCGACGCGCGGGCCGAAGCCACCGGTCTGACGGCGCAGTTGCATGGTGAGGCGGTTGCGCGCGAACGTGCGGTCGATCCAGGCGGCGTTCAGCACGAACCGGCGGTGGGGCTCGGCCGCGGCCCCAAACAGCGCCAGAGTTGGTGGTTCGCCATCGAATTCGGGAAGTTTTACGCGGTAGGACTTCTTCTCGAACTGGCGCGCGAGCCCGCCGTGCAGTTCGAGCCGGGCGTCGGCGAAATGCTGTCCGAGCAGGGTCACACCACAGGGGATTTCGGTGGGGGCGTAGGCGTCGGCGTGGAGTCTTTCCCAGTCGTCCGCGGCGACCTCGACGGCGACGACCGGCAGGCCGTCGATCGTGGAGGGCACGGCCGTTGCGCCATCGGCGGCGGAAGGGCCGCCGTCGCCCGCCCCAAGCGTCTCGCAGCGCGGCCCCGCGTCGATGGCGGGCACGTCGCGGCCCGCGTTTTCGCAGGCGCCGAGCGTCGCGAGCAGCCACACCGTGCCCACGAGTCGGCAGACGGCGCGGCGCAGGCAGGCGGGCGTTGCGCCGCGCAGTTCGCGGGCGGGTTTCCCAGGCGAGAGGCCGGACAGGGGCATCATACGGGGCGGGCTCCTTTCGCGCAGGCCCGCGGCAGCATAGCGCGGGCGTGCGGGGGCTTCAAACGAGCGCCCGCGCGCCCCGTTTGCGCGCCCCGCCGCCGTCCCGCCGGACCGACGTGGCGCCCGGTTGCCCCTTCTGCGCCGCGAGCCGTCCGGGCGTTGCACGCCGCGGTCGACTTCGGCGATGATGGCGCTTGTCCGTGCCTGGCTTTTGACGAAGGGTCCGTGCATTCCCGCGGCTGCCGGTCACGCCGACCGGGCGCCGCGGTCAAGCCGGCGTCCCGATGACGCCGCGGAGGGAGGTTCGCGATGATGACCTGGCGTCGATTCCTCAAGGATGTCGTTGCGGCTGCCATTCTCGTCCTGACGTTCGCGTGCGAGACGTCGTCGGACGGTGGCGGAAACACCACGACCGACCACGGCGGATCCACCGCCGGCGATACGACTGGCGACGCCACGACCAGCGACACCGGCGGCGGGGGCGGGGGCGGTGACTGTGAGACCTTCTGCGCCGACATGGTGGCGGCCTGTCCGGAAGACGACACCATGGAAACGTGCATGCACAGCTGTGAGATGGCGGTGTCGGGCGCCGCACCGTCCGCGACGGCGCTGGAGTGTGCGGCCGCCGCCATGGAATGCACCGCCGTCCGCGCCTGCTGGGGGGAACTGTTCTGATGCTTTGGCGGGGGCAGGGCCAGCCTGCCCCGTCCTCCGGTGGCCGTCCACGCCCTGCGGGCTCGCGGCCCCCACGAGCCCCGCGCGCAGCCCCGCGCGCCCGTCCTTGGCGCCGGGACGACGACACGACGCCGCGCCGGCTTGCCAACGGCCCCGCGCTCTGCTACGGGGCGCGCATGAATTTCTCCGTCCTCGAACTCGGCATTCTCTACTCCACGGCGTCGGCGCTCCTCTGGGCGGTCGCGGTCGTGCTGTTCCGCCGTACGGGCGACCACGTGGCGCCGCTCGCGCTGAACCTCTTCAAGGGCACGGCGGGGCTCCTGGCCTTCCTCGTGACGCTGCCACTCGTCGGGGTGCCGTTCGTCCCGGACGATCGATCGGCCGCCGATTGGCTCATCCTGGCCGGCAGCGGGGTCATCGGCATTGGGCTCGCCGACACGCTGTTCTTCGCGAGCCTGAATCGCCTCGGCGCCGGCCGCTCAGCCATCGTCGACTGCCTGTACAGCCCGTTCGTCGTGCTCGGCTCGGCGCTTTTTCTGCACGAGCCCATCGGACCGTTTCTGCTGCTCGCGATGGCGCTCATGGCCGGGGCCATCCTGGTCGGGGCCTGGCAGGCGGAGCCGCGGCGCGCGCCGGCCGACCGGCGCACGACGCACGTTGGCGTCCTGATGGGCATCGCCTCGATGGCGCTCATGGCCACGGGCATCGTGCTCGCGAAGCCGGTGCTGACGGTCTCCAATCCGTGGTGGGCGGCCACCGTTCGGCTCGCGGGCGGGGTCGCCTTCCTCGCGCTGCACGCGACCCTGCCGGGCGAACGGGCTGCCGTCCTGCGGGCGTTTCGCCCCGGGCGCCACTGGCGCCTGCTCGTGCCGGCCTCGGTGGTGGGCGGCTACGTGGCCATGATTCTGTGGGTCACGGGCATGAGCTACACGCACACGACCATCGCGGCCATCCTGAACCAGATGAGCAGCGTTTTCGTTTTGCTGTTCGCGGCGTTGTTTCTCGCCGAGCCGCTCACCCGGCGCAAGGGACTGGCCATCGCCATGGGTTTCGCGGGCGGAGTGCTCGTGGCGCTGTAGCCGCGGCCCCCGGCCTCAGAACCCGAGTTCGAGGCGCACAACGGCGCTGCGTCCGGGGCCATAGACCGCCGAGCCGTGCGTCTTGTAGGCGGCATTCGTGAGATTCTCGCCGGCGAGCGCCACGAGCGCCCGCGACCAGGGGCGGAAGCCCGCCCGCACGTCGAGCGTGAAGTAGCCCGGCGTGCCATCGGGCCCGATGCGCGCGTCCTTGATGTCGCCCGGCGCGAGACGATCCTGCTTGCCGGCGAAGCGGCCCAGGATTTCGGCGTAGCCCCGCCGGCTGGCGTGCGACCAGCGCAGCCCGGCGGCCCCGGTCACGGGCGTCATGCGGCGCAGCGGCGTGTCGGCCGTCAGATCCTGGCCGTACGTGTAGCCGACGTTGCCCCACAGCGTGAAGTCGTCGGCGAACGTGTACGCCAGCGCCGCCTCGACGTTGAACACGAAGGCCTCGGCGATGTTGGCGCGGCGGTAGATGCCGAGTTCGGCCCCGTCGCGTTGCCCGTTGTCGTTGATGTCGAGGTAGTCGCGCCCCTGCCACGTGCCATCGGCGCGGTCGATGAGGTCGGTGACGTAGGTCGCGGCCACGAAGACGCTGCCTTCGAGGCCCCGCCAACGGAACTTGAGCCCGACTTCGCTGTTCCAGGCTTTCTCGGGCGCGAGATCGGGGTTGGGCACCTCGAAGCCGTAGCCGAACTCGCCAAAGATCGTGTAGTCCTCCATGTTGGGGGCGCGGTATCCGAGCCCGGTGGCCAGGATGATGGCCACCTCGGGCACCGGGAAGTACTGCACCGATGCGGAGCCCACCGGAAACGCCTTGACCGTGTCGAGCGTGGTCTCGAGCCCGGTATCCGTCGTAAGTTCGGCCAGTGCCGCGAACGTGGCGAGCCGCGCTCCCAAGGTGAGCCGCCACTGGGGGTCGATGTGCCAGATGTCCTGCGCGAAGAGCCCGAACTGGAGGTAGTGCGAGTTGTCGGGGAAGCGGGTGGGGCGGGCGGCGGTGGCGCCCGTGGCGAGGGTCTCGCGTTCGGCCGTGCTGCCGATGAAGTCGACGTAGCCATCGACGCCGTAGGTCAGGATGTTGCCGGCAGGCAGCGGGGTCGTGACCGCGAGGTCGACGCCCAGCGTGTCGACGGCCGTCAGGCTGCGATCTTCGGCGGTGGGCAACGCGGTCGCGACGAACTCGATGCCTTCGACCTGGCGTTGGTACGACACGGTGGCGTTCAGGCCCGAGACGAACGGGTGCAGCGCCTCGGCTTCGTAGCGCAGGGCGGCCAGCGCCCGCAGCTGGGGGTCGAAGATGTAGCGCGAGTGCTTGCCGTTGAGCACCTCGTCGGTGCGCGGGACCCGAATGCGCTGGTCGTATTGCACGAGCGCCCGCAGCGTGTGGCCGGGGGCGAGGCGCACGCGCACGGCCCCGTCGGCGCCGCCGCCGGCGTAGCCCGTGGGCGTCTGCAGCTCGTGACCGGCCCCGCCCTGCAACTCGTTGCGGTCGAGATAGGTCGCGCCGGCGCGCATCGTGACATTCGGCCCGGCGCCGTAGGCCTCGGCCCGGTAGGCGGTGCTCAGGTCGGCGGTGTGCGCCTCGAAGCGCCCGCGCCCGTGCATCTGCCAGCGTTCGCTGAAGGCGTCGAACGGGGTGACGAGATTGATGACGCCGCCGAGCGCGTCGCTGCCGTGCAGCACCGACAACGGGCCGCGCACGACCTCGATGTGGTCGACGCCGAACAGGTCGATGGTATTGAGGTATTGGTTCGGCCCATAGCGGTACAGCACCGAGTTGTTGAGCCGGATGCCGTCGAGGAGCAGTACGATGTGTTTGCCCTGGAAACCGCGGATGACGGCCGAGCCACCGCCATGGTTCGAGCGCTGGATCTGGATGCCCGGCAGTTCCTGGAGTGCCGCGGGCGTGTCGGCCGCGCCCTGGCGCGCGAGGTCGTCGGCCGTGACGACCGAGGTGTGCTGCGGCGTGACGAACACGTCTTCGGGCAGCCGCGTGCCCGAGACCGTGATGGGCGGGAGCTCGACGGCGGGATCCGCGGGGGCCGGCTCTTCCCCGGCCGTGGGCGGCGCCGGGGCGGCCGCAGCGGCCATCGGGACCAACAAAGACGCGAGGGTGAGAACGAGACGGGGGAGCGAACGACCGAATCGCGCGCTGCGCATGTCGGATGGCCTTTCCATGGGCCAGGAGGGGTCGCAGACCCTGGTCTTGCGGCACCGCTTCGGGCCATTTCCGGCCAAGCCGGCGAATCTGTCAACGTCCGCCGCGGTCGACAAGGCGACCGGACGGTTGGGGCGGCCGTGGGGCGCCTTGCATCGGCAGGCCTGAGCCGGCACGATGGCGCCGAGCGAGACGCCGGCCGGGCGCCGGCCCGGGAGCCTGCGGCGCATGGAGTCCGCGGCCCCCGCACGCCCATGCCCTTCAGGCCCGTCGCGGAGGCAGCATGCACCGACTGCACGGACAGGTGGCCCTGGTCACGGGCGGGGCCGTCCGCATCGGGGCCGCCATCGCCGAGGCGTTGGCCGACGCGGGCGCCACGCTCGTCATCCACCACCGGCATTCGGGGGCGGCCGCGGCGGCGCTCGCCGCGCGGCTCGGCGGCCCCGGGGCGCCCCACTTCACGGTTGCCGCCGACCTGACCGATCTCGTGGCTGCCGCGGCCCTGCCCGAGCGCGTGCGGGCGCTCACCGGGCGGCTCGACGTGCTCGTCAACAACGCGGCCGTCTTCCATCCGCGCGGCATCGCCGACACCGACGCTGCGGCGCTCACCGGCGAATTCCAGGTCAACCTGTTCGCGCCGTTCGTGCTGCTGCGGGCCTTTGCGGCGGGAGGCGGCGCCGGGCAGGTCATCAACCTGCTCGACCGGCGCATCACGGCCTCGGGGGCCGGGGCCACGGCGTATACGCTGACGAAACAGGCCCTCGCCGGGCTCACGCGCGCGGCCGCCCTCGAGTTCGCACCACGCATCCGCGTCAACGCGGTGGCGCCCGGCGTCGTGCTGCCGCCGGTCGGGGTGGCGCGCATCGGGGCCCGCCGCATCGCCGCTGTGCCGCTCGGGCGGGCCGTCAGTCCGGCGGAAGTCGGGGCCGCCGTGGTCTTTCTCGCCGAAAACGAAGCGCTCACGGGGCAGATTCTCTTTGTCGACGGCGGCGAGCACCTCGGGCCGCCCGGCGACCCGGGCGCCAGCCTCGGGCGGGAGCACACATGATGCTCGATGCCATTCAGATCGAAGGGTTGCTCGTGCGCTGCATCATCGGGGTGACCGCCGACGAGCGTCGCGACCGCCAGGACGTGGTCATCGATCTCACGCTGTGGGGCGATTTCCGCGCCGCCGGTGCGAGCGACGACCTCGCGCAGGCCGTCAACTACCGCACGGTCACGAAGAAGGTCATCCGGCTGGCCGAGGAGTCGAGCTGTCGGCTGGTCGAAGCGCTCGCCGAACGCGTGGCGCGGCTCTGCCTCGACGACGCACGCATCCAGCGCGTGCGCGTGCGCGTCGCCAAGCCCGGGGCCCTGCGCTTCGCCCGCAACGTGGCCGTCGAGATCGTGCGACCCGCCGAAACCGACCCCAGGGCTTGAACGCCGCACGGGTTTGTCGCTATAGGAAGAAGGCTCGCGGGCGCCGCGACCCGGTCGGGCACGGAGGATGCGCTCATGGCGAAGCAGCTGCTACTCGGGGACGAAGCGTTGGGGCAGGCGGCGATCGACGCGGGCGTCTCCACGGTCTACGGCTATCCCGGCACCCCTTCCACCGAGATTTTCGAGTACATCGAACGCACGGCACACGCCGCGGGCCAGGTCTACGCGGCCTGGGCGGCCAACGAGAAAGTGGCCTACGAACAGGCACTGGGCACCTCGTTTGCGGGCCGCCGGGCGCTCGTCACCATGAAGCACGTGGGGCTCAACGTCGCGGCCGACCCGTTCATGAACTCGGCCTCGACGGGCGCCCACGGCGGGCTCGTCACGGCCGTCGCCGACGACCCGGGCATGCACAGCTCGCAAAACGAGCAGGACAGCCGCTTCTACGCCGATTTCGCTCAGGTTCCCTGCTTTGAACCGGCCACGCAGCAGGAAGCCTACGACATGACGCGCGAGGCGTTCGACGTATCCGAGCGCTTCGCGTCGCCCGTGCTCGTTCGCCTCGTGACGCGGCTCGCGCACTCGCGCGCCGCGGTGTTGCCCGGCCCGCCCCGGGCGCCGAATCCGCTCGACCCGAGCACCGACCCGAGCCGCTGGACGCTCGTGCCGACGAACGCGCGGCCGCAGTACGGCAAGTTGCTCGACAAGCAGCCGGCCATCGAGGCGTACGCGGCCGAGAGCCGCTGGAACGAGCTCGTGCTCAACCCGCGCGACCGCAAACTCGGCGTCATCGCCGCCGGCGTGGCCTACAACTACTTTCGCGAGGTGGCGGGCCCCGAGCCGCCCAGTTGCCTGAAGATTGGTCTCTACCCGCTGCCGGTCGCCAAGATCCTGGCGCTCT
Source organism: uncultured Myxococcales bacterium (assembly GCA_964422715.1). Classification (GTDB taxonomy): domain Bacteria; phylum Myxococcota_A; class UBA9042; order PWKZ01; family CAYRCM01; genus CAYRCM01. The sequence continues at coordinate 4,162 of CAYRCM010000183.1, read as the reverse complement.
TCGACCACGTCGACGAGGTGCTCATCCTCGAAGACGGCTTCCCGTACATCGAGCGGCGCGTGCTCGGCGTCTGGGGCCAACACCGGCTCGGCCGCCTGCGCGGCCGACTGAGCGGCCACGTCGTGCGCGCCGGCGAACTCACCCCTGAGCTCGTGGCCCAGGCGCTTGGGCGGGAGGTGCGCGACGTGCCGCCGGTGCGGGCGCTGCACTTGGCGGCGCGGCCGCCGCAACTCTGCCAGGGCTGCCCGCACCGCGACACGTTCAACGCCCTCAATACGCTGCGGGCGCTGCTGCCGAGCGCGGTCGTGCAGAGCGACATCGGCTGCTACGCGCTCGGCTACTACAAGCCGTTCGAGACCATCGTGTCGTGCGTCGACATGGGCGCCAGCATCAGCCTGGCCAAGGGCGCGGCCGACGCCGGCATCCACCCGTCGCTCTGCGTCATCGGCGATTCGACGTTCGGCCACTCGGGCATGGCCCCGCTCCTTACGGCGGCCCACGAAAACACCAACATGACCGTGGTCATCGTCGACAACGGCACGGTGGCCATGACGGGCACGCAAGACAGCCTGACCACCGGCGACCGCCTCGTCGAGGTCGTGGCCGGGCTCGGCGTGGCCCGCGAACACATTCGCATTCTCGACCCGCTGCCGAAGCGTCACGACGAGAGCGTGGCCCTATTGAAGGAAGAAGTCGACTACCGCGGGCTCTCGGTCGTCATCGCGCGTCGGGCCTGCGTACAAATGCGCAAACACTGACGGGTTCTGGCCGTTGGGAGGCAACCGCATGAAGTGCGACGTGATGCTCAGCGGAGTCGGCGGGCAGGGCATTCTGTCCATCGCCTACGTCATCGACCACGCGGCGCTCGACGCCGGGCTCCACTTCAAGCAGGCCGAGGTGCACGGCATGGCGCAGCGCGGCGGCGCCGTGTCGAGCCACCTGCGGCTCTCCGACGCGCCCATCCACTCCGACCTCGTGCCGCTCGGTCAGGCCGACCTCCTGCTCTCGGTCGAACCCATGGAAGCGCTGCGCTACGACGCCTACCGGGCGCCCACCGGCGTCGTCGTCGCCAGCACGACCCCGGTCGTCAACATTCCCGACTACCCGCCGCTCGACGCCGTGCTCGCCGACCTGTTGGCCTTGCCGGCCGTGGTGCTCGTCGACGGCGACAAACTCGCGCGCGAGGCCGGCTCCTTCCGCACGAGCAACATGGTGCTGCTCGGCGCCGCGGCGGCCTACCTGCCGGTGCCCGCGGCCGCCCTCGAAACGCACATCCGCGAACTGTTCGGTGCCAAGGGCGACAAGGTCCTCGCCGCCAATCTCGCGGCATTTCGCAACGGTGCGCGCAATGGCGCCTTTTTCACCGCGTGCCGGGGCGCCGGGGTCGACGCGAGCCTGCTGCTGCGGCTCATGGCGCGGCTCGACTCGACCACCGTCGACCCGGCCACGGCTCCCGACTGGTGCGCCGTGCTGCGCGCGCCGGGGGCCGCCGCCTGGCTCGCCGCCGCCGCTTCGGCCGAGCGCGGCGCGCCGCCGCTTCCCGCCGACGCCGGCTCGGCCGCGCACCTGCTCGTCGAGCTTGAGGCACCCCAACCCGCTTAGGCGCGCCTCGCGCGGCCGTCCCAAGGCCCGCCGCGTGCCGGGGCGGGTGCACAGCCCCGAGGAGTCCGCATGACGCAACCGCTCATCGCCCAGGCACTCGCCGAGGGCCGCGCCGTGCTGTTCGAACACGAACTCTACGCGCTGCTGGCCGAGCAGGGCCTCGCCGTGCCGCGCCATCGCTTCCTGCCGGCCGACCTGCCGCTCACCGAGGCCGCGCTGGCCGATTTCGCGGGGGGGCCGGCGGTGCTGAAAATCGTGTCGCCGCGCATCGTGCACAAGAGCGACGTCGGCGGCGTGCGCATGCTGCCGAGCGTCGCCGTGCAGACGCTCGGCGAGGCCATGTGGGCCATGCGCAGCGGGCTGCCGGCCGGTCAGCGCGGGGGCGTGCGGGGCTTTCTGCTCGTCGAGCGCGTGGCCTTCGAGCCCGCACTCGGCGGCCAGTGGCTCATCGGGCTGCGCGCGACCGAGGCCTTCGGCGCGGTCGCCACGGTCGGCTTTGGCGGCACCGCCGCTGAGGCGCTCGACGGCGCGCTGCGCCCCGAACGCGCCACAGCCCTCTGGCTGCCCGATCGCACCGCCGCGGCCGACCTCAAGCGCAAGCTGGCGGCCAATTTCTGCTTTGCCTGGGCCACCGGGGCCGTGCGCGGCGTGCCGCCGCTCGCCGCCGCCGACGCGCAGCAGGCGCAACTCGAACGCTTCGTTCTCGCGCTCGCGGCCGTGCGTGCCGAGGTGCTGGCGGCGGGCGCCGAACTCGCGCTCGTCGAGTGCAACCCCGTGGTACGGGCCGCCGACGGCCGGTTTCTGCCGCTCGACGCGCGCGCCGCCTTGGGCCCGCCCCCGGTTGCGCCGCTCCCCGTGCCCGCGGCCGGCGTCCACGCGGCCCTGCACCCCCAGAGTGTCGCGATCGTGGGCGCCTCGCCCCGCGGCAACGTGGGCCACACCATCGTCGCCTGCCTCGTGCAGGCGGGGTTCAGGAAGGAGCGCATCTACCCCATCCGCGCCGATGGCGCGCCCATCGCCGGCGTGCCGGCCGTGGCCTCGCTCGACGCGTTGCCGGGCCCGGTCGACCTGCTCGTGTTGGCCATCGCGGCCGCGGGCGTGCCGGCCTTGCTCGACGAGGTCTTCGCCCGCGACGCGGCCCGCGCCGTGCTGCTCATTCCGGGCGGCATGGGCGAGACCGAGGGCGGGGCCGGCATCGAACGGGAAGTGCGCGCGCTGCTCGCCGCCCACGCCGCGCGGCCGAACCGCCCCGTGCTGCTCGGCAACAACAGCCTCGGGCTCGTGTCGCGCCCCGACCACGTCGATACGCTGTTCATCCCCGCCACGAAGCTGCCGCGCCCGCAGACGGCCGGAGCGCACGTGGCGCTCATCAGCCAGAGCGGCGCCTTCATGGTCACGCGCACGAATCGCCTGCCGCTGCTGAATCCGGCCTACCTGGTGTCGCTCGGCAACCAGGTCGACCTCGGGCTCGCCGACACGCTCGAGACGCTGGCCGCCGACCCGGCCGTGACCACGTTTGCCCTCTACGTCGAAGGGTTCAAGGCCGGCGACGGCCTGCGCACGCTGCGCCTCGTCCGGGAACTCACGGCCGCCGGGCGCGACGTCATCGCGTACAAGGCGGGGCGCAGCACGCTCGGCGAAAAGGCGGCCGCGGGCCACACGGCGGCGCTCGCCGGCGACTACCGCGTGGCCGCCACGCTGCTCCGCGACGCCGGGGCGCTCATCGCCGAGTCGTTCGAAGACTTCCTCGACGCCATCCGCCTCTCGGCCGCGCTGCGCGCCAAGACCGTGGCCGGCCGGCGCGTGGGGCTCCTCAGCAACGCCGGCTACGAGTCGGTCGGCATGGCCGATGCCCTCGGCATGGCGGGCGGGGGGCTTTGCGCTGCCGAGTTCAGCCCCGAGACCGACGCCCGCCTGCGCGCGGCCCTCGCCGAAGGGGGCATCCTGCCGCTCGTCAACGTGTTGAATCCACTCGATTTGACCCCCATGGCCAACGACGCCACGCATGCCGCCTGTCTCGAAGCGCTGCTCGCCGATCCGGGGGTCGACCTCGCGATCGCGGGTGTCGTGCCGCTCACGGCGCGGCTCAAGACGCTGCCGGCCGGCCTCGACCCCCGCGACGTCTTTGATGCCCGCGGCGGCTACGCCGAGCGCGTGGCGCGCCAGAACGCGCAGTCGCCGAAGCCGCTCGTCGTCGTGGTCGACGGCGGGCCGCACTACGACCCCTTGGCGCAGCAGCTCGAAGCCGCCGGCCTGCCCGTGTTTCGCAGCGCCGACCGCGCCGTGCGCCTCACGGCGGCCTACGTCGCCGCCCGGCTCGCGGCCGCGGCCGCGCCCTGAGCGCCGCCTTGCCAAACCCCGCGCCGCTGCCGCGCGGCGCCCGGAGTCGCCCCCCATGCGTATCCTGCCCGCTGTGCCCGCCCCCGCCGCGTCCGCCGACCGGCTCGCCGAACTCGCACGCCGGGTGGCGCGCCTCGAAGCCCAGAGCCGCCGCCAGCGCGCGGCACTCCTCGCACTCGTGGCACTCAGCGCCGCAACGCTGCTCGCCCCCGCCGCGCCG
>CAYRCM010000182.1:0-12195 GCA_964422715.1 uncultured Myxococcales bacterium | reverse complement strand
CCGCCCAGACACGGCCGGCGCGGGGGCGGCCGAGCCGAAGATCTGGCGCGCTGCGGCGGCCGCCTCTGCGCCCAGGTCTTCGGGTCGGAAGGCCGACTGCATGATGGTCGGCCCGTCGAGTTCTTCGCCGCCGCGGGCGGCCGGCGGCTTCGCCTCGGCTGGCGCGGGGGCGGCAGAGGCCGGCGCGGCCTGAACGGCCGGCGCCGCGCTCGCGGCCACGATGGCGCCGAATTCGGAGGTATCCGCAAGCCGCATCCAGTCGGCGAACCCGGGCTTCCACACGAACGTGTCGGCCACCGCAACCCGGCCGCGGATGTGCGCCTCGACGTCGCCGCGCTGCATGGGGCCCTGGCGGTCGCCGTCGATGACGAGGAACCACTCGGGCGCCTGCGGCGGCGGCGCCTCGGCACTGGGGGCGGCCGCCTCGGCCTCGACGTCGGAGCCCTGCACGGCGATGTGGCTGCCGCACTTCCGGCACTTGATCTTGAAAACCTTCCCGCGACCCGCGATGCGCTCGTCGGCGATGGAGTAGCGCGCCCCACACGTTTCGCAAATGATCTTCATGGAATCCCCGTCGTTTCGAACAGCAGACCGAAGACGATTCGCCGACCCGGCCGCCGGCCGGGTGCGTCCGTGTTCGGAAGGCCCAAGCGGGCGCAATTATAGAGGGGCGAACAGGGCAAGGCAAGCCGAACCGGGCGATACTGAACCGCTTCGCGGGCGCCCGGAGAACGGCGCCGCCGCCGCGTGCCGCACGTCAAGCGCACCAGGCCGGAGCCCAAAGAAGGAGGGCCACGAACAAGGCGAGCAGGACCGCGAAAATGAGCCACAGGCCTGCGCCTGGCCAAGCCGACGGCGAGCCGGCCCGGGGCGACGGCGCCGAGGCGCTCCGCCGGTCCGGACGCGGCGAGGCCCGGCCGAGTTCCCGCACCACCTGCCGCGGATCGCGGCCGGCGAGTTCGATGAGGCGGGTGCCCTGGGCATCCGCGGCCGTGCCTGTCGCCGCCGTGCCGGCTTCGGCCGGGGCCGGGCTCGCTCCCGACGGCGGGGGGCACTCCGCGTTGGGCGCGCGCGGCCCGGCGGCGTCGGCCACGTCGGGAAAGGCCGTCTGCAGCCACGCGGCCGCCGCGGACGCGTCGGCGGCGAGGCCGGGCTCGGCCGCGAGCAAGGCGTCGGCCAACGCGCCGGCCGTCGGGAAACGCTCGTCCGGACACGCCGCCATGAGGCGCGCGACGACGGCGCCGAGCGGCGCAGCCCGCTCGTCGCGCAACGGCGCCGTATCCGGCCAGTAGCGGTTGGCGAGGGCGTCGCTGAGGCTGGCGATGTCGGGGAACGGGAACGCCCGACACCCGGCGAGCAGTTCGTAGAGCACGAGGCCGAGCTGGAACAGGTCGGTGCGCGCGTCCAGAGGCCCACCGCCGAGTTGCTCCGGCGCGAGGTAGCCGAGCTTGCCCTTGACCACGCCGGCCCCGGTCGGGGCGCGACCGGGGCGCGTGAGCCGCACGCAGCCGAAGTCGGCAAGCCGCACAGTGCCGTCGTAGCCGAACAGGACGTTCTGCGGCGAGACGTCGCGATGCACGAGCCCGAGGGGGCGCCCTCGCTCGTCGGGGAGTTCGTGAGCGTAGGCGAGCGCGCGGGCGACCCCGAGGCCCACATGTGCGAGAAGGCGGGGGGGCACGCGCAGCCCCCCGCCGACGGCGGCGTCGCGCAGCCGGGCGCCGTCGACCCCGTGAACGTACTCGAATTCGAGGAAGGGCAGGCCGAAATGCTCGCCCCGCAACGTGGCCCGCACGATGTGCGGGTGGTGCAGGCGGACGGCCAGTGCCCCCTCGGCCAGGAACACCTCGCGCAGCGCAGGATTCTCGGCGGTCGTCGGCAGAGCCCGCTTGAGCACGACGCGAGCCTCGCCGCGCGCGGCCAGAAAGACCTCCGCCAGCTGCCCGACGCGGAGCCGCCGGAGCAGGCAATAGGGTCCGAACTGTTCGGGCGCGTAGGTCATCCGGAAGTCCCCCGCCCGAGGCTACGGTGGCGGCCGGGGCTTGTCAAAGCGCGCGGAATCGTGCTAATCCCTCGTCGCGTGAGCCTGTCGGGCAAGGCAGGGCGTCGCGCGCGGCTCGCGGCGGGGATTGGCGGGCCGTCGCCTGCGGGCTGGCGGCGTGGCCGACACGACATTGGGGACCAGGTGCGTGCGCCAAGCCCGGAGTGGGTAGCGGATCCAGGGCATGCACGGAGGTTGAGAGAAACGATGGCGACCTACAAACTCGAGATCAAGAAGCGCTTCGGCAAGTTCTATCACAGCGTCTACGCGGCCGGCGCCCAGCCGGAGCGCGAAACCCCCGAATCGGCGAGCATCAAAGAGGTGCTCGAAAAACTGAAGAGCGGATTCCTGAAAGACACCTTCAAAGACGGCGATTCGGTGATCTTCCGCGGGATTGCCTACGAAGACGTCCACCAGCTCGTGCCCATCGTGCGCGACGCCGACTACTGAGCCGGCTCCGCCCGCCGCACCGGCCTGCAGCGTCGCGGGGCGCGCGGGCGTCTCGTTTCGCAGGCCGGTGCCGCCCGCCCGCCTACAGCGCGGCAAACTGTTCGAGCAGCTGGCGCTGTTTCTTCGAAACCCGAGTGGGAATGGTCACGCGCACATGCAGAAACAGGTCGCCGCGCCCGTGGCCGCGCAGATGCGGCACCCCCTGATTGCGTAGCCTAATAGTTTCGCCGGGTTGCACTCCCGGATCGAGGTCGACCCGGCGCGAACCGTCGAGCGTGGGCACTTCGACCGTGGCCCCGAGGGTGGCCTGCACGAAGTCGATCGTCACCTCGCAGTGCAAATCGTCTCCGTCTCGTTCGAACGCAGGGTGCGGCTCGACGGCCACGAACACGTAGAGGTCGCCGGGGTAGCCGCCGGCTTCGCCGGGTTCGCCTTCTTCGGGCACGCGAATGCGGGTGCCGGTGTCGACGCCGGCCGGCACGCGCACCTTGACGATCTTCTGGACTTGCTCTTTGCCCCGCCCCTCGCAGGCCCGGCAGGGCTCGGCGACAACGCGCCCTGCGCCCCGGCAGCGAGGACAGGTCGTCGATATCATGAAGAGACCCTGGGAATGCACGACCTGCCCACGGCCGCCGCACGTGCCGCACGTCTGCGGTCGCGTGCCCGGTGCCGCCCCGGTGCCCTGGCAATGCACGCACGGCTCGAAACGCGTGATGGGGATCTCGCGAACGGTGCCTTGAACCGCGTCTTCAAAGGGCAGTGTCAGATCGTAGCGCAGGTCTGCGCCGCGGCGTCGGCCGCCATTGCGCCGGCTGCCGCGCTCGAAACCGAAGATGTCGCCGAAAATGTCGCCGTAGTGCTGGAAGATGTCGTCAAAACCCGAGAAGCCCGAGAAGCCGCTGGACTTGAGCCCCTCGTGGCCGTAGCGATCGTAGAGTTCGCGCCGCGAGGCGTCGGACAGTACCTGATAGGCCTCCGATGCCTCCTTGAATTTCTCTTCGGCGCCGGCCTCCTTGTTGCGGTCGGGGTGATACTTGAGGGCCAGACGTCGATAGGCGCGTTTGATGGTGGCCTCGTCGGCGTCTCGCGGCACATCAAGGATTTCGTAATAATCTCGCATGGCAGTAGCGTCGCCTCCGCGTCCGCGAAAAGTAGGAGGTGGCCCCCGCGAAGTCAAGCGGGCCGGCGCCCGCCGCGGTTCGCTCGGTGCGGGGCCCCCGCCTCCTCCGTTCTCAGGCGGCAACGATGGCCTGCGCGCTCCGTCCTTGCGCGCGGCGACCGCGATTGATCTCTGTCGGCCGGCATGCTAGAGGTTTGCGCCTCGTTGCGGCCCCGAAATTCCGGGGTCTGCGTTTCCCAGCGAGAGGACTTCGGGTCGTGGCAGGCAAGAGCGAAAGCAAAGAAGCCCGCATTCGCAACATCGGCATCGTGGCCCACATCGACGCGGGCAAGACCACGGTCAGCGAGCGCCTGCTGTTCATCACCGGACGCTCTCACAAGATGGGCGAGGTCCACGACGGCAACGCCATCATGGACTACCTCGCCCAGGAGCAAGAGCGCGGCATCACCATCACGTCGGCCGTGACCACGTTCGAGTGGCGCAACACCGACATCCACCTCATCGACACCCCCGGGCACGTCGACTTCACGATCGAGGTCGAACGCTCGCTGCGCGTCCTCGACGGGGCCGTCGTGGTCTTCGACGGGGTCAGCGGCGTCGAGCCGCAGTCCGAAACGGTCTGGTTGCAGGCCGACAAGTACCGCGTCCCGCGCATCGCGTTCATCAACAAGATGGACCGACTCGGTGCCGACTTCGACGCGGCGGTGCGCAGCATCGAAGAGCGTTTCACTCAGACCGTCATCCCCATCCAGATCCCCGTCGGGCGGGAGTCGGGCTTCCGCGGCGTCGTCGACCTCATCGAGGGCCGCACGCTGCTCTGGGAAACCGACGACCCCCGCGACGTGCGCACGATCGAAGGGGTGCCCGACGAGCTCGCCGACGTGGCGGCGGCACAGCGCGACATCCTGGTCGAACGACTCTCCGACTTCGACGACCGCATCGCCGAACGCTACCTCGAAGGGGTCGACATCCCGGCTCCCGAACTGCGCGCCGCGCTGCGCGCCGCCACGGTGGGCAACCGCGTCGTCCCCGTGCTCTGCGGGGCGGCCCTGCGCAACCGCGCCATTCCGCCGCTGCTCGACGCCATCGTCGACTACCTGCCGGCGCCCGCCGACCTGCCGCCGGTGGAGGGCATCGACCCGCGCGACGGGTCGGCCGTCACGCGCGCGCTCGACGAGAAAGCGCCCTTCTCGGCCCTGGCGTTCAAGGTCGCCATCATGGACGACGGCCGCCGCATGACCTTCGTGCGGGTCTATTCCGGGGCCATGACGGCCGGCGAAGACGTCTACAACGTGGCCCGCAAAGTCACCGAGAAGGTCTCGCGCATCTTCCTGATGCATTCGAATCAGCGCCAGCGCATGACGCGGCTCGGGGCCGGCAACATCTTCGGGGTGCTCGGCCTGAAGCACACGATGACCGGCGACACGCTGGCCGACCCGAAGCACCCGGTACTCCTCGAACCCATCCTCGCCTACGAGCCCGTGCTGTCGCAGGCCATCGAACCCGAGTTGCAGCGCGACAAAGAGCGGCTCGACGAAGTGCTGCACAAGTTCGCCGACGAAGACCCCACGTTCCGCTTCGTAGAAGACAAGGAAACGGGGCAAACGGTCATCTCGGGCATGGGCGAGTTGCACCTCGACGTGCTGACCGAGCGCATCCGGCGCGACTTCGGCGTGTCCGTCAACGTTGGCAAACCCCAGGTCGTGTGCCTCGAAACCATCGACGGCAGCGCGCGCGGCGAAGGCGTCTTCGACCGCCGCACCGACGAGGGGGCCCTGTTCGGCCGCGTGGTGGTTGAAGTGGCCTCCGCGCCCCGGGGCAGCGGCGTCCGGTTCGAGAACCGCTGCAACGCCTCAGAACTCACCCCGAACCTGCTCCAAGCCATCGAGGAAGGGGCCATCGAAGGCACCAAGAGCGGTCCCGTCGAGGGGCACGCGCTGCAAGACATGGTCGTGCGCCTCGAACAGATCGAGTGGCGCGAAGGCGTGTCGCGCGAGTTGGCCTACCGCATCGCCGCCTCGCTGGCGGTGCGCAACGCATGCTCCGCCGCCTCGCCGCGGCTTCTCCAGCCCTTCATGCGGGCCGAAGTGGTGGTGCCCGACGAGTTTGTCGGCGAAACCATCGCCAGCCTCAACGCGCGCGGCGGCAAGGTCGAACAGGTCACCGATCGCAGTGGCCGCAAGGTCGTCGATGCCCAAGTGCCGCTGCGGCAGATGTTCGGCTATTCCACCAAGTTGCGCGACCAGACCCAGGGCCGCGGCACCTTCACCATGCAGTTCAGCCACTACGACTGATCCCCCGGCGCCTTCCGGCGGATACCGTTGTTGCCGGCGTCGCTCCGTCCCGCGCCGGGGCCACAGGGCCCCGGGCGAGCGCTGCGGAGCGCAACGACTTGCGCTGGATGGTCGTTAGGCGTCAGGGCCGGGTTGCGACGTGCACCTTGCGCAGCGATTCGGCGGCCAGGCGGCGGATCTCGGGGCAGGGATCGTCGAGGGCATCGAGCAGCGGGTCGATGAGGCGCCGGTCGGGAATCTGCCCCATGGCCAGAATGGCATGCCCGCGCCAGGCGAGCAGGCGGTCGCGCGAACAGGGGTAGTCGGGCCGGACCTGGCCGTCGGTGAGTCCGTCGGGTTGCATGAGACCCGCGAGTTCGACGAGCCGCGGCACCGCGGCGGTGGCGGACAGTTCGCCGAGCAGACGCACGGCGACGAGCTGCGTCGACACATGGATTTCGTCGCCGGCACGCGTGATGGCGACGAGGCGTTCGGCCGCCTCGGCCCCCCGCACGCCCGCGAGCAGCGTGAGCGCCGCCGTGTGCAACCCCTTCGCGGCCTCGCCGTGTTGCTGGAGCGGGAAGCGCGTGAACACGGACTCGAGGGCGGGCACGGCTCCCGCGAGCAGGCGGCGAGCGCCGAGCAGTGCGCGACAGCCCTGCTGGGCCTTGGCCTGCGCGACGTCGGTGAGTTTGGCGCCGCGCAGCAACGGGACCAGGTCGGCGCCCTGCGTGCGCAGGTCGGACACCTTGAGGGCGGCCACTTCGGCCGCGGGTAGTTCTTCGGCATTGCCCGCCAGCAGTTGGCCGCAGGCGGGCCCGTAGCGCAGAAGCAGGTGCCCCACGGGCGCGAGTTCGTCGACCCGGGACGTCACGTCGGCGATGGCCGGCGCCACGAGGCCATTCGCGAGGTCTTGCAGGGGGGATTCCGGTCTGGCCGCGGGGCATGCCGCCAGGCCGAGCCCCAGAGCCAGGACGAGCACCCGGATTGCCGCACGTTCGACGCCCATGTTGCGCTCCCTTCGACCGAGGCGACCTTCGGCTCGGCGAGCCGTGGCGTCGAAGGGGCGTGAGCCGCGCCCCCTCGGACCAGTTGCGCCGCCAACAGGGTCGGGGTTATAGCACGCCGGGTGGGGCCCGTAAAGGCCGCCGGCGGGCGTGAAACCCCACGGCTCCCGGGGGTTGCACGCGGCCGGGGGCCACACGGCGGCACCCGCCGCACCGCTGCGGCCAACCGTTTGCCCGAAGCCCAGGGAGGCCGGACATGCCGCTCGTCGAATGCGTTCCCAATTTCAGCGTCGGCCGTGACCGCGAGGCCATCCGGGCCATCACGGAATCGCTCGCAGCGGTGCCCGACGTCCGCGTGCTCGACGTGAGCAGCGGCGCCGACACCAATCGCACCGTCGTGACGTTCGTCGCGCCGCCCGAGGCCGCCGCGGAGGCCGCCTTTCGGGGCATCGCCACGGCAGCCCAAGTCATCGACATGCGGAACCACCGCGGGGCGCACGCGCGCATGGGGGCGACCGACGTCTGCCCCTTCGTGCCGCTCGCCGGAACGCCGATGCCCCTGTGCGTCGAGCTCGCGCGACGGCTCGGCGAACGCGTTGGAAACGAACTCGGCATTCCGGTCTACCTCTATGCCGAGGCGGCCACGCGGCCCGAACGTCGGCGCCTGCCCGACGTGCGGCAGGGCGAGTACGAGGGGCTCGCCGACAAACTCGCGACCCACGCGGGCCGACCGGACTTCGGCCCGGCCGACTTCGACGCCCGCGTGGCCCGCACGGGGGCCACGGTCATCGGCGCCCGGCCGTTTCTCGTCGCCTACAACGTCAACCTGAACACGCGCAACGCGCGGCTGGCGCGCGACATCGCCCTCGACCTGCGAGGCCGGGGGCGCCTCGAACGGGATGCTGCCGGCCACGTCGTGCGCGACGCGCAGGGCGAGAAGAGGCGCCGCAGCGGTCTCTTTGCGGACGTGCAGGCCACCGGCTGGTGGATGCCGGCCTACGGTTGCGCCCAGGTCACCCTCAACATCCTCGACCTGCGCACGGCCCCGCTCTTCGAAGTGTTCGCCGCTGCCTGCCGCCTCGCCGAGGAGCGCGGCCTGCGCGTGACCGGATCCGAGATCGTGGGGCTCGTGCCGCTCGACGCGCTCATCGAGACCGGCCGGGCGGTTGCGCGCAGACAGGGCGGCTCGCCGGGGCTGCCCGACGGCCAGCTCATCGACCTCGCCGTCCGCACGCTCGGGTTGAACGAACTGGCTCCCTTCGAGCCGGCGCGGCGCATCATTGAATATGCGGCGGAACCCGCATCGAACGGCCTCACGGCGCAGGCCGTCGGGGCGTTCGTGGACGACGTCTCGGCGCCCACTCCCACGCCGGGAGGCGGCAGCGTGGCCGCCCTCGCCGCGGCGCTCGCGGCGGCCCTGGTCGCAATGGCCGCCAACGTAGCGCTGGGCAACCGACGCAGCGAGGCGCCGCGGGATCGCCTCGAAAGCCTGGCCCTGCGCGCACAGGCCCTGAAGGCGCGCACCCTCGCGCGCGTGGCCGAGGACGCCCTGGCCTTCGATGCCGTGCTCGGCGCGGGTCGGGGGGCATACGCCGACGCCCAAGCCCGCGCGGCGGCCGTGGGCGACGCTACTCTCGCCGCCGCGGCCGTTCCAGCCGCGTTGCTTGGCGACTGCGCCGAGCTGTTGCCGCTCATCGCCGAGGCGCAGCAGCTCACGGGACCGGCCACGGCGAGCGACGTCCAGTCTGCGGCGCACATGCTCCGGGCCGCCGTGGAATCGGCCGGCTGCAACGTGCGCGCCAACGTCGCGGGCGTCGCGAGCGATCCGCGCGGCCAGAAGCTCGAGGCCGACTGCGCGCGTGCTCTCGAAACCTTGAGGGAGGGCTTGCGCCCCTCGCTCGGGGACGCCGCGGGCGCCGCGCACGGCTCCACCGTCGCCGCGGCCGGGGCCGCCCGGGAATGAAAGCCCTCGGGTCCGGGTTGTGCCGCCCTGCCACGCGGGCTGGGGCCTGCGGTTCGTCCCGCCCCGCGCGTGTCCGTCGGCGGACGGCATTCGCAGGCCATTTCCGGACGGACGCCTGCGCGAACCCCAGCCGGGCTGCGGAGGCTGCCCTGCCGATGCGGCCTGGCGTGAGGCGAACCTGTTGACAGTGCGACCGGATTGTGGCTAGGCTGCGCCCGATTTTCGCCCTCCAGCAACCCGTTGCCCTTGGCTGGGCCAACGGGGTCTGCGGCAGGGCTCACCGGAAGAACCGTACGATAGGAGTCGTGAGCATGCTCGGGAAGACCGTTGGGATGGGAATGAAATTGGCCGCGCTGCCGCTGGCGATCGCCCTCGCCTTGGCCAGCGCAGACTGCAATCGGAGCCAGCAGGAACCGGCGAAGCCGGGCGAAGGCGCGGCCGTCCAGTCGGCCGGCCAGCCGGGTGGCGCCCCCACCGAGGCCGCAAAGCCTGCCGCGGCGAGCGGCGAGAAAATCGACCTCGAACTCTACGTCATGAGCCAGTGCCCGTTCGGCGTGCGCGCCATCGACGCCCTGCTGCCGGTCAAACAGCAGCTCGGCGATGCGCTCAATCTGAAGCTCGAATACATCGTCAGCGAGAACCCCGACGGCTCCTTCAAGAGCCTGCACGGCGAAAACGAAGTCCAGGGCAACCTGAGCCAGCTCTGCGCCGCGAAAGTGGCCCCCGACAAGTACCTGAACTTCATCGCCTGCCAGAACAAAGACTACCGCTCCATCCCGAACAACGTCGACCAGTGCGCGCAGACGGCCGGCATCGACGGCGCCGCCGTGAAGGCCTGTATGCAGGGTGCCGACGGCAAGGCCCTGCTCAAGGCGTCCATGGAACGCTCGAAGCAGCGCCAGGCGACCGGTAGCCCCACCATCATCGTGGCTGGCGAACGCTACAACGGCGGCCGCTCGACCACGTCCTTCCTGCGCGCCGTGTGCGGCAAGATGCAGAATCCGGCCGAACCCTGCAAGGCTCTGCCCGAGGTTCCGGTCATCAAGTTGACGGTGCTCGACGATCAGCGCTGCAAAGACTGCAACACCTCGCGCATGGCCGACCGCATGAAGTCCATGTTCGAGAAGATCGAGATCACCACGGTCGACTACGGCACCGAGCAGGGCAAGAAACTCTACGCCGACCTCAAGTTGAAGTTCCTGCCCGCGTTCCTCTTCGACAAGGGCATCGAGAAAGCCGAAACCTATGAGCAGCTCCAGCGCCACCTCGAACCGGTGGGCGACTTCCTGTCGCTCCGCGTCGGCGCCCGCTTCGACCCGACCGCCGAGATCTGCGACAACGGCAGCGACGACACCGGCGACGGCGCCGTCGACTGCGCCGACGAAACCTGCAAGCAGACGCTCGTCTGCCGCGAAGAGAAGCCGAACCGCCTCGACGTGTACGTCATGAGCCAGTGCCCCTACGGCGTCAAAGCGCTCGACGCCATGAAGGAAGTGCTCCAGAACTTCCAGGGCAAAGTCGAATTCGGCATCCACTACATCGCCGACGAAATGCCCGATGGCTCGTTCAAAGCGCTGCACGGCCAGCCCGAAGTCGACGAAAACATCCGCGAACTCTGCGCCATCAAGGCCTTCCCGAAAGACTTCAAGTACATGGACTACATTTGGTGCCGCAATCAGAACATCCGCGACGCCAACTGGCAGGCCTGCACGGGCGGCACGACGGGCATCGACACCGCGGCCATCGAGAAGTGCGCCACGGGCGACGAGGGCAAGCAGCTCCACCGCGCCAGCATCGCCGAAAGCAAGGCGCTCGGCTTCAGCGCCAGCCCGACCTGGCTCGCCAACAACAAGTACCGCTTCAGCGGCATCACGCCCGAGCAGATCAAGCAGAACCTGTGCCGCTACAACAAAGACCTGCCGAACTGCGACAAGACCCTCAGCGCCGACACGAAGGCCCCGCCCGCCGGCGCCTGTGGTGGCAACTAGTCCCTGAACGCCCCTCCGCGTCCTTCCTGCGCCTGTCTCTTCGCACCCCCAATCGACTGCGCCCGCCTCCCTGAAGGGGGCTCGTGGGCCGTGCCCCGCCCGGCCAACCCTGAATCGTCGGGTCGACGCGCGAGCACGCGAGCGGGTCGCCGAGCGGGTTCGCCGAGGTGCAAGGGGCCGTAGGCGCCACTCGCGAGCACCGCAGGGGGAGCACCGCCGCCCCGAGGCCCGCAGGGCGCAGATCCGCGAAGCGAGCGGGCGAAGCCGCCGCGGACGACCAGGAGACCCGACGATTTGGCGGCAACCGCGGCGGCTTGACGGGCGCTCGTCGGTTGGACCATGCTCTGCGGCGCGGGCAGGTACGCCCGCACGCGTGGCCATGGAAGAACGGCCTTTCATCATTGGGTTTCGCGCGGGGGGGCCCCCGACCGTGGCCGACCACACGGCGGTCGGCTACGTCGGTCTGTTCGATCGGCACCTGCTGGCGCTGGCAGACGGCGGCGTCTCGCCGCAGCCAAGCCGGGTCTACGCCGATCTGGTGGTGCGCGCTTTCCTCCCGGAGGCTCGGCGGACCAGCGGGCGAGCCGAACTGCGGCTCCTGGCCGGGCTGCGCGAGGCCCACCGCTCCCTGCGCGAGCAGCCGCGGGTGCCCGGCGGGGCGTACGTCGCGCGGGCCGCGTTGCTGGCGGCGCTCGTCACCGACAACCTCACGACCCTCGTGCGCGTGGGGCCCGCGGCCGCCTACCACGTGCGGGCGGGTCGAGCAACGCCGCTCCTTTTCTCCCCGCTCGGCGGCGAGCCGCTCCGCACCGAGGCCGGCGACTCCCTTGGGGGGCCCAACGTCGAACCGCCGACGCCGGTCGTCGAAGCACTCGAAATCCTGCCCGGCGACACCCTCGTGCTCACCTCCGTGGCCTTGATGCAGACGCTGAGCGAAGCCGAGGTTGCGCGCGCCGTGACCGACCACGAACCGCAGCTGGCCGCCGCCCGCCTGCTGAACCTGTACGAACGCCGAGGGCCGGCGACGGGAGCCGCCGTGCACATCCTGCGCCGGGTCGTCGAGGAAGTCCGCCCCCGCCTCGACCCCCTGGCGCTGCGCGAACGCGCCAACCGCCGTTTGTGGTCGCGCCGCAGCCGCAAGCGCGCCTGGCTTGTGGGCCTCGGTTCGCTCGCCGCCTTCGCGCTGTACGTGGCCACGGTGCAGCCGGGCTGGCTTGGCTTCGGGAGCGCGCCTCCGGCGGCGGTCGGCGGGATGCCCACGCTCGTGCAGCCCACGCGCGCGGCCCCCGCGTTGGACGCCGGCGAACCGGGTGGCCCGCTGCCGGCGCCGAGCCCGGCTGCCGCCGGGCCCGAGGC
>CAYRCM010000181.1:0-12233 GCA_964422715.1 uncultured Myxococcales bacterium | reverse complement strand
TTGCTTTTACTCAGTCATTGAGTAAAATCGCGAGGACGCGTCGGGGGAGAAGGCAAATGAGCGAAAACAAGGTGTTTCATCGGCCCATCGAGACGGCGCTGCTCGCGGCGCTGCACCGTGACCCGCCGCTCGTACAGGTGCTGACCGGGCCGCGGCAGGTCGGCAAGACCACGGCGGCGTTGGCCGTCTTGCGGCAGTGGGATGGCCCGACGCGCTACGCCGCCGCCGACGCATTCTTGCCGCCCACGGCCGAGTGGATCCGCATGCAGTGGGCGCTCGCGCGCCGCGACGCCGCGGCCGGCCCGGCGCTGCTCATCCTCGACGAGGTGCAGAAGATTGCGGGCTGGAGCGAGACGGTCAAGGGCGAATGGGACGCCGACCGGCGCGCGGGGGCCGACGTGCGCGTGGTGCTGCTCGGCTCGTCGGCGCTGTGGCTCGCAAAGGGGGTGTCCGAAAGCCTCGCCGGGCGCTTTCTGCTGCACCGCGCCACGCACTGGTCGTTTGGCGAATGCCGGGCGGCGTTCGGCTTCGCGCTCGACCAGTTCGTGTTCTACGGTGGCTACCCCGGGGCCGCACCGTTCGTCGGCGACGAGGCGCTCTGGCGCGGCTACGTACGCGACGCGCTCATCGAAACGGTGCTTGCCCGCGACGTGCTGGCGTTGCAAACCGTCGGCAAGCCCGCCCTGCTGCGTCAACTCTTCGGGCTCGCGACGCGCTTTCCGGCCCAGGAACTGTCGTACAACAAGATGCTCGGGCAACTCCACGAGGCCGGCAACACGACGACGCTGGCCCAGTACATCCGCCTGCTGGAGACGGCCTTTCTGCTCACTGGGCTCGAACGGTTCTCGGCGGGGCAAGCGCGCAGCCGCGGCACGAGCCCGAAACTCGTGCTCTGGAACAACGCGCTCGTGAACGCGCTCGACACGCGCAGCGCCGACGACGCCCGGCAAGACCCGGCCTGGTGGGGCCGACTCGTCGAAAACGCCGTTGGCGCACACCTGCTGAACGGCCTGCAGGGGCTGGCCTACGAAGTGACGTTCTGGCGCGAGCGCACGGCCGAGGTCGACTTCGTCGTGCGGGGCGGTCACCGGCTCTGGGCCATCGAGGTAAAAAGCGGGGGCAAGGGCGCGACGGGGCCGCGGACGGGCGGGCTTGCCGCGTTCTGCGCCGCGCACCGCGAGGCCGAGCCGCTGATTGTGGGCCCGGGCGGCATCGAACTCGGCGAGTTTCTCGCGGCCGACGCCGCCGAGTGGCTGCGCTGAGGGGCCGTGGGGCGCGGGCTCAGCGCCAGCGGTCGCGGATGCGGTCGATGACGGCCGTCATGCCATAGACCAGGGTGGGCACGATGAGGAGTGCCGCGAGCGCCATCCAGCCGAAAGCCGTGCCGCCGTCGTCCGGGTCGAAACCGAACGAACGCGGGAAGTAGTTGGCACCAAGCAGCCCGGTGAACAGCGCGAAGATGCCGAGCACGATGGTCAGCACCTGCACGCGGGTGCCCGTGCGTTCGGCCGAACGCTGGCTCTGGTAGGCTTCGAAGCGCTCGATTTCCTCGCGCAGCTCGCCAAAGAGCCGTTCGTTGTCCATGACCTTGGACCATTGCCGACTCATGTCGATGCCCTGGTCCTGGTCGGTCAGTTCGATGAACCAGTACCGGGTGGAAAACAAGAGGAAGTCTTCGCGCAGCCGGCGCACGCGGCCTGCGAGCCCGGGGGGCACGGGGCGCCGCGCGAGACCCTCGGCCACGTCGGCCGATTCGCGGCTCAACTCCAGCAACTTCGTACGGTGCAGCAGGGTCAGCAGCGCCAGGCTGTAGTAGACGGTCTGGCAGTGTTTGCGCACCCAACGGTGGAAGAAGCCATTCTCGCGGCACCCGAGAAAGGCGGCTGAGTACCGCGTAAAACCGATGCGCTGGTCGTTCCACCAGCGGCGGTATTCGTGTTGGTCGAGCAGTTCCTTCGTGTACGCCTCGCCGAGCGGGCCGGGGCCCGGATTGAACGAGCCGCCGGAGAAGGTGTCGACCAAGAGTTGTTCCTGCCAGCGGACGTCCCAGTCCGGACCGGCTTCGTGCACCGCCGTCCACGAGAGCACCACCATGCGCCAGTCGAGCACCGGCTGCACCCACACGGTGCGTAGGGTGGCGGCGCGGGCCCCGAGCAGCATGTCGATGAGCGAGTGGCAGCGAAGGGCCGCGGAGGACTGCGGAACGAGCTCGGGGGGCTCGCTGTCGGCGTCGTCATCGAAGGCGTCGTACGCAATGTCGTTGACGCTGAACGAATGCAGGACCGGACGGTCGGCGTAGTCGCGGCCGAACCAGCGAAACACCTCGTTGACGCACAGCATGTCTTCGAGCGCCCCGGAGCCCGAGATCCGCAGCGCCAACACCCCCACCCCGGTCTCGAAGATGTGGATGTTGACGTCGGTGAGCACGAGGCCGCCCACCGTGCGGCCGTCGGGCAACACGAGCGACAACGGCCAGTTCGGCGCGTGCTCCCCGTCGCGCGGCCGGCCCCAGGGCGTGTCGCGGGGCCGCAGCAGCACCTGGTCGGCCAGCACCTGGCGCGCAAACGGATGGAGGTAGTGGCGTTCGTCGCGAAACTCGGCGTTTCTCAGGAACTCGCCGGCGGGCGCCGGCCGCCAGATCGCGGACGCGGGCGCCCCGGTGCGGGCCGTGAGCACGCGCACGAGGGTTTGGGCCGCCGCGCGCACGTCGGCCTGTTTCGGCACGGGCGGTGCCTCGCCGCCCTTGCGGCCGGAGCGGCGCGCCTGCGGCCCGAACGCGAAAGGCAGAAAGAACGTGGTGTCGAAGTCGCACGGGGGGCTCGCTGCGGCATCGGCCTGGTATTCGGCGGCGCTCATCGCCCATGCTCCGTGAGCCGTTCGAGGTCGCCGTAGTCGCGTTCGATGACGCCGAGCCACTGACGCACGAGCTGCCGGCCCTGGTCCTGCTCCGAGAAGCGCGGCCACTCGAAGTCGCGCAGATGCGCCTCGACCTCGATGCGACGCTGGTGCTCACCGCGCAGCAGCCGCGCTTCCTGTTCGGCGACGATGCGCTGCAGAACCCAGTGGCGGTGCGCGGCCACGGCGGCGACAAAGCCGGCCACGTCGAGGTACAGGTCGGCGACCACTCCGCCCATCCAACCCGGGGCGTCGGGGGCCCGGACGAGCGCCCCGCTCACGGGCAGGAAGGCGTAGAACGTGCCATCGGACTCCCAGCGGCGGTAGGCGTTCTGGGCGAAGAAGTCGGCGACAAAGTCCTCGCTCGGCCAGGGCATGCCGGGTGGGTCGGCGGCCGCGATGGCGTAGACGAGACCCGGCGGCGGGGCGCTGTCGAACGCCACGTAGGTGAATGCGAAGAGCCGCGGGTCGGCGAGGATGGGCGCGGACCCCGGGACGAGCGCCAGCAGCCAGTCTTCGAGGGCGGCTTCGTGCGGCGCGCCGGGGGCTTCGGGACACGTCCAGACGAAGCGCGGCTGGCCGGGCCAGAGCGGGCCGCGGAGCCGCCCCTGGTCGACGAATGCCATGAGCCGGTCGAGGGCCGGCTGGCCTTCGCCGCCCGCCTCGGGCAGCACGCGCAGCACGAGGGCGACGAGGCCGAGTTCGGGCTTGACCCGCGCGATTTCGAGTTGGTCGACGACCACACCCGGCGCGGCAAAGCAGAGCGGCCCGGGCCAGGCCACGCGGTCGGCGTGCAGCAGCGCGTGCACCTCAGGTGTCAGATACATCCGCAGCCGCTCGTCCCGGCTGCGCGGGCACGGGACGAAGCCCGCGGGCGGCCACGGCATGTCCGGCGCCGGCTCGAATGGCAGGACGAAGAGCACGCGGTGGTCGAGCACGTTAGTTGTGGGGGGCATCCGAGTTCTCCTTTGCCGTCGACTTGGCATCGAGCCGCTTCAACACGGCCGCCCACATCGTCTTGACCTCAGCATTGACCCAGGATGCGGCTGAACGTGCCGGTAGTTTGGTCAGGAACTCACCGACGGCCTGACCATTGTTTGCCTTGTCCCCAAGCAACTGTTTCAAGTCCGCGGCACTGCGCGGCGTCGCGGGGTGGAAGGACAGTCGTTCGTCGAGGCGCACAAGACGTTCCATGGCATCGAGGGCCAGAGCGACCGCTTGACGGTCCGCATCATTCTTCGCAGCCGCAATGCGCGCCCGGCAACGGGCGATGCCGTACCCGAAGCTCCCGAGGGCCGCGACCACGACCGCCACGACGAGCGCGGCGCCCAGCGTGCAGCCGGGATACTCGCCAAGCCGGCGGTCGCCGGACGACACGGCGGCCTCGACCACCACCGCCAGCACCACCACGGCCACCCAGGGCACGAGCACCACGAGCGCGTCGACGGCGGTTGGCCGCCAGCTCGGCGATGATTCGAGCTCATCCCGGTCGATCATGCGCGCACCTCCGCGGCGTCGGCCGCAGCCGGCGCCAGCCCGTACTGCCCAAGCCCGAACGCCGTCCAGCGGCCGACGAGCAGTTGTTCGCCGGCGACGAGCAGCGCCAGGGCTTTGGGGGTTGGATGTTCGATGACGACGGTGCCGTCGAGGCCTTCGAGCGGCAACGGCCGGCCGCCGCGGCCGAGTCGCACGAACGTGCGCCGATCGCCCTGCCAATCGCGCAGCGGCAGCTCGGCGGGCGCGGGGGCGGCGAGCGGCAGAAGCCGCGGGTCGGCCCCGTAGGCGCGGGTCAGTTCCTGGAGCCGCGCGCCCAGCGAGAGGAGCAGCGCCGCGGCATCGTCGAGCCCGCTTGCCAGGCCCTTGCCGCGGCGTAGCGCCAGTGGCGTCGTCGTTGTCAGAAGCAGCCGCGGGTGCTGGCTGAGCCAGCCCACCCGGGCGGCAAAGGCCGGCGGCTCGGCGAGTTGGAAAAGCGGGCGCGGGGCCGAGGCCGCCTGGCCGTCGGGCGCCGGCCCGAGCGCGTGGAGGACCTCGGCCGAAAACGCCGTGCGCCACGGTGCCCGGCCAAGCCAGGGTTTCGCGGCCACGGCTTCGAGGGCCGCCACGAGGCGCCCGAGCGCTGCGCTCGGCGGGCCGAACAGCACGCAGTCGAAGGCGAGGCTGGCCCCGGCCGGCAGCTCGATTTCGGCGTCGGGCTGTTCGCGCGGCCCAAGCCACGGCGGCACGACGACGAACGGGGCGGGGGTTTCGGGCGGCTCGGGCGGCAGCCCGGCGGCGGCAAAGCCCTGGCGCAAGAGCCCGCGCAGCTCGGAGCCGGGAAGTGCGGGCAGCCGCACCCGGTCGTGGAGCCGCAACGAAACGGTGATGCGGCAGTGGAGCGGCGGGGCAAAGGCGTCCATGGCGCGCGATTGTAGCCGGGCCCCGGGGGCGCCCGCAAACGGGGCGCGGCCGGCTTGCGGCCCTCACGGGGCGGGCGGCGGGACCTTCACGGCGGAGGCGGCGGGCCAGCGCCCCCCGGAGAGTGGTTCAGCGGCCATCGCCGGTGGCGTCGAGGAAGAGCGCGTTCGTGAACGACAGCGGGGTCTTGCGGGTGACGGGCCAGTAGGAGCCGAGCCCCTCGGCTTCGACATTGAACCAGGTGTCGCCGGTGACGGGGAAATCGAGCGTCTGCTCGAAGACGACGACCTCGACGCCGGGATCGGGCGGGTCCGGGAGGAACTCGGCGACCGTTGCCCCGGCCTGGATGACCGTGACCCGTTGCAGGCCGATGTAGGCGGGCGATTGCACGCGCAAATGCAGCGTGGCCAGGCCGTCGGTGTCGCTGACCGTGACCCCGGGCGCGGCGTCGAGGCCCGTCGTGGGGTCGACGAGCGCCGCCGTGACGAAGGGCCCGGCGCTGACCGTCACGCGGTGGGCCATGAGCGCCGCCGTGAACTCGGCCGGCGTGATGGCGCCGGGGTTGTCGGTGCCGACGTAGACGTAGTTGCGCGCGTTGCCGCAAAACGCGCCGATGCCGTGGCTGTCGGAGTCGCCCGTGGCCGTCGGACGGTGGCCGAGGTTCAGGAGCGCATAGTAGTCACGCAGCACCTCATGCTGGGAGCTGTTGTGCACCTCGAAGAGTTCGAAAGGCCAGGCGTCGAGGACGGCCTGCGGGTCGAAGCCGGCCTCGACGGGGTCGCCCGAGACGGTGCCGGTTGCGGCGTCGAAGCCCATGCGCGGCAGCAGCGCCTTGGCGTCGTCGCGCGGGTGGTTGACCTGGACCACGCGTACCGGGTCGCCGGCCTTGAGCAGTTCGTAGACGTCGAGCGGGCCCATGCCGAAGTAGACCGGGGCGCCGTTGCCGGCCAGGTTGGGATCGAAGGGCATGGGGAAGGCGTTCATGTGGCCCGTGTCCATCGACGACATCTCGACGCCGGGCAGGGAGCGCAGGAAGTCGCCAACCCCGGCCTCGGCGGCCCAACCGCTCGGGTTGGCGACGAAATCGTGGTTGGTCGCGACGTGGATGTCGACGCCCTCGGCGGCGCAGGCGAGCGCCCGGTCGGTGCGTGGCACGACGGTGTCGACCGAATGTTCGTCGTGACAGTGGAAGTCGCCCGCAAGCCAGCCCGTGGTGTCGATGACGCGCCGCAGTTCGAACGTGCGCGTGGCCGTGGCGCCGGCCGTGACGGTGAATTCGGCTTCCTGGACGATGGTGTACTCGGGACCGCGCGACGCCGTGAGCGCGTAGCGGCCCGGCGTCACGGCGAACGCCACGGGCTCCGCGGCGGGCGGGATGAGCAGGAAGCGTTCACCGACCTCGGGCCGGTCGAGATCGACGAGGGTCACGCGCGCCGGGATGGGGGCGGCGGTGTCGGCGTCGTTGACGGCGAAGGCGGCGAAGGCCGCGGCCGGCAGCTCGATGGGCGCAACGTCCAGGGGCGCACCGGCGCTGACGCTGATGGCCACGGGCGCGGCCTCGGCGAGCCCGGCCCCGCCGGCCACGAGCGTGTAGTCGCCGGGTGGCAGCGTGAAGGCGTAGGCGCCGTCGGGCGCGGCCTCGGTGTGGGTGACGCTGCGACCGGTGCTGCCGAAAACGGTGACCGTGCGGGCCGGGGCGTCGGCCGCCACGGCGGGGGTGAGGCGGCCCGTGACCGCGACCGCGGCCTCGCCGCGGAGCGCGCGCGCCGTGGCGATGAGCGATTCGACCGTGCCGTCGCCGACGAGCAGGTACTGCTCGGCAAAGGCGCCGTCCTGTCCGGCCTGGATGGACTGGGCGGTCGTGACCGTGAGCCCGTCCATGTCGAGCATGTTGAGGTTCGTGCCGGCCGGCACGGCGAAACCGTAGGACACGCCGGGGCCCGCCGAAGCGACGAAGCCGCCCTGGTAGGTGGCCTCGGCGGTCTCGAAGCCGAGCCCGGGCCAGAACCAGTCGACCCGGCCGCCGACGAACAACGTGTTGGCCGCGAGGACCGTGACCCGACCCGTCGTGGCCAGCGGCTGCACGTGGATGCGCAGCGTCAGTTGGTCGGCGTCGGGAGCGAGCCGGTATTGGAGCCGCACGGCGGCCTGCGGCACCGGCAGGGCCAGGTAGTTCGCGAGAAACGGATGCTGGATGAGGGTGCCCGAAAACTCGACGACGGCCTCGCGCGCCCCGCCCGGGTTGCGCACGCGCGCGTCGGGAGCCGCGAAGATGCCGGTGGAGAAGAAGGGCGCCAGTTCGCGCAACTCGTCCCGGCCGACACCGTCGGGGCGCACGAGGTCGGCATCGACGACCGTGCCCGGGGCGGCGCCGAGCAGCACGTGGCCAGCCTCGCCGCTGCGCACGATGAAGCGGACACGCGCGTTTTCGAGGAGGTAGTCGCCCACCCGACCGATGGCCATGCGGCCGCCGATGAGTTCGTCCGGGCACGCGACGGGCTTGGCGCGCGCTTCACCGGGTGCCATGGGGCGTGGGTCGCAGGCCGTCTGGACCTCGTACTGGAGGTCGGGAACGTCAGGGACGTCTGGCGGCGCGTCGGGGACGGCGTCGGCGAAGTCGGCCGCGGCGTCGCCGAGTTCGGCGGCGGCGTCGGCGGGGGTCAGGTCGGTCGGCGCCACCGCGTCGGGGGCCGCGTCGGGCGCCACGTCGGGCGCCGCGTCGGGGGCATCGGGCGGCGCCGGGGTGTCGCTGGGCAGGGCGTCGCCGCCGCCCGTGTCGGGGCCCGCGACCTCGGCATCGTCGGGCGCGCCGGCATCGGGCGGATTGCTACCGTCGGGGCCGGCGCTGCCGCCGTCGCCCGAACACGCCGTGAGGACCAACGCAACCCCCAAAACGAACCGCAGCGCGAACACTCGGGACATGGCCGACTCCCCTTTGCGGTGGCGCGCGGCGGACGGCGCCGCACGGCACAGACCGTTGGAGTGTAACCGCCCGCCGCGGGATGCGAAAGCCGCCCCGCGCGCCAGAATGCGTCACCCCGCCGAGGTCCGAACGACGGGAGGCGGCGTCAGCGCAGTTCGCGGAAGTGGTGGGTGATGGGGAAGCGGCGGTCCTTGCCGAAGGCCCGGGCCGTGACCTTGATGCCCGGCGCGCCCTGGCGGCGTTTGTATTCGGAGGCCTCGATGCGCCGGATGGTGGCGAGCACGAAGTCGATCGGCAACTCGTGGATGCGCGCGATGTCGGCCGGCGTACGCTCTTCTTCGAGGTAGGCGTGCAGCACGCGGTCGAGCGCGTCGTAGCGGCCGAGCGCGTCTTCGTCTTTCTGGTTGGCGCGCAGCTCGGCCGTGGGCGGCCGATCGATGGTGGTCTGCGGGATGACGGCGCGGCCGGCCCGGCGATTCGCGTGGCGCGCCAGGGAAAACACGGCGGTTTTGTAGACGTCCTTCAGCGGCGAGAACCCGCCGACCATGTCGCCGTAGAGCGTGCAGTAGCCGGTCGAGATCTCGCTCTTGTTGCCCGTGGCGAGCACGATGCGGCCGAACTTGTTGGCGAACGCCATGACGAGGGCGCCGCGGACGCGCGCCTGGAGATTCTCTTCGGTGACGTCGGCGGGGCGGTCGCCAAAGGCGCCGGCGAGCGTCGCGCGATAGGCGTCGTAGAGTGCGCCGATGGGCACGGTTTCGCAGCCGATGCCGAGGTTCTGGGCGAGCAGCAGGGCATCGGCGAGCGTCTCGGCCGACGAGAAGGGCCCGGGCATCGTGACGCCGAGCACCCGCGCCGGGCCGAGGGCGGCCACGGCCAGCGCGGCCGTGAGCGCCGAGTCGATGCCGCCGGACAGCCCCACCACGACGCCGTCGAAACCGTTCTTGCGGCAGTAGTCGGCAATGCCGAGGACCAGGGCGTCGTACAGTTCGGCCTCGGGAGCGGCGTGCGGGGTGAGGTCCTGGGCGATGGCGAGCCGGTCGGCGCGGGCCGGGCCGGCGAGGGGCACGGCCACGGTTTCGAGGCGCAGTTCGCTCGCGCGTTCGACGGTGGCCGGCCGGGCACGGTAGAGGGCGCCGACCGTGTGGTCGTCGTCGACGTCGACGACGAGCAGGTGCTCGCGGAAGGAGGGGGCCCGGGCCCGCACCTGCCCCGTCGGCCCGAACACGGCGCTCGTGCCGTCGAAGATCAGTTCGTCCTGCGCGCCGACGAGGTTGCAGAACGCCACGGGCACGTGGTTCTCGAGCGCCCGGGCGGCGAACAACCCTTCGCGCTGCGCGATCTTGCCGTGGTGGTAGGGCGAGGCGGAGAGGTTCAGGATGAGCCGCGCCCGGCCGCGATAGAGCGCGTCGACCCAGGGCCCGGCGGGCTGCCAGAGGTCTTCACAGATGGTGACCGCGACCGGCACGCCGCGCACCTCATAGACCGGGATGCGCTGGCCGGGCGCAAAGTAGCGCAGTTCGTCGAAGACCCCGTAGTTCGGCAGGTGCACCTTGTGGTACGTGTCGACGACCCGCCCGCCGCAAAGGAGTGCCGCCGCGTTGTGCAGTTCGGCCGTGCCGGCCACCGTGCCGAGCACGACGAGCAGTTCGTCCGGCACGCCGGCCGCGACGTCGGCGAGCGCGACGGCCGCCGCGCGCACGAAACTCGGCCGGTGCAACAGGTCTTCGGGTGGGTAGCCCGTGAGCGCCAACTCGGGGAACACGACGATGTCGGCGCCGAGCGCCTGCGCGGCCCGGATGCGGGCCGTGATGCGGCCGACGTTGTCGGTGAAGGCCCCGATCGTGGGGTCGATCTGGGCGAGCGCGAGCCGCAACGTGGTCATGTCACTGCGCCTCCCAGGTGCCGCCGATGGCCGCGGCGGGGTTGCCGTCGGCGACGCCGTTGCCGCTGACGCTGCCCTCGACGATGCGGTCGGCGGCGCCGTCCTGGTCGTCGTCGACGAGGCGGGCCGTGGCCGCGACGCTCAGCGATTGTTCGGGAATGGCCCAGCCGTTGACGATGGCGAGGGCCGGAGCCACGCGCGCGGCCATGGCGGCCGCGCAGTCGGCGGCGAGGTCTTCGGTCGAAACCTGGGCCGTGGCGAGGCAGGTCGTGAGGTCGCCCGAGAGAACGCGCACGACGTCGGGGCACCGGGCGTAGCTCTCGGCAGCCGCACCGAGCGTGCGCGCGCCGCCCGCAAGCACCGGAAGCAGCACTTCGTTGAGCAGATAGCCCGGCAGCCGCCCGGTCTCGATGGGCCACGCGTGCGTGGGCAGCGACAGCGCGTCGTAGCCCGTGATGGTGGCCAGCGTCGTCACCGCTTCGAGGTGCCAGGGGTAGGCCGTGTCGGCCCAGGCGGCGGGTGCGACCGTGACGGGGCCGGCGGGTGCGGCGAGCTCGACTTCGGTCCAATCGAGACCGAACTCACGCCCCGCGGCCGTCTGCTCGACGGTGAGCGCCGCGCGGTAGGTCACGGCCGCGAGCAACGTGCGCGCCGCGGCCGCGAAATCGGAGAGTCCCGCGAGCCAATCGGGGCCGAGCCCGAGCGGGCCCGGCAGCGCGGCGTCGAGTTCGGTCGCGAGCAGCGCGAGGCAGGCCGTTTGCGCCTCGTCGAGTTCGGCCGGCAGCCGCTCGCG
The DNA here is from genome assembly GCA_964422715.1 of uncultured Myxococcales bacterium. Classification (GTDB taxonomy): domain Bacteria; phylum Myxococcota_A; class UBA9042; order PWKZ01; family CAYRCM01; genus CAYRCM01. Next base: position 1,343 of record CAYRCM010000181.1, on the reverse strand, counting down.
CACGAGCGCCTGCCATTCGGTCGAAAACGCCGCCGCCGGGTCGGTGAGCGCCGCTTCGAGCGTGGGGTAGAAGGCGTCGAGGTCGGCCGGTGCGAGCGGCCCGAGGTCGAGCACGAACGTGGCGGCAAACTCGCCCGCGAGCGTCTGGCCGAGCGGCCCGAGGTCGAGTTCGGCGAGCGTCGTGTGGCCCCCGTAGACGCCGCCGCTCTCGACGCAACCGGCGGCCGTGAGCCGACCCGCGGCGTTGAAGCCGCGCGCTGTGACCGTGTAGCCGGCCCCATTTTCGGGCAGGTCGGCAAACGTCACCTGGGCATCGGCGAGGAGCGCGTCGCGGGTGAGCAACGGGTCGGCAGGCGGATTGCCGGGGTCGAAGGCCGGGCAGAAGAGCCCGAGGTGCAACGCGAGGGTGACGTGGTCGACCGGTTCGCTGCCGGCGTAGCTGAACGCGACCTGGAGGCTGCCCGTGGGCACGGCGCCGACGCGCACTTCGAGGGGGGCCGCGGCCCCGCGCGCCGAGGCCGTGAGCGTGTAGACGACCCCGGCGCCGAGCCCCGTCGTGAGGTCGACCGTGGCGACGCCGGCCGCGTCGGTGACGCCGCTCGGGGCGGCCAGGCTGGCGTCGGCTGCCACGCCCGCGGGCACGGTCAGCGGGACGAGTTCGAAGGCCACCGGGAGCCCGACGAGGGGGGTGGCGGTTTCGAGCGAGTAGGCCCGCACGCGCAAGGTGTAGGTCTGGCCGGCCATGACCTCGGCTGGGCTGCCGATGCCGAACCATTCGAGCGTGGGGGCGGGCCCGTCCAGGTCGGGGGCCGGGGCGTCGGCGGGGGCGAGGTCGCCCGTGGCGCCGTCGCCCGGCGTTGCACCATCGGCGCCGGGGGTGAGCCCGTCGCCCGCGGGCGCGCCATCGCCGCCCGCGGCATCGGCCGCGCCGCCGTTGCCCCCGCTGCCGCCGCCACAGGCCGCGGTAAGGAGCATTCCCAGAATGGCCGCCAAGACGGCCGCATGCGTTGCCTGGCTCGTCCGAATCCCCGCCTTCATCCCGTTCTCCTTGCAGCCGACCGGTTCTGAGCGCGCCGCCGCGGGCTGCGCCCGTCCGGCCATGCATCGTCGCGCGTTCGCGGGCGCGCGTCCATGACCCCTCGCACCGCTCAGCGCAGCGCGAGTTCGAGCCGCCGCAGTTCGGCCACCCGGTCGCGCAGCGTGGCCGCGCGCTCGAATTCGAGCCCCTGGGCCGCGGCCAGCATCTCGGAGGTGAGCCGCGCGATCTCGGCCTGGAGTTCGGCGGGCGAGCGAAAGGCCGGCTGCGGCCCCGGGGCCGGCGCGCTCGCCGTGCGCCCCGCGCG
>CAYRCM010000180.1:0-12358 GCA_964422715.1 uncultured Myxococcales bacterium | reverse complement strand
GCCCGCCCCGGCCGCGCCCGCCACCGCCGGTGCGCCACCGGCGCCGGCCGCGCCCGCCACCGCCGGTGCGTCCACGATGCCGGGCGACGACGCCCTCGTGGCCCAGGCGTTCGCCAATCTCGCCGACGAGGGCCTGGCGGCCGTTGCGGCCCGCATCGGCGTCCTGGCCCTCGACCGCCCCGATGTCTGGCCGCGCGCCCAGGACGCACTGCTGCACACGCAGGCCGCGGCGCTGCTGCCGGCCCTCGCCGCGGTGGCCGAGGGGCGCGTGGGCGTCTCCGGCGACGACGCGCAGGCCGCGGCGCGGGCCCTGCTGCTCGCCTGGGGCGGCCGGGACTTGTCCCGCAATCCCTCGATGTGGAAGACGTTTCTCGAATCCACCAATGCCATCGAGCCGCCCGAGGGCCCCGATCTCAACCGCCACGGCCGGGCGCGGCTCGCGGCCGGCGACGCCGCGGGCGCCCTGGCGCTCTACGGTCTGGCCGTCGCGCAGTTCCCGAAGGACGAGGGTGCCTTGGCCGGGCTCATCGAGGCCGCGCTGTACGGTGGCCGTTTGCGCACGGCCGCTGCCGCCGCCGAGCAGCTCGCGGCGCGCCGTCCGCGCGGGGCCGTGGCCGCCATGGTTGACGTCGCCCGCGGCCGCGTGGCCGCTGCAGCCCGCCGGCGCGCCGAAGCGGCCCTGGCCTATGCCGACGCGCTGTTCACGGCCCCGAACGGCGGGCTGTCCGTACGCCTGCTGAGTCTCTTGCCGCAGCCCGTGCGCCAACTGCTGCCGCTGCCCACGGCGGGCGACCTCACCGCGGCGCGTGCGGCGATCGAGGTCGAGGTCAAGGCCAGCCGGCTCGAGTGCGTTCCGGCGCGGCTTGGCCCGACGGCGCCCGTCCAGTCGGCCGTGGTCTGCCAGACCGGAGGGGAACCCTACGTGGTCGTGGGTCACGCCGCCGAACGGCTCTTCAGCTTCCTGCCCCTGCCGCGGCCGCTCGCCGCGGCGGACGTGCAGGTCGAAGTCTCCGGTCTCGACGGCACGGGGGAGGGTTTCCATCACGTGCTCGTGGACGCGCGCTACCGCGGCAGCGCCGGCACCCCCGAATGGTCGCGCCGCATCCTGCGGATTTTCGACCTCGACCGCCGTTCGCCGCGGCTGCTCTTCGACGAAACCCTCGCCCAGCAGTGCCGTTCGGCCGCGCCGAATGCCTGCGAGACGCTCGGCATCCGCGGCCGTCCCCTCGACCGCGCGTTGACGTTCGTGCGGCACGCGGGGCGCACGGTTTTCGTCCTGAAGTCGCTCGGCCCACCCGCGGATTCCGCCGGCGCCGCCGCGGGCCCCCCCGTCGCCCGCAGCTACGCATTCGACGGCCGCGCCTACGTCGCCGCGCCCTAGCGCCGGACGCTCTGCCATGCCGCGGTTGCGTCGGCCACGCTTTTGGCTCCTCGGGTCCGGATTCGGCGCGTTCGTCGCCGGGGCGGCCGTCATGCTCGGCGTCTACCCGCGGGTGGCCCCTTCGCTCGGGCTCGCCCCGGCCACGCCGGCCGCGGCGCCGGCCTGCGGTCCCGGTCGTACGGCCGTGGTGTCGGTCCACGACGGCGACACCCTGACCGTCCAGGGCGGCACCCGCGTCCGGGTCCTCGGCATCGACACGCCCGAACTCGACGACGCGCGCCCCCCCTGGCGCGCGCTCGCCCTCGCGGCGCGCGACCGCGCGCGGGCGCTGCTCGCGGACGGCACGGTGTGCCTCACCCTCGACCGCGACCTGCGCGACCGCTACGGGCGCACGCTCGCCCACGTCTACCTCGCCGACGGCCGTTGGCTCGCCGAACTGCTCGTCGCCGAGGGCCTGGCGCGCGTCTATCGCAAGGCGTCGTATGGCGGGCGCGAGCGGCTCGATGCGGTCGAGGCCGAGGCGCGGCGGGCCGGCCGGGGCCTCTGGGCGCTGTCCCCCTAGTGCAACGGAACGCAATGGGCATGCCCCTCTCTCCGGTCCTCGTCACCCCCGGCTGGGTTGCTCCTCCTCGAATTGGCGCTGCCGGTCCTTCGTCGTGGTACCTTTGCACGAGCCGCCGGCGCGCGCGGCGCGTCACGGGAATGCCACGAATTCCCGTTGGTTATGTCGGCGGTTGCGCGCATTGGAGGGCCCGCCGATGCGGCGCACGGCGGACGCGTCGCGCAATTGACTTGACGGCCGGCCCTGGGCTATTATCCGCCGGTTTTCAAGGGAGTTCGCCCCGCATGGGCGCGACCTGAGCGAGGAGAGGCCGGATATGTCGAGCAGCCAGAAGGCGAAAGGTGGCGGCGCGGGGAACGGGGGCCGTGGCGCGGGACTCGATCCGCGGGATACCCCCGCGGGCGGTGTAGCGATGCAGCAGCCCGAGGAGCGCAACCTGGGCGAGGTCGCGGCTCTGCTCTCGGAGGCCCCTGCGGCTGCCGAAGACGACACGGGTTTCGCTGCCGCCCGGAGCGAATCGCGCCGCCGGCGCTGGTACGAAAACCGCTTCGGCCTCATCCTGTTGCCCATCGCCGTCATCGGCATCGTGGTGCTCGTCGTCTTCGTGTCCAGCGATCAGAAGCGGCGTCACGAATTCGCCTGCTTCATCGAAGGCGAAATCCAGCAGTGCAAGCGCGAAGGCGTCGACCGCCTGCGCAAGCAGTGGGCCCTGGAAGACAACGCCTCCAAGCCCGAGTACGGCGACCTGGTCCTCACGTATTTCCCGCAAGATGCGCGGGTCGACATCACGCAGACGGTATGCAAGGAAAAGCGCATTCCGAACAGCGACAAGTTTACCGAGAAAGACTGCTCCCAGAAGAACGCCATCGCCAACAAGAGCCACGAGCTCAAGCCGAACGAAATCGTCGAGCAGTTGCCCCTCCTCAACCTCCCGGTGCGCGAACGCACGGTCAAGGAAACGGCCGAGGGCGTGCCCTACGTCGCCGAGGTCCAGACCTACTCCTATGCCATCAAGATCGCCCGCGAAGGCTACCAGCCGCGCGAATTCGACTTCACCCCCGAAACCTGGCAGCGGCTCGGGCCCGACATCAACATGACCATCGCCTGGCAGGGCTGCGACCTCGTGCCGCTGCCCGAAACCATGCGCGAACCGTTCGTCAAGGCGCGCACCGAACTCTACTGCATCGAGAAGACGGCCGCGAACCCCGAGGAAGGCGCCAAGAAAGCCGACGAGATGCTGTCCGAGGTGGTCGTGCGCAACCGCTTCCGCACGGTCAAAGACTTCATGGCCGTCCAGAACGAACTCACCGCCGACAAGGTCTGGTGGGACGAAACCTGGGCCACCATCCAGAAGGCCAACTGCAAAGAGGTCCTGCCCGAGGATCCCGACGCGAAGTAGTGCCCCGGCCGTCCGCGGCCGTCCTGCCCCATCCTCCTCTGCCCGCTCGCCCCAACCCGCGGTCGTCCCCGCGTCTGGCGCAGCCTCAGAACAGCTTCCGGCTGTCGAGCAGCAGTGTGACGGGTCCGTCGTTGACGAGCCGCACGGCCATGTGTGCGCCGAACTGGCCGGTCTCGGTGGCAACCCCGTGGGCGCGCACGGCCTCGACGAAGATGTCGAAGAGGACGCGCGCCGGCCCGGCCTCGAGTGCGTCGCTGAAGGCGGGCCGCCGCCCCTTGCGGCAGTCGCCGAACAGCGTGAACTGCGACACGGCCAACACGGCCCCGCCGACGTCGCTGAGCGCGCGGTTCATCTTGCCCGCATCGTCGTCGAAGACGCGCAGGTGCACGATCTTGTCGGCCAGCGCCACGGCATCGTCCGGCCCGTCACCCTGGCCCGCTCCCACGAGCACCAGAAAACCCCGCGCGATGCGTCCGACGCAGCGGTCGGCAACCCGCACTTCCGCCTCAGCCACCCGTTGGACCACTGCCCGCATGAATCCCCTCCCGCGTGGTCGGCCGGCGTGGGCCGCCGCGTCAGACGGACGAGGATAGGCTTGCCCGCGTGCGCCGAGCAAGGCACACTGGGGCCGAGCCGCCGGGAGGGCGCCGCCCCGCATGACCTTCGAACTCCTGAAACTCGCGCGCGACCTGCTGTCCCGCGATCCGTCCCGGCCCGGGGGCCAGCGCGAAATCCTCGCGCTGCTCATGGACCAGCTCTTCTTCGGCGACTTCGAGATCATCGAACAGGTCGCCTCCATCTCTGACGTCGACCACGCCAACCTCGTCGGTTTCAAGGGGCCCCAACCGCCGCATGCAGGCGGGCTGCTGCTCGTCGCGCCGCTCGGCCTCGGCGCCCAGAGCGAGCCGACCGAGTGGACCGAGACCGCCGGCGACCCCTATGCGCCCCTCGTGCGCGACGGTCGCCTCTACGGCGCCGGGGCGGCGGGCGGGCGCATCGACCTGCTGTGCAAAATCTTGGCGGTGGCCGCGGTGCCCCGGCGCAAACTGCGGCGCACGGTCGTGGTCGCCGGACTGTTCGGCGGGACGACCGGTGTCGCGGGCACCACGTATTTGCTCGAAAGCGGGCAGGTGCGCCCCGACGGGGTGTGTACGTTCGCCCCGACCAACCTCGAGATCGTGCGGGCGCACCGCGGTCACGTCGTCTTCCAGTTCCGGTTGCGCCAGCGCGGCAGCGACTGGCGCGTGCCGCGCGCGGTGCACACGAGTCTGCGCGCCACCGTCACGGGCCGCGCGGCCGAGAGCCACGCGCCCGGCGCGGGCATCAACGCGTTTTCGGCGGCCCGGGTGCTCATGCGTGAACTGTGTGCCGAGGCCCCGACGAGTCTTCACAACGTGGCCGCCGGGGAAGGCCCGGGCTTTGTGCCGCGCTCGTGCCGCTTCGACCTGTTGAGCGCGCGGCGCACGCGGCCCGCCGACACGCGCGACGTGCAGTTCACCGAGTTGCCCGAAGGCGAGGCCCTGAGCCGTCCGGTCGAAGACCTGCTCGCCGTCTGGGACGACTTCTGGCCGCTCGTGCGCCGCTGCTTCGAAGACGCACCGAGGCCGCCGTCCGACGAGTTCGAGCCGGCCGGGCCGCTGTTCTGCCTCTGCCGCGTCGCGACCGAGGGCGACGCTCTGCGCTTTGAAGTCGACTATCGGCCGTTGCCCGGCGAAGACGTGTTCACCCTCTACCAGCGGGTGCGCCAGGCTGCCGAACGCGTCGGTTTGCGGCGCTCCGGCATCGACGTCGACGTGGCCGTGACCGGCAACGAATCGCCCATGGACGTCGTCGACGACTCGCCGCTCCTGCGGGTGGCGCGCGAAGCGCTCACCGCCGTGGGCCTGTTGCCGGTCGTGTCGACCATGCCGGCGTTTTGCGATGGGGCGGTGTTCGCCTCGTGCGGCATCGACACGCTGGTGTTTGGGCCCGGCTTCCGGGGCGCACGCGCGCTCGGCGGCAACGAGAGCACGCTCGTGCACCAGCTCGAGGCCGCGGTCGCCTTCTACGGCCAACTCATCGAACGGGTGTGCGTGTCGCCGACCGGTCCGTGGTAGCCGCCGGCCCGCGGGGCGGGCCGCCGCGCAGGCCGCGGTGCTAGACCGTTCTCGGTTGCCGGGCGTTGGAGCAGGGGCGCTGCGTTTTCCCAAACCGTCGGAGGATTCACCATGACCGCTCGTCGGGTTGCTCTTGCGTTCCTCGCGTCGTTCCTGTTTGCGGCCACGGCCCACGCGCAGGGCGTGCTCATGCCCACCGACCGCTCGGTCGAGCCGCTCGCCATCCGCTACCACCGCGTCGACGTCACCGTCACGAACGGCACGGCGGTCACGAAACTCGAACAGGTCTTCCGCAACCACACGCCGCGGGTGCTCGAAGCCACCTACGTCTTTCCGCTGCCGAAGGACGCTGCGCTCATCGACTTCGCGCTCTGGATGAACGGCAAGCGCGTGCAGGGTCAGGTGCTCGACCGCGGCCAGGCGCGCGCGGTGTACGAAGACATCGTGCGCCGCATGCGCGATCCGGGGCTCATCGAGTGGATGGGCAACAACCTCTTCCAGGCGCGCGTGTTCCCCATCCCGGCCAACGGCGACCAGAAAGTCGAAATCTCGTTCACCCAGGTGCTGCCCTACGAGGACGGCGTGTTCCGCTACGTCTACCCGCTCAACACGGGCGGCAAGGCCGCGCGCACGCTCGAAGACTTCACGATCCAGGCCCGCATCTTCTCGGCCACCCCCATCCGCAACGTGTATTCGCCGACCCACCAGATCTACGTCAACCGCAAGAGCGAACACGACGCCACGGTCGGCTTCGAGAAGGAGGGGGCGCTGCTCGCCAAGGACTTCGTGCTGCTCTACGGGGTGTCGCAGAAGGACATCGGGCTCAACCTGCTGACCTACCGCGAGCCCGGCCAGCCCGGCTACTTCATGCTCATGGCGGCCCCGAAGGCCACGTGGGCCGAAAGCGAGATCGCGGGCAAGACGGTCACCCTCGTCGTCGACACGTCGGGCTCCATGGCCGGCGAGAAGATGGATCGCGCGCGCGCCGCCCTGCGCTACTGCGCCGAACGCCTCACCGACCGCGATCGCTTCAACATCATTCGCTTTTCGTCCGACGTCGAGCCGTTCCGGCCGAGTCCCGTACCGGCCGGGGGCGACAACCGGCGCGCCGCCCTCCAGTTCATCGAGCAACTCGAACCCGCCGGCGGCACGGCCATCCACGAGGCGCTGATGTTGGCGCTGCGCCAGGACGGCGGGGCCAACCATATGATCCTCTTCATCACCGACGGCCGGCCGACCGTTGGCGAGACCGAAACCGAGCGCATCGTGTCCGCCGTCAAAGCCGAAAACCGCACGGGCGCCCGCATCTTCGTCTTCGGCATCGGCGACACCCTCAACACGCACTTGCTCGACCGCATCTCCAACGACCACCGCGGGGTGTCGAGCTACGTGGCGCCCGACAAGGAAATCGAAGCCGAAATCACCAGTCTGTTCAACAAACTGAGCTACCCCGTGCTGTCGCGCGTGGAACTCCAGTTGCAGAACGTGGCCACCTACGGGCTGCTGCCGCAGCGCATTCCCGACCTCTTCCGCGGCGACGAACTGCTCGTCCTCGGGCGCTTCCGCACGAGCGGCGACGCGCTCGTGCGCCTCACCGGCGACATGGGCGGACAGCGGCGCACGTACGACTACGAGGGCACCTTCCCCGACAAGACCGACGGACGCTACGCCTACATCGCGAGTCTTTGGGCCAATCGCCAGGTGGGCTACCTGCTCGACGAGATCCGGTTGCGCGGCGAACGCCCCGAACTCGTCGACGAGGTCAAGCAACTCGCGCTCAAGTTCGGCATCGTCACCCCGTACACCTCCTACCTCGTGGTCGAAGAAACCGAGGCCTGGCGCCTCAATCAACAGCCCCCGGCGCCCTCTCCCGACCGACCGCTCATGCCGCGCGGTGGCACGGGCTGGGGCAGCGCCGGGCGCATGGGCGACGCCGAACGCAGCGCGGGTTCCGCTCCGGCCGCCCCGGCCACCGCGGCGCCGGCCGAGAGCGCGCGTCCCTACTACGCGCGGCCCAAGGTGGCGGCCGGGCTGGCGAACGACCGCGCGCTGCGCGAGGAATCCGGCGAAGACGCTGTCCGCGGCGCCAAGGCCATCCAGCACCTCAAGGAGCAGAAGGTCGACACGTCGGCCACGGCCGCGGTGCGGCGCGTGAACGACAAGGTGTTCGCCATGAAGGAAGGCCGCTGGCTCGACCAGGCCTACAAGCCCGGGCTGCGCGAAGTGCGCGTCAAGTACCTCTCGGCCGGCTACTTCCAGCTGCTCGGGCTCGTGCCGGCGCTCCAGCCCTACCTGGCCCTCGGCACCCAGGTCTCGGTGGTCTGGAAGGGGGTGCTGCTCGTCGTGGCCGAAAGCGGCCCCGAAACGCTCTCGGCGAGCGATCTGAAAGCCCTGCAGTAGCCCCCCCACGGCGCCGTCCGCCGCCGTCCCCCCCAGCGCGCCACCGGTCCGACCCCGCGTGGGCCCCCGCCCCGTCCTCCGCAACGCAACCGGGCATCAGCCCGTGTTGCGCAGCCCGGCCGCGATGCCGCTGATGGTGACGAAGATGGCGCGCCGCAGCGCCTCGGCCGTGGCGTCGGTCGGATTGTCGTGGGCCCGCAGTCGGGTGAGCAGTTCGACTTGCAGGATGTTGAGGGGGTCGACGAACGGGTTGCGCCGTTCGATGGCCGACTGCAGCACGCGGTCGTTTTCGAGAACGGTGCGCTGGCCCGTGACGCGCAAGATGCTGTCGGTCGTGCGCTGGAACTCCGCAGCGACGCGCGAGAACACGTGCCGGCGCAGCGTCACGTCCGGCACGAGTGCGGCGTAGAGCCGCGCGATCGCCAAGTCGGCCTGGCCCATGGCCGCCTGGGCGTTGTCGACGATGCCGCGGAAGAACGGCCAGTGGCGGTACATGAGCTGGAGGCGCGCCACGTGGTCGGCGTCGCGCATGTAGGCGGCCAGCGCCGCCCCGAAGCCGTACCAGCCCGGCAGCACGTGGCGGTTCTGCATCCAGCCGAAAACCCATGGAATGGCGCGCAGTTCCTCGAACGATTGCGCGCCGGAGCGGTGGGCCGGACGCGAACCGAGGCGCAGCCGGACGATCTCGTCGCTCGGGGTGGCCGCCTGCCAGTACGCGAGAAATCCGGGGGTTTCGTGGACGAGCGCGCGGTAGCTCGCGAGTCCGGTCGCGGCGAGTGCCTGCATGGCGTCGCGCCAGGCCGCGGGCGGGGTGACTTGCAGCCGCTGCAAGCCGGGCACCGACGCCAGCATGACGGCGTGCAGCACCTGCTCGACGTGGCGCCGCGCGATGGCCGGGTGGCCGTAGCGGTCGTCGATGACCTCACCCTGTTCCGTCAGTCGCAGCCGGCCGTCGACCGAACCCGGCGGCTGCGCCAGGATGGCCCGGTTTGTCGGACCGCCGCCGCGCGCGATGCTGCCCCCGCGGCCGTGAAAGAGCGTCAGCAGCAGTCCGTGCTGCCGCGCGGCCGCGGCAATGCGTTCCTGGGCCTCATAGAGTTCCCAGTTGGCGGCCACGTAGCCGGCGTCCTTGTTGCTGTCGGAGTAGCCGATCATGACGATCTGTTCGCGACCGCGGCGCTCGATGTGCGCGGCGTACGCCGGATGCGCGCAGAGCGCTCCGAGGATGGCGCCGGCGGCCTGCAAGTCGGCGCGCGTCTCGAACAGCGGCGCGATGCCGAGCGCGTCCTGCGGCTGCCGTGGGTCGAGACACAGGCCCACGAGCCGCGAGAGCCACAGCACGGCGAGCACGTCGTCGGGGCCGTGCGTCATGCTGACGACGTAGGGGCCGAGCGTCTCGGCGCCGCATTGCTCGACGGTGCGCGCCAGCACCCGGAAGAGTTCGAGCGTCTCCTGGCTCTGCGCCGAGACCTCGCCGAGCCTCGACACATCGGGCCGCGGGTCCGCGAGCGCGCGGCCGAGCACGTCGAGCCGCTCGGCCGGCGGCCGCGCCGCAAACCCGCTGCAGAGACCCAGCCGGCCGAACAGCTCGTCGAGCACGGCGCGGTTCACGCGGCTGTGCTGGCGAATGTCGAGCCGCGCCATGTGCAGGCCGAACACGCGCACTCCCTGGCGCGTGCGTTTCAGCACGGCATCGGCCACAGCGTCGGCGCCAAACGCCCGCAGACTCGCATCCATGAGGTCGAGCGGCTCCAGGATGTCCGCGCCGCGCACCTCCGGCTCCGCGGGCCGGGGCACCTCGGCCGTGCGGCCGCGGACGTCCTCGGCCAGCACCCGGTCGAGCTCGCCCATGAGCTGTGCGGTGCGCAGCCGGTAGGGCTCACGCGGGTAGCGGCTGAGCACGTAGTTCGCGTGCGGGGACACCTGTCCCGGCGCGCAGTCGGCCAGATCGCAGGTGAATTCTTGGCTGAGGTGGGTGAGCCGCGTCGACAGGCTCAAGTGCTGGTGTAACTCGTCGAGCGCCTGTTTGTGGCGCGTGGCGGCCACCCGCCGATGGCGCTGCAGGGCCTCGGCCGTGACCGCCGCCGTCACGTCCGGGTGGCCGTCGCGGTCGCCGCCGATCCAGGAGCCGAAGGTAAGAAAGCGCGCCGGCGCGGCGAGCGCCGGGTAGTGCGTGCGGAGCGCGCGCTCGAGCGCCTGCTGCACGGCCGGGACCACGTTCCAGAGCGACGTCGCGAGGTAGAAGAGCCCGGTGCGCACCTCGTCGCCGACCGTCGGGGTTTCGGTGCGCGTGCGTTCCGTCAGCCACAACGCCGCGATTTCAGAGCGGATGGTCTCCATGCAGGCGGCGTGCTCGGCCGGCAGGAGATCGCGCACCTCCAGATCGTGGAGCGCCGCGGCAATGCGCCGCAGTTTGGACACCACGGTGCGGCGCTTCGCCTCGGTCGGGTGGGCCGTGAAGACGAGCTCGACGTGCAGCCGCGCGAGCAGGCGCGCGACCGTGGCTTCGTCGACGCCGGCGGCGCGCAACTGCGCCACCGCGCCCGCCACCGACTCACCGAGCGGCGTCGGGTGCGCGCGGCGTTCGCGCTCGCGCAGTACGCGCACGCGGTGGGCTTCCTCGGCGATGTTGACGAGTCCGAAGAACGTGTGGAAAGCCAGGGCCACGCCCTCGGCCGTGGTCGGGTCGAGCACGGCCAGGGTCTCGCGCAGGCGGTCCTCGGCCAGCCCGTCGGCGCCGCTGCGGCGGAGCAGCGCCAGGCCCCGCACCCGTTCGTGCAGCCGCTGGATGTCGGGTCCGGACAGGTGCGCGATGGTCTCGTCGAGCAGGCCCTGCAGCATGGCGATGTCGCGTTGGAGGTCGGCGCGCGGCGGGGTTGCGCCGGCTTCGGGTGGCGTGGCGGCATGGGCGTCGAGCGGCATGGCCTTCCTTTTCCCGCCGGCCCAACGGCAGCGGAGGTCGGGGCGCCCCGTGCGGTTCGGCCCGGGCGCGTCAGGGCAATTCCAGCATGCGCGGGCACGGCCACGAAGCATCGAGATCGAGCAGCCAGGCATAGGCCCGTCCGAGCGACTTGCAGCCGAGCGTGCTCGACGGGGCCGACACGACGGTCGGCCGTCCGGGCAGGTGGACGACGTAGCCGTGATGCCGGTGGCCGTGGAGGATGAAGTCGAGTCCGGCCTCGGCCGCGGCCCGCATGACCGCTCCGGCGTTGCGCAGCCGCATGCCGACTTCGAGGGGCGAGCGTTTGCCGACGACGAGCGGCATGCGCAGCAGGTGGTGGTGCACGAGCCCGATGCGCACGCGCGCCCCCCGAAACTCGGCCAGATCGCGCAGCCCGCGCAGCCGCGCCAGGCCCTCGGGCGGCACGGCCCCGGCGGCGCTGAGCGGCGTGCTCGGCGGGGCGCACGAATCGAGCCCGACGAGCGCCACGGCGCCGACCCGGCACAGGTAGAAGTCGGAGTCGGGCAGGCCGATCGAAGCGGCGAACTGCCGGTACTGACGCGCTTTCAGGGCCGACCGCTGCCGCCGGCCGCGGTGCGGCAACATGTCATAGATATCGTGGTTGCCGGGCACCGTGAACAGCCGGCCCGTCTCGGCCCAGGGGGCGAGCACGTGACGCACAAGGCGGTAGCCAAAGCCTTCGTCGGTGAGGTCGCCCGTGACGACGATGAGGTCGGGGTTGAGCCTGCGTACGACCCCCGCGATGCGGATGAACCTGACGTTGGCGTTGCCCGGGTCGGCTTCGAGCAGCGTGCTCAGTTCCTCGGGCCCCGGAGCCGATTCCATGAGATGCTCGGCCGAGCGGCGGTGGCGCTCCACGGCGAGGGCCAGCAGCTCGGCAACGGCCCGACTTTCCCGACCAAGCCCGCGCTTCTTGAGGCGATGGATGAGCCCCGCCGGGTCGACGAGCCGCAGCGCATCGGCCCGTCCCTTGCGGTCGCGCAGGCATTCGATGCGCCAGCCCCGCGACGCATGCGTGAGTGTCCAGCGGTCGTCGGGAGGGGATTCGACCGGCGCCCAGGTGCTGGTCTCGCCGTAGCGCGAGAGATGCAAGTCGCTCAGGTGGAGCAGTCGCATGGCAACGAGCCTATGGGCGGCGAGCCGCGGCGGCCACGCGCTGCACGCGCGCCAGGGGCCTTGTGCAGCGCAACGCAATTCGCATGCCCCTCTCTCCCGTCCTCGTCACCGCCGGCGGTGTTGCTCCTCGTCGAATGGGCGCTGCCAGTCCTTCGTCGTCGCGTCTGGCCGCTGGCGACGATCCCTCGGAGACAGGGTGCCGCCAAGCGCGTTCCACGACCCTAGTCCGGCCCCCCAAGCAGCAGGGCCAAGAGCAGGGCCAGACAACCCGACAGCAGCAGGCAGGTGAGCACCAACCAGACGGCGGCCCGACGTTTGCGTTTGGCGGCACCGAGCACGAGCGGCGCGGGCACGCTCGGCTCCGGCCCCGGCGGCGCTGGGGCCGGGCCGGGGGCCCCGTCGTAGCCCGGCGCACCCGCGGCGGCGGGGTCGGCTGCCGGGG
>CAYRCM010000179.1:0-12399 GCA_964422715.1 uncultured Myxococcales bacterium | reverse complement strand
GGCAGGCCGCGGTGGCCGAACTCGTGGCGGCCCTCGCCCGCGGTCGGCTCGGGGCCGCCACGGCGCTCGGCGTGCGCGCCACGCTCGCGGCGCTTGGCGCCTCCGAGGCGGCGGCGGCCGGGCTCGATGTTGCGCAGCTCGACGTCGCGGCACTCAACGCCTTCAACTGGGTCGTGCTGCCCGACGACGCGGGCAAACCCTGGCTGCTCCAGGGGCCGGCCCCCGACACCGGGCTTGCGCCCGCGGCGCTCGACCCATGAACCCCACGCGCCGCCCCAACGTTTCGCCGGGTCCGCGCCGCTCGACCTTCGCGCGCGCCGTGCGCCCGCACCAACGGCTGAACCACCGCAGACCGCGACCGGCCGGCGCCGCTCGGCACCGGCAGGCCGTGTGGAAGGACAGAGGTCCGTCATGAGCAGCGTCCGCACCCTCAGCAAATCCGAATCCTTGCGCCGCGACATCGCGCCCGCGGCGCCGCTTGCCGAGGCCGGTCTCAAAGCGGGCGAGGCCCGCGCCGGACGGCTCGCGTTCAGCCGCGAACTGCGCGACGTCGGGCGCGGCACGGTTGCCCGGGCGTTCACGAACGGGCGCAGCGACGCCTGCGCGCTCTGCACCGGCGACGGCGGCGCGGCGGCCCTGCTGCCGCGCACGGCCGAGGCCGAACGCGAGGCGCCGGCCGAGCGCTTGAGCGACGGCCCCCGGCTCGCTCCCGCCGAAACCGAGCGCACGGTCGGGCCGGCCGAGGCCGCCAACGACGACCGCGCGCGCACGTCCGGCGCGCCGAACGACGACCAGGTGCTCGACGAGATGGTCCAGGACCTGAACGAAGACGACGCGGCGAAGCAGCAGGAAGGCGACAGCGCCGACCCGGCTGCCGCGCCCGACGCCGCCGCGCCGTCCGCCGGCCCGGCCCCGGGGGGCACGGCCCCCGCGCAGGCCGGGAGCGCACCGGCCGCATCGCACCTCGTTGCCGAGACGGCCCCCGCGACGCCGGCTGCCGCCGACGCCCACACGCTCATCGTCAACGGCCAGGCCGTGGGCGATGGCGAAATCATCCCGGGCTCGTTCCGGCCCGCCTCCGGGGTGGGCGCCGCGCTCGACCACAGCGGCCACTCGCTCGACAGTTGCCTGTTCGCGCATGCCGGCACCAACTCGTGGGCCAAGCCGGCGGGCTTCCCGGGCACGCTCGGGCTCACGACCGTCACCAACGCGTTCACGGGCCCCCGGTTCGACATCGAGACGACCCAGCGCCAGAAGGTCAGCGCGACCCCGAGCCTCGGCGGCTTCATCGACTGGGCGCTCGGCACGGGCCCGACCGAGTGGGTGGCCACCGTCAAGTCGACCACCTCGACCGACGCGACGCACCCCTGCGTCTCGTCGCCGGCCGGCGAACACAAGACCGGCACGCGCATGGTCAACGTGGGCGGCACCCCCACGCCCTACGAGACCTTCCTCAACATCACGCCGGCCTATGCCGGCAAGATTTGGGCCGCCGAAGACGAGCACCTGTCCGACGCCCTGCACGCCTACAACATCAGCCTCAAGCGCGCCGCAGACGAGGTCAACCGGTTGGCGGGCGGCTCCGCGTGGGTCGCCGACACCGAGGCCGACGCCAAGGCCGGGCCCGAAGGCGCGTTGCGTGCCGCCATGCCGGCCAAACTGGGCATCGACCCGGCCAACTGGCGCGCCGTCGTGTGGCAACTCTGCCTCTTGACCATCAGCGGCCGCGACGCGCTCGGCTGGCACACCTTCCACTCGACCGAACAGGCGCCCGACCACGGGGCGAAGAAGATCGTCTCGACGTTGAGCGATGGCACGACCCAGATCGGCTCGCACGCCACGCCTTCGGTCGTCGACCTCTCGAAGCTGCCCTGATGCGTTCCGACCTGCCGCCGCACGCCGCCGCTCCCGCCACCGCGGCGCACGACCCGGCCACCTGTCCGAGCTGCGCCGCGGGCCACGACCACGACCACAAGCACGACCACGAGCACGACCATAGGCACGGCCACGCGGCCCCCGGGGGCCACGGCCACACGGCCGGGCCGTACCGCGACGCCGCCGAACACTTCGCCGACCACGGCGCGCGGCTGCTGCTCTTCCTCAAGCGCTACGTGCTGCGCTACTGGCCTCGGCTCACCGATGCCGGGGGCTCGCTGAGCGACGTCTACGTCAGCGTGCACGAGGCGCTGCACGCGCTCGGGGCCGCGCTGCCCGGCGGCCACGAACTGCCCGAAGCGCTGCGCGACGAGGCTACCGCGGCCGGGCTCGCCGCCATCGAAGCCGAACTCTCGGTCTTCGACGGCCACATCCGCGAGCGGCTCGCCCTCAGCATGGACGGCGTGGCCCTGCCGTGCGAAGAACTGCGCGCCATCTACCGGCTCAGCGACGCCGAACTCGACGTGCTGCTGACGCTCGCGCGCATCCAGAGCGACCTCGAGTTCTCGCGGCTTTGTACCTTCGCCTGGGCCGACTTCACCCGCAAACAGCCCGATGTGGCCTTCCTCGTCGATCTGTTGAGCGTGCCCGTCGCGCGCCGCGGCGAACTCACCCTGGCGCTCGCGCCCGAGGGCACGCTCGTGCGCGAGGGGCTCGTCACGCTGCACGACGCCGGCGACTGGCAGCCGGCGACGCCGCACTTCTTCCGGCGCGCGGCCGTGCCCGACCGCCTCGTGCGCTTCCTGAACGTCGGGCCGGCGGCGCTCGTGCAGCTGCCGGCCAACCTGCGCTTCGTCACGGGGGCGCCGTCTCCCGCCGCACTCTGTCTCGATCCCGCCGCACGCGAGCAGGCCACGGCCGCCTGGCGTGCCGCGGCCGCGCGCCCGGGAGGCGGCACGGCGCTCCTGTTTACCGGCCCGCGCGGCGTCGGCAAGAAGACGCTGGCGGCGACCCTCGCCGCGGGCGGCGGGCGGCGGCTCCTCGCCGTCGATGTCGAGGCGCTGCTCGCGAGCGCCCCTCTGGATGCCGCGCGCCTCATTGCCGAGGCCGCACGCGAGGCGCTCTTGCAGGGCGCGCTCCTGCTCGTCGATTTGGGCAGCGGGCTGCCGCCGGCCGCCGAACATGGCCAACGTCACGCCCTCGACGCGCTCGCCGGCGCCTTCGCCGTTCCGCTCGCCCCGGTCGTATTCGCGGCGACCCAGCCGCAGTCGGCCCTCGCCGCGCTCGGCGCCGTCATCGAAGTGCCGCTGCCCTTCACGCCGCTCTCCGAGCAGCAGCGCGCCTGGCGCGAGGCGCTGCAAAGCGGCCCCGGGCTCGCCCCCGGGCTCGACCCCGACTACCTCGCCGGCCGCTTCAACCTGACGGCCGGCAGCATCCGGCGCACGGTCGAAAACGCCACGGCCATCGCCGCCGCCGGCCGCTTCCGCCGCGACCGCCCGGCCGGCCCGGGTTCACTGGCCGAAGCCGACCTCGCCATGGCCGCGCGCAACCAACTCGGCCATAACCTCGGCAGCCTCGCCACCCCCGTCTTCACGACCCACGGCTTCGGCGACCTCGTGCTGCCGGCCGAGACGCTCGACACCCTGCGCGAAATCGAGCGCATGATGCAGTTTCGCGCCCGGGTCTACGACGACTGGGGCTTCAACCGGGTCGTGGGCGGCCGCCAGGGGTTGCGCGTGCTGTTCTCGGGCCCGCCCGGC
This sequence comes from uncultured Myxococcales bacterium, assembly GCA_964422715.1. Taxonomy (GTDB): domain Bacteria; phylum Myxococcota_A; class UBA9042; order PWKZ01; family CAYRCM01; genus CAYRCM01. The sequence continues at coordinate 8,764 of CAYRCM010000179.1, read as the reverse complement.
ACCGGCAAGACGCTGGCCGCCTCGGTCATCGGCCGGTCGCTCGCGCGCGACGTGTACCGCATCGACCTCTCGCGCGTGCTCGACAAGTACATCGGCGAAACCGAGAAGAACCTGGCGCGGCTGTTCGACGAAAGCGAATACGCCCACGTGCTGCTGCTCTTCGACGAGGCCGACAGCCTGTTTGCGGGCCGCACCAACGTCAAAAGCGTGCACGACCGCTACGCCAACGTGCAGGTCAACTTCCTCTTGCAGCGCATCGAGTCGTTCGAGGGCATCTGCATCCTGACCACGAATTTCGAGGAAAACATCGACGAGGCCTTCAAGCGGCGTCTGCAAGCCTGGGTGCGCTTCCCCAAACCCGACCGCGCGGCACGCGAGGACCTGTGGCGCCAGATGATCCCCGAAAAGGCGGCCGTGGCGCCGAACCTCGATTTCGCGACGCTCGCCGGCGAATTCGAGTTCAGCGGCGGGCACATCAAGAATGCGGCGCTGCGCGCGGCGTTTGCCGCCGCGGCCGAGGGCCGGCCGATCGGGCTCGCGCACCTGCGCGCGGCGGCCGTCACCGAGGCACGGCAACTCGGCCAGCTCGTGCGCGTGCCGGTGGGCGCCGCCACGCGGTAGCCGCCCGGCCCTACTGCGGGCCGCCGGCCGCCGCGCCGCGCCGCCGGAGGCGTACGCCGAGCCCGCCGACGATGCCGAGCGCCAGGGCCGGCAGCACCCAGGCGAGGAAACCGTCGGTCAAAGCGGGCAGGAGCGGGTGGCGCTCGGACGCGAGGATGAGGTAGGCCGTGTAGCCGACCTGGCCCGCGAGCAGCAGCAGCCCGACCGGCCGGGCGAGCCGACCGGCCGCCGCCACGAACGGCCAGCACACGAGCACCGCCGCGAGCATGACGGGCAGATCGACGGCCGCAACCGAGGGCGCCACCGCCAGCCGGTCGCCCCCGGCGAGCGCCGACACGCCAAGAATGCCGAGCAAATTGAAGAGGTTCGACCCGATGACGTTGCCGACCGCGATGTCGCGCTCGCCGCGGATGGTGGCGATGACCGATGTCGCCACCTCGGGCAGGCTCGTTCCCGCGGCCACCACGGTGAGCCCGATGACCACCTCGGCCACGCCGAGGGCCCGCGCGAGTTCGACGGCCGCCTGCACCATCCAGCGCGAGCCGACGACCAACAGGGCGAGGCCGCCGACCGTGAGCGCGGCCCCGAAGAGCCACGTCTTCGCGCCGCGTGGCGGTGCCGCGGGGGCGTCGGGTGCCGCCACCGCGGCCACTGCCGCGGCGAGCGTCTGCTCGCGCCGGCCGGCCCGCACGACGTGGAGGACGTAGGCGCCGAGGCCGAGCAACAGGGCCAGACCTTCGAGGATGCCGAGCCGTCCGTCGAGGGCAAGGAGCCACACGGCCGCCGACACGGCAACGTTGAGCGGCAGGTCGCGCCGCGCGATGACCGGCGAGACGACGAGCGGCTGCACGAGCGCACAGACGCCCAAGATGAACAGCACGTTGAAGATGTTGGACCCGACGACGTTGCCGACCGCCAGATCGGGGGCGCCGCCGGCCGTGGCCGTGACGCTGACGACGAGTTCGGGGGCGCTCGTGCCGAACGCGACGACCGTGAGGCCGATGACGAGCGGGCTCACCCCGGCGAGCGCCGCAAGCCTGCTGGCGCCGCGCACGAGGCCCTCGCCGCCCGCGACAAGCAGGACCAGGCCCGCGCCAAGCCACAGGAACGTGCCGATGTTCATGGGGGAAACGCTCCGCCGGGGACACGCCCCCGAAGCGCGGCGACGATAGCCGAAGTCGCGGAGCGCTGCCAGTCGCGTCGTGCGCAGCCCGTCACGGCGCCGCAGCCGGGGCCGCGGGCTTGCGCAGGAGGCGCTTCACGATGGCGATGAAGGCGCCGGTCAAAACGAGGTTCAGGGCCAGCGACAGTGCGGCCACCGCGATCATGGGCCCGCCGATGCCGTAGCCGAGCGAGAGCACGAGCACGCCGGCCCCCACTTCGCCCCGCGGCCACATGCCGATGGCCACGGCGAGTCGCTCTCGCAGCGTGGCCTCGCGCCGGTACACGAAGACCGGAAACATCTTGCCGAGGTTTGCGAGCGCCGTGACGGCGAGCACGTGCAGCAGGATGGCGCCCCAACTCGCGCCGCTCATGAGCGAAGCGAGCGGCGGCAGACTCAGGCCGACGAGCACCATGAATACCCCGGACACGATGGATGAAACGCGCTGTTCGGTCGGGTCTTCGGGGCCTTCCTGGTGCCCTTCGCGGGCGTCGTCGCGGTGCGGGTCGGCGCCGGCCGGCCGCGCCAGCATGCAGCCGAGCACGAAGGCCGGCAGCAGCACCTCGATGTGAATGGGCACGACGTCGTCGACGAAGAGGCTCGCCCGGTAGATGAGTTCGGAGACGGCCACGATGCCGGCCGCGTAGGCCAGCACGGCCGGCCAGCGCACCGATCCGCGGAGCCGCCGGAAGTAGCGCCAGGCCACGAACAACTGCACGGCCATGATGACGACGATGACGGCCATCTGCCAGCGGACGCCGACAATCAGCATCTTGAGCGGGATCATGAGCAGCACGGTGTCGAGGTCGTCGAAGATCGCGAGCACGCGTGCCTTGCGGAACACCCAGGTGGCCGAGAGGCCGGCCGCCGCCAGCATCGAGAACAGCACGCCGGCCGACGTCGGCGCGGCGAAGCGGGCGGCGAGCAGGGCGTGCGTCCAGGGGTCGGCCGCGGCCGCGCCGGCGTCGGGCCCGAGCACCAGCTCGAAGTACAGCGCCACGAACACCCACGGAAAGGCCGCCGCCGTGGCCGCGACGCCGTAGTCGACGGCGAGCTCGCGCTTGCGGCCGCGGTCGACTTCGAACTCGTAGCCGACGTGGATCATGATGAAGGCGAGGGCCGCCATGGTCAGGATGCGCAGGCCCTCGGCGAAGGTCGGCCACAGCCCGGGCAGGGCGAGCGGCAGCACCTGCGAGCCACCGAGACCCGCTACGAGCAACAGCGAATAGACGAGCACCTTGTTCACGAGGCAGGCCTCCGAAGCCAAAAGAGCGGTGCAACCATACCGACACCGGGCCGGCCGGGCAACCCTTCAAGCACCGGCTGGCGCGGCGGACTCGCCGCGACCGCAGTGCAGGCAGACGACCCGCGCCGCGGGCGCCGGAACGCGCTCGCCGCCGCAGTGTGGGCACACGCCGTGGCCGATTTCGGCGGCAAACAGACTCAGCAGTTCGCCGCGTTCGCGATCGCGCAGCATGGGCACGCCGCCGAGCCGCTGGAGCGAGGCCAGCACCGCTTCGATGTGCGCGACGCCGACACCGAGGTGGGCCGCCAGCGCTTCGAGTCGGATGCGCCCCTGGTGCGCCACGGCGGCGACCACTTCGCCGAGCAGCGCGCGGTCGTAGGCCCGCACGCCGGGCCGGAAGCGATTGAACCGCAAGTCGACGTAGCGCCCCGTGAGCCGCACGATGGCCACGAACAGCGGCAGCACCGTGATGACGAGCAGCGCGGCCCCCGCGAGTTTCAGGGCCTCGACGTCGAAGCGCCAGCCGAGGTCGCTCAGCAGCGCCGCCCCGCCGTACGCGAGCGCCAGGTAGCCGACGAGCCGGCGCGCGGCGGCGACCGGGGCGCCGTGCTCGGCCCGAAAACGCCGCCAGAGGGCGCGGCGCGACACGGGGAGTTGCCGGCCGTCGCCGACGGCGCTGATGCGCTGGCGCGTTGCGTCGACCTCGGTCGGCCGTTCGGGCAGGGCGCCGAACGTGTCGCGGCGGCAGAAATCGCAGCGCCGCACCCCCTCGCCGACGAGCCGCAACGCCGCGCCGCAGGAGCGACACTGCTCGTCGGGCCCGCTCGACACGGGCTCGAGCCCGGTCGCGGGGGCGTAGCGCAACTGCCGGTCGGCCGCGGCGAGTTCGGCGAGCACGCGGCGGCGCGCCTTGCGCCCGCGCGCCCACTCCGGCGGCACGTGCCCGTCTCGCCAGAGCCGGCGTTCGGCCTCGCGCCGGAGAGCCCGGCGCCAGAGGTGGACGAGGTCGAGCGGGAGCGTGACCGGTGCCAGGACGACGGCCAGCAGAGCGGTCATCAAGCCCGCCATGGCCCCCATGAGCGCGCCGATGAAGGTCACGACGAAGCCGATGAGGCCGAGCAGCCCCACGGCCACGATCAGCGGTTCCTGCGGCAGGCTTTTCGGGTCGCCAAACCCGAACACGAACGCCACGGCCCCGAGCCCCGGCAAGAGCGCCCCGCAGGTCCATACGGCATCGGCCCACTTTTCGCGTCGGGCGAGCGCCCGGCGCAGCCGGATGCGCGTGAGCGCCACGCGGGCCCAGGTCTTGCGATTGCGTTCGGTCGTCACCGGTGCGCCTCCCCGCGGCGCAGTGTAGCCGAGCCGCGGCCGGGCGGGTACGGCGCCGCTCCCGCGGGGGCCGGGCCGCGCTCCTGCCCGCCGCAGGGCCTCGGCCGGCCGTGTGCGCCGTCCGCCCGCGGCGTCGGGCCCCGGGTGCGGCCGCCGTGCATGCTTTGTCGTCTCGTTCCAGATGGTTAGCGCTGCGCCGGCTTGCCAGTCCGGTCGCGGCGTGCTGCAATGCGGTCACGCTTTGTTTCCACAAGCCGGCATCGACCGCCCTGACCTCGGAGGGGGAGACCACCATGGCCCACACGCCGCTTCTCCGTTCTTTGCGACGACTGTTTGCCCAACACCGCTACGCCCTGCGCACCGGCACGCCCATCGCCGAGGTGCAAGCGCGTGCCGCGGCCGAACTGCGGGCCCGCCCCGCTTCCGGCGCGAGCGTCACCCGGCGCGCGCTTCTGGCCGGCTCGGCGGCGATTGCAGCCGGGGCGCTCTTGCCCTTCAAACTGCGCTGCGGCGGGGGCGGCGGGGGCGGCGGCGGTTCCACGGGCGCTGCGCCGCGCATCGCCATCGTGGGCGGCGGCATCGCCGGGCTCACGGCGGCCCTCACGCTCGCCGACGCCGGCTACCGGGCCACGGTCTACGAAGTCTCGAAGGAGCGCGTGGGAGGCCGGCTGGCCACCGAGCGCGGCGCCGAGCCCACGGGCTGCGGCATCTGCCATGCCGCTCCGGGCAACGCCACCAACATGTCGTGGTCCGACGGGCAGGTGGCCGACATCTATGGCGAACTCGTCGACAGCGGCTTCGAAGTGTTCCGCGGCCTGGCCGACCGCTTCGGCCTCGCCCAGACCGACGCCCTCGCGGCCGAACCGGCCGGCGCCACCGAGACCTACCACTTCGACGGCGGCTACTACACCAAGGCCGAGGTCGACCAGGATTTTGCGGCCCTCTACGCGGCCCTCCAGGCCGACGCCGAGGCCGCTGGCTATCCGACGACCTTCGCGCAGAGCACCGCGGCCGGCCGCGAACTCGACAACCTCAGCATCCGGGCGTGGATCGAGTCGCGCGTGCCGGGCGGCTTCGGCTCGCGGCTCGGCAAGCTGCTCGACGTGGCCTACAACATCGAGTACGGCGCCGAGACCTCCGACCAGAGCGCCTTGAGCCTCATCTACATGCTCTCGGGCGCCGCGGCCGACAACTTCTCGGTGTTTGGCGAATCCGACGAGGGGTGGCGCATCCAGGGCGGCGTCGACCAAGTGCCGCGCGCCATTGCCGACCACCTCGGCATCGGCGACGTCGTGCTGCTCGGCCACGAGTTCCAGGCCCTTCGCGCCGAGAGCGACGGCACGGTCACGCTCTCGTTCGACTCCCCAGCCGGCGCCACCGAAGTGCGCGCCGACTACGTCATCCTGGCCATTCCTTTCTCGAAACTGCGCACGCTCGACTTTGCCCGGGCCGGCTTCGACGAGCGCAAGACCACCGCCATCCGCGAACTTGGCGCGGGCCGCAACGGCAAGTTGCAGCTCCAGTTCACGCGTCGGCTCTGGAACGAAGCGGGCCCCTGGGGGGTGAGCGGCGGCACGTCGTATTCCGACCGCGGCTACCAGCTGGCCTGGGACCCCACGCGCGGCCAGCCCGGCACCTCGGGCATTCTCGTGAGCTACACCGGCGGCGACGTCGCGGCCGCGAAACGCATCAGCCACCCCTACGGCAACAACGGCAACCCCACGGTCGTGGCCGATGCCGAGGAATTCCTGACGCAGATCGAGCCGGTGTTCCCGGGCCTCACCGCACTCTGGAACGGCAAGTGCTGCGAGACCATGAGCCATCTCGACTCGCGCTTCCTCAGTTCCTACGCCTACTGGCGCGTCGGTCAGTACCAGACCATCGCCGGCTACGAGCAGGTGCGCCAGGGCAACGTGTTCTTCGCCGGCGAGCACACGTCTGTCGACTACCAGGGCTTCATGGAAGGCGCGGCCTCCGAGGGCAAGCGTGCCGCCGAGGAACTCTTGGCGTTGCTGCCCGCGCGGGCTTGAGAGGCTCCGAAAAAATCTCCGTTCTGCTGCGGCGACCCCTGCCGGACCTCTGCGGCGTCACGGGGCCCCCGAAACCCTGCGACGTATCCCGCGATACGTCTCGGGTTTCGTGCACGCCCGCTCCTTGCAGCCATTCCGTCAGGGGCACGCCTCGCGACGAACTGCGATGTTTTCACAGCCTCTGAGCCGCGGCCGCGCGGGCGCCGCGGTTGCCCGTGCCCCCGCGCCGTCCGGCGCCACCGCCAGCGTCCCCCGCCCCTTGCCCTCCCGCCCTTCGCCCCGGCCCCGGGTCCGCTGTCGACCCGGCGTAGCCGGGTGACGCGCCTTGCCCCGCCGCCGGCCTGGTGGCAATCTGGTTTCCGTGGGTTCGGCTGGCAATGAGCGCTCGTCTCGGGGCGGCGTCCGCGTGGACGCTGCCGCGGTTCGGGGGGCGTCAAGGGTCCGCGGAGCCGTGTCGCGGGCCGCGCGGAGGCGTTCGATGAGCACGCGAAGTACGGGGTGCTGGCGGCTCGGTTTCATCCTCGTTGCGTTGGCCTTCATTGCCGGCGGCTGCGGCGGGAGCGGCAGCAGCCGACCGGAGGCGGACGGGACCTTGGTTCCCGATACCCCGTCCGACACCCCGGCGGCCGTGGACAGCCTCGACGCCGGCGACACGGGTGGCGCGGGCGACAGCACCCCGCCGCCGGTCGACGACGACGGCGACACCTATCTCGCCGACGTCGACTGCAACGACCACGACGCCAGCATCCACCCCGGCGCCGTCGAGACCTGCAACGGCCTCGACGACGACTGCGACCTGCAGACCGACGAGGATGCCGCCGGGGCGACGACCTTCTACGCCGACGCCGACAACGACTCGTTCGGCGACCCCGACGTGAGCCGCACCGCCTGTACGGCCCCGCTCGGCTTCGTCGCCAACGCCGACGACTGCGACGATGGCGACAGCGACATCCACCCCGCCGGTACCGAGGCCTGCGACTCCGTCGACAACGACTGCGACGACGCCGTCGACGAAGAAGACGCGGTCGGCGCCATGCCCTTCGCGCTCGACAGCGACGGCGACAACTTCGGCGACCCGGCCGAGGTGCACAATTTCTGCGCCCGCCCGGCCGGTTACGTGGTCGACGCGAGCGACTGCGACGACACGAACAGTGCCGTCCACCCCGGCGCCGCGGAAGTCTGCAACGCCGGCCTCGACGACGACTGCGACCCCGCGACCCTCGAAGATGCGTCGTCCGAGGCCGGCACCTGGTACCGCGACGAAGACGAAGACGGCTTTGGCGACCCCACAGAGACCCAGACGGGCTGCGCGCAACCCGTGGGCTACGTCGCAAACGGCGACGACTGCGAAGACCGGCGCATCGCGGAAGGCTGGCGCATCTACCCCGGGGCCGTCGACCGGCCCGACCCCGACGGCGTCGACGCCAACTGCGACGGCATCGACGGCGATGCGGCCTGCTCGGCCTTCGTGTCGGCCGCCACCGGCACCGACGCCAACTCCGGCCTCGACCCCGAGCATCCCGTGCGTACGCTGGCCCGGGCCATGGCCGTCGCGGCCGGCCTGCCCGACTGCGACCCCGAGCATCCCGACCTGCCGCACCCGGTGCTCGTCGCCGAGGGCACCTACGAGCACCCCACCACCCTGGCGCTCGTCGAGGGCATCGGGCTCTACGGCGGCTACACCGACGGTCTGCCCGCCGGCGAACAAACCTGGCTGCGCACGCAGGCCATCGGGCTCACGGTCATCACGGCCGCCGTCTCGCCCGTCGTGCGCGCCGACGCCATCACGCGCGACACGGTCGTCGATCGCCTGCGCATCCAGGGCACCGACGTCACCGGGGACGGCGAAGAGACCGTCGCCGTGCTCGTCACGGCCACCCCCACGGCCGGGCGGCTCGCCTTCACCTCGTGCGAGATCTGGCGCGGCGCTGCCGGCGACGGCGCCCCGGGCGACGACGGCCCCTTCACCCCCTGCCAGGCCTACGCCGGCGGTGCGGGCGGCGACCTGACCGGCTGCGGCTCCGCCGACGGCGCGCAGGGCGCGGGCTACAACAACCCGCCGGGCACCGGCGTCGTCTGGGACGGGGTCGGCGGCGGCGGCGGCACGCTCCACAACGCCGGCCTGAGTTCCTGCGACCTCTACGACACGAACGACTGCCCCACCACGGCCAACGCCGGCGCCGGCGGGGTCGGCGGCACCGGCGGCGCCGGCAGCGCGCCGCCCAAGGCCGGGGCGTGCAGCGCCGCGGGCGCCAAAATCGGCCAGTTCGACCTCGCCACCCTAGACTGGGCCCCGTGCGTCGGCGGTGCCGGCGGTCGCGGCGGCCACGGGGGTGGCGGCGGGGGCGGCGGCGAAGGCGGCTGCCAGGCCTACGG
>CAYRCM010000178.1:0-12470 GCA_964422715.1 uncultured Myxococcales bacterium | reverse complement strand
TGGTGGCGGGCCCCGGCCTCGCGCGCCCGGCCGGTGCCGCGGCCCCGGCGGTCGCCGCGCGCCCGGCGCCGCCCCGCGCCGACCGGCTCTTCGTGGCCGATGCCGCGGGCTGCCCGAACGAAGTGGTGGCCGTCGAGTTGCGCGTCGAGAACTCCGAGACCGCCATCGCGGCGTTCACGGTCCGCATCGAGCACGACCCCGACGTCCTGCGTTACTGGGGCTGCGAACGGGGCGACCTCGACCCCGGCTGGCTCCTGTTCGCCTGTGGCCAGGGCTCGGCGGACTTCTTCCTGGTCGCCGGGTTCACGCCCTACAGCGCCATTCCGCCGGGCTCGGCCGGCGTCCTCGCGCGCCTGCTCTTCCGTGTGGCTGAGCCGCTGCCGCCCGCGCGGGATTCCTCCATCGTGCACATCGGCTGGGCGGGCGACGATGTCCAATCCTTCGAGACCACGGACGGGGTGTTCACGCGGCTCGCCTGCGTGCCGGACGGCGACGTCAACGGCGACGGCGCGCTCACGGCGGGCGATGCCCAGGCCGCCTTCGCCATCGCCATCGGGGCCGACACGCCGGGCTGTGCCGTCGTCTGCCGCGCCGACTGCACGGGCGATGGGGCGGTCACGTCGGGCGATGCCCAGGCCATCTTTTCAGCGGTCTTTGGTCACGGGCAGTGCGCGGCCCCGCTCGGGGCCCCGCCGCATGCCCGGGCCCACGCGCACATCATCCGGCCGGTCGGCCGGTAGAAGGAGGCACGGATGCACAAACGACGGTTCAGCATACGCGGGGCAGGGTTCCTGCTCCTCTGCCTCGCCGCTGCAGGCGGGGCAACGGCCGGCTGCGGCGGGGATTCCTCGGCGTGCGCCACGGACGTCTGCTCGGGGCGCGGCGACACGGCGCCCTGCGCGCCGGACGCCTGCTCGGGGTGCGGCGACACGGCGGCGTGCGCGCCGGACGCCTGCCCGGGGTGCGGCGACACCGCGCCCTGCGCGCCGGACGCCTGCCCGGGGTGCGGCGACACCGCGGCCCCGCCGACCGACGTCTGCCCGGGGCGTGGCGACACGACGCCGCCCGCTCCGGAGGTCCGCGCATCGGGCGAGGTCGCTCAGCCGGCCGACCCCGAGGCGGCTCAGCAGGTGCCTGCCTTCTCGTTCCTGACGGGCAGCGACGCCCTGAGTGTGGCGCTCACCGGCGCCTTTGAGGCGTACGTCATGGCGCCGGGCACCGACGAAGCGGCCCAGGCCATGTTCCGCAAGCAGCGCGAAGCGGCGGCCTACTTTGCCACCCACCGCGCCGAGGCGGCCGACCTGGTCCTCGCCGAACTCGCCGCACAGCCGGCGCCGGGCGAGCGCACAAAGCAGTTGGCGTTCCATCTGCTCGGCGAAATCGGCGGCGAGCGCGCCGTGCAGTTCCTGTTCGACCAGGCCCGGGCCGACATTCCGCCCGACACGGAACTGCTCGACAGCAATACGAGTCCGGGGTTCGTGGCGCGCAAACTGCGCTTCGGCGCGCTCACGGCCTTGGGCCGGGTCGCCGTGCAGGGCGATGCCGCCGCGCGCGACCGGCTGCTCGACCTCGTCGAGGCGATCGCCGAGCGCGACGCGCGGGCGCTCGCCATCCGCTTCTACTACGCGGCCAGCCCCTCGCGTTCGAAGGCCAAGGCACAGTTGCTCCGCCGTCTGCCACCGGCCGAACGCTTCCTCGCGCACGTGACCTACCAAGGGGGGTTGATGCCATGACCCGACGACTCTACCCGCTGCTGGCGGTCTTCGGCGCCGCGCTGGCTCTGACGTCCGAGGCCCGGGCGATCTGCTACAACGACTACGACGCCTGGGGCTGGCTCGACGCGCCCGACACCATGGATGACGAACTCACGCCGTTCTGGTGCACCGACTACACCAAGATCACGAACTACTGGAACGCGCTCGACCTCGGCGACCCCGACGGCACCGACTGGAACTGGAGCACCGGCGGCGACTGGTGCAACCCCAACGGCCACACGACGCGGCTCATCAACGCCGCGATCGTCATGGACTTCATCACGAGCGACACGCTGGCCCCGACGCTCGAACTCTACACGTCCGACTACTACTGGCTCGGCGATCTCGTCATGCCGCACAGCCGGGGCAACGGCTACAGCTCCGACTGCGACCATGACGGGGCCATCGCCAGCAACCCCCAGGCCGACGACGAGCCGACGCAGTTGCACTACGCCTTCTTCTGGCAGCTCGCGGCGGCCGAACGCGCCGGGACCCTCGTCCACGAGGTCGTGCACGACTGGACGGGCGCCCACATGGACCCCGAATTCTGCTTCGGCAAGTGCGGCAACTCCTGCGATCCGTCCTACGGCGGCGACAACCCGCAGACCATCGAAATCTACTTTCTGCACGACGCCGTGGCCGCGTTCCGGCGCTGCGCCGACCGCGACGAAACGCAGGTCTTCCATCTCGGCGACGCGCTCGGCACCGGGCTGCCCATCTGCGGCTTCCTGCCGCGCCTCTCGCCCGAGACGCGCTGGCGGGCCGCGTCGACGATCCTCGCCAAACTCGAAAACTGTTTCGCCTACCGCGACGTCGGCCGGGCCAACCCGCCGACCTCCGTCTGGTACCCCACGACCAATCTGTTCTGGGACTACGGCGGCGCCGAGTTCCCGTTCGACCAGGACAACCTGACCCGCTGGGTCTGCGGCCAACTCTGCGACGAGAACGTCGACGGTACGGCCTGCGACGAGCAGGCGCAGCCCGGCAACGTGGCCATCAACGCCTTCAACCGGGAACACTGTGCACTCGCCAACGCGCAGGTCCACGAAGGCGTGACCGCGAACGAGTGGGTGACGCTGCAGTCGCAGTACACGTTCGGCAAATCCGCGTGCATCCCGGGTTACAGCGCCGCCTATGTGGCGGCCTATTGCGCCGATCTGTCCGCGGCCGCGGGCAACGTCGCCGACATCGAGGCGGCCTGGGACCTCGCCGACTACCCGGGGGCCTTCGACTCCGGCTGGCACATGCGGCAGTGCATGGGCGCCTTCTGCACAGCCCACTTCGACCCGGCCTGGGAAGAGCCCGCGATGGACGTCTGCTACGAGTGGGACGACCCCATCGGCTGCACCGCGTACCTCTGCGGCTCGCTCACGGAACTCGCCGCCGACTACGGCGCCACCAGCTCGGCCTACTTCTCGGGCGTGCAGTGCCGCAAGCACCTGCTCAGTTCGTCCGCCGACCCGGGCGAATGCCCCGCCCCCCCCGGCGACGCCGGGCCCTGCGAAGAAGAGTACATTGCCTGCCGCAATCTCGACCCCCCGCCGGCCGAGCCGAGCCCCTATGACGAGTGGGTGGCGGCCCAGGCGGCCGGCACGTGCAGCCTGGTCATCCCCGGCCCCAACGGGTCGCAGCCTTCGACGAACGGCAACTACGACCTCGGCGCCCTGCACGACATCCGTGACATCACGAGCTATCGGGACTTCACGGCCACGCACCAGGGCATCTCGCTCCACCCCTGCATGGGCGAGTACCTGACCTGCAAGAGCACCATCCGCTCCCAGGTCGATCTGCTGGCGCGGCTCGTCGACGTGTCCGACTTCCGCTGGGCCGAGCCCACCGAGCCGGGCGTGCCGGGCCCGCGGCAGCCCGGCTGGAACGAGGGTGAGGTGCTCCGCAACGTCGAGACACTCGCCGGTTTCGTCGTGCTCGACGATGAAGAGGAAGGGCTTGGCCGCGCCGAGGCGCTCGACCGGCTGTTGACGAACCCCGAGTCGATTCTCGGGCTCGCGCAGCGGGCCGGCCCGGAGGTGTTCTTCGGCGCCGTCGGAGCCGACGCGCGGCACGAGGGCTTGTTTGGCAGCGAGCGCGTGGCAGAGTTCTCGGACGCCGTCGTGAGCCCGCTGCTCGGCCGCAGTGCCACCGAGCGCCAGCTGCTGACCGGGCTTGCCCGCGGCCGCGAGGTGCGCGACCAGTTGGGTTCCGCCGCAGCGGTCGAGCTCTACACGCGCGCCGCGGAGAGCCAGCCCGGGGCCTACTACAGTTTCCTGCACACCGTGGCCAACGCCGAGTCGGCCGAGGCGGCAAGCGAGGCCTACACGGCGCTCGAAGGGGCCATGCCCTGAGGCGCGGGGCCCCTGGGGGCCGACCCGCTTGCCGGCAGGCGGCCGGGATAGTAGCATCCGACGCGCGGCGGGGCGCTCACTGAGGGGACCCCAAGTGGGCAACCGAACGGACACGTGCCGTTGCGCCCCCTGGGCCAACGGGTGCCCCGTGTGGACGGGGCCCATCGTGTGGGGCCCTCGTCATCCGGCGTCGAAGTCCCCAACGCCGGTTCCGCTCCGCCGCGGACGGCGTCGGGGCGGGTAGGCCACAGAACCGCGTGACCATGAACGCAACCATCGCTGTGCAACCGAAGGTCAGAGGCTGTGAGACTATCGAAGTTCGTCGCGAGGCGTATCCCTGGCGGAACGGCTGCAAGGAGCGGGGGTGCACGAAACCCGAGACGTATCGCGGGATACGTCGCAGGGTTTCGGGGGTCCCCGTGACGCCGCAGACGTCCGGCAGGGGTCGCCGCAGCAGAACGGAGATTTCTTCACAGCCTCTCAGACTTGCCCTGGTGGAAATCCTCACCATCGGGAGGTGGCGCCACTTCCGCAACGAATTGTTCCCCTTCGTCTTGGGCCTGTGTCGCGAGCAGGCGATCGAAGCGCGGTGGCTACGCGTGGGGGTCGAGCGCAGGCCCTTCTCGGAGCCGTTCCTCAAGCATCTGCCGGAGCAAGACGGCCATCCGTTGTACGACGCGCTGGTGTCCTTCGGGGCGACGCACGTGGTCACGTCCGAACGCCTCGACCCGAGTCTCGCTGCCCGGCTCGGGTCCGCGCTGCCGGGCTTGCGCGTGCTGGATCTCGGCCAGTCCAAGCCGGGACTGACGCCCCTGCACTATCGGGACAGCCTGCTCACCTGGCTTTCGGGAGGCGGGGGCGACGTCCGGGCAGACGCCCCGGGCCCTCTGTTGGTGGACGTGGCGTTGCCGGTCTACGCGTGGGAACCGCTCGACGCCGCCGCCGCCACGGTGGACACCATGCTCAACGTGGTCTCCGGTCCCCAGTGCCACTTCGCGCGCTCGGTGCGGCGCAACCCGTGCTTCACCGGTCTCGACCTGGCCCGGGCGCCCAAGACCTACGGCTGCTCCTTCTGCGCTTCGCGGGAACGGGAGCTGCCCCTGCCCGAGACCCCGCTCGTGGAACTCGCGCTGCGCCAGGTCGAGGCCGCGGCCCGGTCCCCGGTGCCGGCCGCCGGTCGGCACCGCTTCCTGCTGACCGGATCCCTGATCTTCGTGCGCCTCGAACCGTTCCTTCGCGGGGTGCTGCAACGGGACCTGCCACCGTCCGAGTTTCAGTTCCTCACCCGCCTGGACACGCTGCTGCGCATGGGCCCCACCCTGGAAGCGCTGCTGCCCGAGCTGCGCACCGCCGGGCACCGGGTCCGACTGGGTCCGATGGGGGTGGAGAACTTCTCCCCGGCCGAAAACGAACGGTTCAACAAGGGGGTCACCCTCGAGCAGATCGTCGACGCCCACCACCTGATGGCGCGGCTCCGGGACGACTTCCCGGGCACCTTCGATGCGGCGCGGCACAACTGGTACGGATTCATCCTGTTCACGCCCTGGACGACCCTCGACGACCTGCGAACGAACCTCGATTGGGCCCGCCGCCTGGGGGTGCCCTCGGGCTCGAACCTGCTGCGCACCCGGCTCCACCTGATCCCCGACATGCCGCTGACCTTGCTCGCCGAGCGGGACGGCCTCACCGCGTGCTCCGAGCAGGGCGAGGCGTTTGGCCGTACGGCGATCCTCTCCTGGGAGACGGAGGAGGTCCCCTGGCGCTTCGAGCATCCCCGGACCGCGCTGGCCTACCATGTCTTCAGCAGGCTGGTGAGCCGCGACGGACTGCACGAAGCGAACGACGACCTCTACGAAGACATCCAGCGCCGCCTGGCCGCGCTGCCCCGCTCGCCGCGCGATCCCTTCGACGTGGCCGAGGCCCTGCTGGCCGCGCTCGCCGCCCCGGGCTTCGCCTCGGGCGAAGGCGCCCCGCCTGACGTTGCCTGGGTGCTGGATCGGCTCTTCGCAGGGCTGTCGGCGCCCGTGGACGAGGCGCCGGAGGGCGGCCCGGAGCGGGCCCCGCTCCCCGCGGGCGCCGCGGACCCGGCCCCCGATCGACCCGCGCACGCCGGGGAGCGGGGGCCCGTGGACCCCGACCGGGTCGGGGCCCTGGTGCAAGAGATCGCCGCCGCCATCGCCGGGGGGGCGGACCCGCCGGCCCCCCTGGAAGTGCGGCCCGGCCCTCCGGCGGGGCCGGGCGGGGTCCCCCGCATCGAAGTGCGTGACGGGGCGACGCTGATGCGCATCGGCGTCCACGTCCGCCGGCCCGCCGGCCCGCCAGCGGGACCGGCGCTCGTCCAGTTGCGCGTCCAGGTGGCCGCCGGCGCCGAAGCCCGGAGGCTGCGCGAGGTGGCCCGAGCGGCCGCCGCCCGCCTGGACCCCCGGGCCGTCCGCCCCGGTCCCGGTCGGGACGCTCTGCTGCAAGTCGTCGAGGCGGCCTTGCTGGACCCCGCAGCGGACGGCGAAGGGCTTCGAGGCCTCTGGCCCGTCCTGGACGACCAGAGCCAGGTCCTCGTCACGCTGGTCGTCGAGCGGCTACCGCTGGACCTGGTCGTGGTTTCGAGCACCCCCGGCCAGCGGGCATTCGCCGCCAACGCGAACTACGCCATCAGCCACCGCCCCTGGTCGCCGCTCGACACCGAACCCAAGCGGCGGGCGGTCCGGCGTCTGCTCGAAGCCCTGAAGGCGCCGGACGACTCGGCGTTCCGATAGTCCTGTCCACGGGCGTTCCGGAAATTCTGTCCAGGCCGGGCGCGCCCGAACGCGGAACGGTTTCCTCAACGGTGCGGGGATGGACGGCGGGGTGGGGGGAGAAAGCCGCGCTCGAGGAGCCGTGCCTGAAACCGATCGAGAACGGCCTCGTCGGCCAAAGCGTCGCCGGGGAACTCGCGCACGACGTCGACCAGCATCCGGAAAAGGCGTGCAGTCGCGATCCCGTGCGCCCGAGCCGTCCGGGCGATCTCGTGCATGATTCTCCGGACCCCTGCATCCGAAGTCGTTGGGTGGCTCGCTGGGATCATGGGCTTGCCCAACAGCCAAACGACGAACCGATGCAGGAGGGCGACATCGGCGTGGGCGAAGCGCCACGGGACTTCCATCGCTCGGCCGTCGGCACCGGCCGAGTGTTCGGCCACGGGGTCCGGGAACTCGCTGGCCAACAGCCCATCCCGCTCTGCCAGCAGGGTGATCGCAGCCCCCGGAAGCAGCTTCAACCGCGATGCCAATTGGTGTCGCATGAGCCGCAGCGGCGGTGCAACCGTTTCGGAGAGCCGCACGATCGTGTCGAGATTGATGGTCACGTCTTCGATCGTCGTCCACGGGGTAAACATGATGAACATGAACCCCAAGGCCTCGTCGGGCTCGCCGGTCCCCCGGAAGAAGACCAGCGCCTCGGGCCAGGCCGACTCGAGCTCGGTCATCACCCGGAAGAACCGCTCGATGTCCTCGACGGACGTACCCTTGTTGAACCGGGCAAGCTCCCGGGGCGAGAAGTTCTCGACCCCCACGCAATCGAATACGATCTTGTGCCCGCGCTCCTGGTAGATCGGGAGGCAGGCTCTGAGGATCGGCTCCGCTGCGAGGATCTCGTCGACGCGCCGTAGGTAGATGAACGTCGAAGGCGCCAGCGGCGCGTCGAGCGTCGTCCGCAGAGCGGCTGGAAACAACTGCGCGTCGCCCATCTTGAAGGTTGCGCGCTGCCGTTCCAGGGGGGCTGTCTCGGCGAACCTGCAGAGGAAGGTCCGCCACAGATCCTGCTCGGCCGACGGCGTCCCTCCTGGAGGCGTGGGGGCGCTGCGCCCAAAGCCGAGGCAGAACGAGCAGCCGACCTGTTCGTGGGCGCGAGCCAGGTCGACGCCCTCGAAGACGCGGTTTTGTGCGATCGGACGGCGATACAGGCACCGATTGCGGAACGGCTGAAACTCGATCGGACGAAGCCCCGTGACTTCCGTGCCGAGCAGGTTCGTCGATGTGAAATCCGGCACGATGTCCGTGAGATGCGATGCCTTGGCGCCCACCTGTTCGTCGAGGCCGCCGCTCTGCAGAATCCCGGGTGTCGAGGAGGACATGGAGCAGAGGACGACTCGGGCGCCGGGAAACCGCATCCGGATTGCCGCCAGGAACCCCTCACTGCACGCCTGGTTGATGACGATGGCGGTCGGGCGAAAGCGTTCGGCGGCTTCGAGCAGCGCGGCGACGTCAGCCGGCGGCGGATCGACGACATAGGGGTCGGCGAAGCACTCCGCGGTGCAGGCCAGGTAGATCCACTGGACAGGCACCCCGATCGACTTGAGGAAGCCCTGCACATACGGGAAATCGTCGCCCGCATAGTAGATGCAGCGCCCGGACGGCATGAATTCGACGAGGAAGAACCGATCGTTCATGAACTGCACAATGGCCTTTCGCCCTGGGTGGGTGTGCTCTTCGCGCCACCTCGGCGATTGCATCCGTCGCGTTCTGCGCTTGAGGGTACCCCCCAGTGGGCACCGCGCGACCGGGCGGATGCTACTATCCCGGCCGCCGGCGGGCAAGCCGGTCGGCACCGCTCCTGCGGCGTCGGTGGCGGTTCGCGGCGGGCTCAGCGGCGCGGAGCGTCCGCTGCAGCCCCCGAGGCCTGCACGGCCGCGGGTGGGGCGGGGGGCTCAGCGGCGCGGCGCGTCCGCTGAAGCCCCCAAGGCTTGCACGGCCGCGGGCGGGGCACCGTCACTCGAGGGCGAGGCGCAGTTCGAACAGTGTCGCCGCGACGGCCGTGCCGTCGACGACCGACAGGCTCGTCGCATTCGGCCAGAGCCACAACACCTCGTCGCGGCCTGCGTAGCGGGTGGCCCGATAGGTCACCGACCCGTCGCTCTCGACCTCGCGGTTCCAGGTCAGCGCAACGAAGTTGAGATTGATGTTGGTCAGGTCGGGGGTGAGGTCGCGCCAGGTCGCCACGGGTGGGTCGGGCGCCCAGACGGAGCCCAGCGCCGGGGCGGCGACGTAGTGAATCTCGATGGCGAGGCGCCGCCCGCTGGGCACCGGCACGCGGAGCGGCTGCCAGGTGGCGACGAGGTTCGCCGTGGTGACCACGGATTCGAAGGGGAGCGTGCGCACGAGCTGCCCCGCGTTGAGGAGGCTCTGGATGCGCACGGAGCCGCTCGCCTGGTGGAAGGGCGCGGTGCCGTCGGGGCCGCAGTTCGCCGGATCGCCGATGTAGAGCGACAGCGGCAGGGACGTCGTGGCCGGAAACGTCAGGGTACTGGCGCTGCCCCAACTGCGCACCGCATCGCCAGCCACCCAGCCGCAGCCCGTGCACGAGCCGACGAGAATGCTCAGGTCGAAGGGGTGTTCCGGACCGGCGTGCTCCAAGAATACGTTCTGTCCGGCGATGTGGTTGACCGGGTCATTCGACGACACGAGCCCCTGCGCGACGACGAGGAGGGTATCGCCGGCCGCGCCCGCTGCGAGTCCTGCGACCGTGCCGAGCGGGACGCGGTTCGGGAAGGATTGGGTACAGGCCTGGTCGATCTGGAAGGTGGCGCTGAGCGGCTCGGCGGAGACGGTGCAGAGCCCGCTCTCGGTGCCGCGGCAGCTGCCGGTGGCATCGCAGCGTTCGTCCCGCGTGCACCCATCGTCGTCCAGGCAGGCCCCGCCGACGTTGCCGGGCACGAGACCGACGCACCGGTCCGCTTCGCACAGCGGGACGACGCAGTCGTCGGGCGTCGGGTCGGCGCAGGCCGCGTAGACCTGCCAGCCGCGCGCCGTGCAGGCCGAGGCGATGTCCATGACGAGCGTTCGGGCGCGGTCATAGCAGCAGACCGGCTCGCAGAAACTCGCCTCGACGGGGTTGCCGTTGACGTCGAAGCAGAAGCCGGCCGTGGTCGGCTCGTGCACGCCCGTCGCGTATCGGCAGCACACGGCGTCGCACATCGCGTCATCGGCGACGAAGCCGTCCATTTCGCCGCAGTCGAAGTCGGTCTCGATGACGTAGTCGCCCGGCGGGGTCAGGCAGCAGATCTCGGCGCACGCTTCGGCCCCTTCTTCGGTGCCCGCATTGTCGGCGCACGTGGCGCGATCGAGCCAGACGGCCGTCCCGTCGAGCGCGCAGCACACGACGACGCAGAACTCGGCGTTCGTGGGCGTGCCGCCGAGCTCGGCGCAGCGTTCGGGGCTCGCGTAGTCTCGATCGTCGCCAAAGTCGCAGCAGATGCGCTCACAGAACGCCGTGGCGACGCTCTGGCCACCGTCCTGGTCGCAGTCGCCTCTCGCGGCGAAGCCGTACACGCCGGCGCGGTCGCAGCAGACCCCCTCGCAGAGACTCGCCTCGACGGGGTTGCCGTTGACGTCGAAGCAGAAGCCGGCCGTGGTCGGCTCGTGCACGCCCGTCGCGTATCGGCAGCACACGGCGTCGCACATCGCGTCATCGGCGACGAAGCCGTCCATTTCGCCGCAGTCGAAGTCGGTCTCGATGACGTAGTCGCCCGGCGGGGTCAGGCAGCAGATCTCGGCGCACGCTTCGGCCCCTTCTTCGGTGCCCGCATTGTCGGCGCACGTGGCGCGATCGAGCCAGACGGCCGTCCCGTCGAGCGCGCAGCACACGACGACGCAGAACTCGGCGCTCGTGGGCGTGCCGCCGAGCTCGGCGCAGCGTTCGGGGCTCGCGTAGTCTTGGTCGTCGCCAAAGTCGCAGCAGATGCGCTCGCAGTACTCCGTGGCGACGCTCTGGCCACCGTCCTGGTCGCAATCGCCTCGCGGGCCAAAGCCGTACGCGCCGGCGCGGTCGCAGCAGACCTCGTCGCAGGCACCGGCCGCCGCCTCGACGCCGCCCGCTTCGGCGCAGCTGGCCATGGCCATTTCGGCGTGGCGGCCGCCGGCGTTGCAGCACACCCGGCGACAGGATTCCAGACTGAAGTCGAGCCCCCCGAGGTCGGCACAGGTGCCCGACTGCGTGGTGATGTAGTCGTTTCCGCGATGACAGCAGACGGTCTCGCAGGCATCCGGGTCGACCGCCATCCCGCCCGTATCGAGACACTCTCCCTCGGTCGCCTCGACGTAGCCGCCCGCATGGTTGCAGCAGACGCGGTTGCAGGCGCGCAGTTCGGCGGGACTGCCGCCGGCGCCGGCGCAGGCAGCGCGCGCGGACAGGAGGAAATCGGCCCCCGTGTCGCAGCAGACCTCGTCGCAGCCGGCCAGCGCATGGGCCACCCCGCCCCCGTCGGCACAGGTGCCTGCGGACGCGACCGCGTAGTTCGGCGCCTGCTCGCAGCAGACCGGCTCGCATGCCGGCAGCGTCGCGACCTGGCCCCCGGCGTCGGCGCACTCGCCGCGGGTCAGGGTGGTGTAGTCGGCGCCTTGCTGACAGCAGACCGCCTCGCAAGCCTCGAAGGGGGCCGCAACGCCCCCGCGGAAGTCGCACTCGCCGCGGACCCTCGCGAGGTACCCGCCGGTCTCGGCGCAGCAGACGGTGTCGCAGGTCGCCATGTCCACCTGGACGAGGCCGCCCGCGCGGGGGCAGCCGCCCCGGGTTTCGAGGGTGAAAGCGGCGGAGCCGCCGGCGCAGCAGACGGTGTCGCAATCGGCGCGGTCGGCGACCGCGCCGCCGGCGCGGGTGCAGGCGTACCGGCCGGAGAGGCTGAACCCGGCGGCGCTCGTGCAGCAGACCTCCTGGCATTCGGCCGCGGCCAGTTCCTCGCCCTCCGCCTCGAGGCAAGCCGCGCGGGTCAGCCGGGACGGTGCGCCGGTGCTCAGGCAGCAGACCTCCTCGGCGGGGTCGAGGGCCGCGACGAAGCCCTCCGAGAAGTGCGCGATCTCGGCCCGGACCCGCCCCTGCACGGCATCGGCAGCGGCGGGTTCGGGCGCGTAGGGCCCACCCGTCGGGCCCCAGTGGATGCGGACCCACGCGGCCGGCGGTTCGTCGGCCGGTGCCTGCCAGGCGAAGTCGACCGTGACGGGCCGCGCGAAGGCCAGCCCCTCGGGGCTGAAGCGGAACATCCGCGAAAGGGCCCGCGCGCCGGCCGGAGTCGTCGCGACCGGCGCGATGCCGAGGGTCACGGTCTCGGTCAAGGCTTGCGGCGGCACGGTCAGCCGGACCTCATCGCCGAACGCGAGCGTGCCGCCCGCCGGACCCAGGGTGGCCTGCGCCTCGCCGCCCGGCGGCGCCGGTTCGTGCCCCGCGTCGCTACAGGCGAGCCAACCCGAAAGGCCCATGAGGCCGGCGAGCAGAAACCGCATCCGCTGGGTCATGATGCCGTACTCCCGTGACCACCGGTTGTCCGCTGCGCCCCCCGGTGGCAACCGCCCTGGCGGGCACGGTCTCGCACTCTGGCATGGGGATCTGCGCCCGTCAACGCCGGGCG
>CAYRCM010000177.1:0-12516 GCA_964422715.1 uncultured Myxococcales bacterium | reverse complement strand
ACGAAGCGCGCCCCGCCGAGGGGGCTCGCCTCGGCGCGGACCGTGCCGCCGTGCTCGACGATCGTGCGGTAGACGATGGCCAGCCCGAGTCCGGTGCCTTCGGCCTTCCGCGTGAAGTACGGTTCGAACACCCGCGCCCTGTCCTCGGGGGCGATGCCCGGGCCGTTGTCGTCGATTTCGATGCAGGCGCCACCTCCGGCCAAGGGGCGGGTCGCGATCCGGACGAGTCCGTCCGGCCGCCCCGCGAGCGCCTGCGTGGCGTTGCGCACGATGTTCGCGAGCGCCTGACCGAAGAGATCGGCATCGTGCGGCACGTTGACGGGTTCGGCGTGGAGCACGAGACGCAGCTCGACGTTGGCCTCGGCCGGGCCGTACAGCCGAGCCACCGAGCGCACGACCTCGTGCACGTCGGCCAGGCTGACCCGCGGCTTCGGCATGCGCGCGAACGCCGAGAACTCGTCGACGATGCGTTTGAGGCGCTGCACCTCTTCGAGCGTGGTTTTCGTGGATTCGTCTAGGATTTCCGCGAAGCGCGGATGCTGACGGGCGTGCGCCTTGCGCAGCGTTTCGATGGACGTCTGGATGGGGAACAGCGGGTTCTTGATCTCGTGCGCGATCTGGCGCGCGATGTCTTTCCAGGCCGCCATGCGCTCGGCGACGAGCAGCCGCTCGCGCGACGAGGCGATCTCGGCCGTCATGCGGTTGAAGCGCTCGACGAGGCGGCCCACTTCGTCGCGCGTGCGCACCGGAATGCGGTGGTCGAGGTCGCCGGCCGCCACGCGTTCGACGCCCGCCACGAGCTGGCGCAGCGGCCGCGTGACCCCGCCCGCGAGCGTCCACGCGAGCAGGCAGGCCAGCAGCAGGGCCGCGCCCCCGAGGACGACGGCAAAACGCACGAGCGCTTCGAGGTTTTCGCGCAGCGGGGCCGTGGGGACGTACACGGTCAGCTGGATGCCCTCGCGGGGCACATCGGGGTTGACGAACCGCAGCGTGTGCTGGCGAAACGCCGGGTCGTCGGGGGCCGGCGGCGTGATGCGCGCAAACGTGTGGGCCACCGTGCGTCCGGCGACGTCGGCGAGTCGCAGTTGCACGTCGTAGCCGATGCTGCCTGCCACGCGTTCGAGAAAGGCGCGGTCGAGCCGGCGTCCGGCAACGAGCACGACCCCGCCCGGCAAGCGCCGCGGCACCTGCAGGGTGAGCCACTTCTCGGTAGCCGGGGCGCCCGCGGGCTGAACGGTCTCGTCGCGGAAGAGGAAAGCGTCGGGGTAGCGTTCGGCCACCGCCACAGCGCGCGCGTCGGGCGGCTCGGCCCCGCGGCGGTGCCCGAGCGCCAGCACCCGCCCGCCCTGGCCGGCGTCGACGATGCGCAGCACGTCGAACTGCGGCGCCACCATGAGGGCTGGGGCGGCTTTCACGAGGTGGCGTTCGCGGTCCTGGTGGCCGTAGAAGGCCCCGTTGCGCAGGTCGGCCGCCAACTCGACCACGAGCGGCTCGGCTTCGAGCCGCTTCAGTGCCAGCCGCATGTCGCCGGCCATCTGTTCGAGGCTCTGGCGCACGGCGCGCCCCGCCAGAGCCGAGCGCGCCTCGAATTGCGCTGCGAAGTGTCCCTGCAACTGCACCATGAGCACGACGAACGTCACGGCGAGGGTGACCAACGCGAGGCCGACGAAGGCGAAGGAGAGTTTCGCGCGCAGACTCACGGCCGACCTCCCGCGTGGGTGGCCAGCCAGACGTCGTCGAAGACGAGCTGGCCGGCCGCATCGAAGCGCAACCCGCGCACCGCGCTGCGCAGTCGGATGGTGCGGCGGAAGTGGAGCAGGGCCACGAGCGGGTCGTCGCGGGCGTAGTCGCGCCAGGCATCGCGGGGCGCCTTGAGCGCGGCTGTGAGCTCGCGTTCGGCGGGCCGCCAGCCGGGTTCGAGCCGGGAGCGCAGCCAGAACAAGGCCGTGGCGGCTTCCGGGGTGGGCCAGGCCAGGCTCGCGACGAACAGCTCGACGGGCGCACCGCCGAGCCGGCCGGTGCTGCCGGGCAGCGGGCCTTCGATGGGGGCGGCCTGAGCCAACGTCTCGCCCTGCAGCAGATCGCGCACGGCCTGGGCCACTTCGACGAGCGCGCGGCTGCCCGCCGGGTAGCCCACAGTGAGCGGCTCCGGGTGCCAGGGGGCGGCCGCCTCCGGCGCGCCGGCCGGGGGCGGCGGGCCGAGTTCGGGGGGAGTGATGGCTCGGGCCGCCACCGCGCGTTCGTCGAAGTGCCGCATCATGTCGGCGGGCACGACCCGGCGCCGGACGCCCGCGCGGGCGGCGCGGTACGCGGGGCCGCGCCAGCGTTCGGTGAAGCCGATGAAGAGGGTTTCGCGCTCCGGGCCGAGCAGCGTGGGCTGTTCACGGTCGAGCTCGCACGGGCCGAGGCACACGTGCGCCCGGCCGTAGTGGAAGGCCTCGGCGACGGCCGCCTCGTCGCGCAGCACAGGCAGGAGCACCGCGTCGAGGTAGGGCCGGCCCCGGGCGTCGCCGAGGGATGCCTCGAAGACGAGCGGTCCCGACGGCGGACCGGCCGACCGGAAGGGCCCCGCGCCGATCGTCACATTGCCGCCACGCGGCACGATGGCCGCCTGCGCGAGGGCGAGCAGCCGATAGGCCGTGTCGGCCGACAGCCGCGGCACGAGCCGCAGCCGGAACGTGAGTTCGTCGAGCGCTTCGACGGTCATGAGCGCCGGCAGGAACCGCAGCGGGACGTCGCCGGACAGGTTGGCCTGGCGCTGGATGCTGTAGCGGACGTCGTGCGCCGTGAGCGGCCGCCCGTCGTGGAACGTGAGCCCGGAGCGCAGCGTGCAGCGCAGCGCCCCGCGTTCGGCCGCCGGCCAGTCGGCGAGCAGGTGCGGCACGAGGCGGCCGGCCGCGTCGAACCGGAAGAGCGGCGCGTGGACCGCCATGGCCGCGAGGATCTCGTTGAATTCACGGGCTTGCGCAGGATCGACGGAGCCGAGCGGCGCGCTCAGCGGCACGACGAGCCGGCCGCCGTACAACGGCCGGCCGCGGCCCAAGGCGAGCCCGGTCGGCGCGCAGACGACGAGCAGGAACCCGAGCGCGGCGAGGCACCAGGCCGCGTGCGCCCTCATCGGCCCACCAGCCGGGCGAAGGTGGCGCGCCCGCGGCTCGGCTCGAAGCGTGCGGCGACGACGTCGGTGCGGCCGTCGCCGTCGAGGTCGCCACCGCCCAGCGCCGTGCACGCCGGGCCCGTGGCCTGGAACAGCCGCACGAGCGCGCCGCCTGCCGCCTCGGTGTGAAGCGTCAGCCGGTCGGGTTCGTCGAGCGGGCGGTTGCCCGCGGCGACGATTTCGAGGAGTCCGTCGTCGTTCAGGTCGGTGAGCAGGAACGCATCGCCGATGTCGTCGAGCCGCGCAAACGGGCTGCCTCCGGGCGTGCCGGCATAGAGCGCCAGGCCGCCGTCGAGCCGGCGCACGGCGTCGATGCGCTTCCAGCCGCTGCCGCTCGGGCGCCGCAGCCAGTAGCGGGTGTAGCCGCCCTCGGCGCCGGCCACGGGTTCGGGGGGCCGTTCACCGACGAGCGGATGGAACGGCACCACCTCGGGCAGAAACACGTGCGTGCCGGGTCGCGTGGCCTGGGCCACGAAGGCTTCGCGCCCGTGTCCGCCGGCCGGGTAGTCGCACACGATGACGGGATGCTGGCCCACAACCCCGGGCGCCTGACCGCCGCAGCGTCGGGCGGCCCCGACCAGCACGCGTTCGTAGGGCCGCAGCGGCCCGCCGAGCCCGGTCAGCACCACCCCGAACGGCTGGGCGCTCGTGCGTACGACGACCTCGGGCGTGCCGTCGTCGCTCAGGTCGGCGAGCATCAGGCGGCCGAGCGGTTCGCGCGCCGGGGCGGGATTGCGCCCGAGGGTGCCGAGTTCGAACGGGGCCCCGGCCGCGGCCAGTTTGCCATCGACGAGCCGCAGCGGGCGCAGCCGGCGGCTGTCGAGCACCAGGAGCTCGGTCTGGCCGTCTCGGTCGATGTCGCCGAGCGCGAGGTCGAGGACGGGTTCACCCACCGACGCGCCGGCCTCGCTGTCGGCGGTAGGCAGCGGGGCGAGTTCCCACTCGCGCGGCAGGGCACCGGCCGGCAGCCCGAGCAGACCGCGCAGCTGCGCATCGAGCCGGGCCCGTACCGTGACGTGCGCGCTGGCCCCGACGAGCGGCGCGCGCACGCGCTGCCACAGCGTGCGGTCGACCCGATGCAGCGTCGCAACCAGCGCGAGGTGGCCTTCGCCGGCCAGGATCTCGACGGTGATGAGCCGGGTCAGCCCGCGCGCGCGGCTCGCGGCGGCGAGCCGTTCGACCGCCGGTCGCGCGGGGGCGCCGGTCGACCCGCCCGTGGCTGCCTGGGGGTCGAGGATGAGCGCCCGGGCCAGCAGCCGCACTTCGCAGCCGTCGACGAGCAGCCGCGCCAACGCTTCGATGCAACGGCCACGGCCCGCGGCCGGCGCGGCGTCGAGGGATGGGAAGAGGGCCAGCCCCACCCCCTGACCGCGCAAGCCCTCTTCGGGCAACGCGGCCAGGAGCGAGGTGACGAGCGTCTGGAGCGGCGCCCCGGCAGCCACCTCGCCGCCGCGCGTGGCCGGCGACGGCGGACAGTCGTCGCCGAGCGCCGTCGGCACCGCGGCGAATGCGATCGAAAGCCCCAAGCAGAGTGAACAGAACCAAGGATTCATGCCGCCCGGTATAGCACGCCGAGGGGCCCTGCCAAAAGGGCAGTGCTGCGGCGAGCCTCGGATAGGCGCGCCGAGCCGCGGGAGTTGGGCGACCCCGGCCGGGCGCCGGGGCTGTACGGCACGCGGGCGACGTGCCAGACTGACGCCGCCTTTTTCGGGGCGGGGGCCGAGTGCAAATTCTCTACGAAGACAACCACCTGCTGGCCGTGTTCAAGCCGGCGGGGGTCCTGACGCAAGCCGACCGGCCCGCTGGGCCGAGTCTGCTCGCAGACGTGCGCCACGACCTGAAGGTGCGTTTCGCGAAGCCGGGCCAGGTCTTCGTGGGGCTGGTGCACCGGCTCGACCGGCCCGTGGCCGGTGTCGTGGTGTTCGCCCGGACGTCCAAAGCGGCGGCGCGGCTCGCGGCCCAGTTTCGCGCCGGTACGGTGCAGAAGGAGTACTGGGCCTGGGTGGCCGGGCGCGCGCCTCTGGCCACGGCAACGCTCCACCACGAGCTGCTGCGCGACGAGGCCCACGGCCTGACGCGCGCGTTGGCGAGTCCGGTGCCGGGCTCACGCCACGCGGTGCTGACCTATCGCGCACTCGGCGAGACCCCGGCCGGCAGCCTGCTCACCGTGCATCCCGCAACGGGCCGCAAGCACCAGATTCGCTGCCAGCTCGCGGCAGTGGGGCTGCCCATCCTGGGCGACGTGCGCTACGGCGGCCCCGCCGGTCCGGCGCCAGACGTCATCGGGCTCTTCGCGCGCGCCATCGTGTTCGACCATCCCGTTCGTCACCACCCCGTGACCATCTCGGCCACGCTGCCGGCCGACTGGGCCTGGCCGCTGCCCCCGGGGGTCCAGCGCGCGTAGACGCCGAGCGGCAAGGGCGGGGCCGCCCCCGCGCCGCTCACGACGAGGTCGCCCGCCATGAGCGCGCCGCCGCGGGCATCGACGAGAGGAGCCAGCAGGTTCGCCAGCGTGGCCGCCACGTAGCCCGGCGTGTGGCAGGTGAGCAGCACGAAACGCGGCGCGGGGCCGAGCAGCGCCACGCAGGCGTCGACGAGCGCCCCGATGTGATCGTCGATGCGCCAGACCTGCCCCTGTCCGCCGTGCCCGAACGTGGGCGGGTCGAGGATGATGCCCTCGTAGCGCCGGCCGCGTCGGCCTTCGCGGCGCACGAACTGCAGCGCATCGTCGACGATCCAGCGGATGGGGGCTCGGTCGAGGTCGCTTTGCGCGGCGTTCGCGCGCGCCCAGTCCACGACCGAGCGAACCGCGTCGACGTGACACACGGCCGCGCCGGCGCGCGCCGCGGCGAGCGTCATGGCTCCGGTGTAGGCAAAGAGATTGAGCACTTCGGCCCCGGCCGGGGCGGCGCCGAGGGTGTGCGCGACCCACGCCCAGTTCGGCGCCTGCTCGGGGAACAGGCCGACCTGCCCCGAGGTGCTCGGGCGCAGCGTGGCCGTGAAGCCGCACGTACTCACCGCAAAGCCGCCCGCCGGTACCCGGGTCTGCGGCAGCCAGTGACCCGTTTCGCCCGTGCGGACGTAGGTGGCATCGGCCGCGTCCCACTGCGCGGCGTCGAGCCGCGGCCGCCACACGGCGTGCGGCGCGGGCCGGCGGATGACGTAGGGGCCGAAGCGTTCGAGGCGTTCGCCGGCCCCGCTGTCGAGATACGCGTAGCCCGGGAAGTCGGGGACGACGAGGCTCGTCGACGCGCCGCGCCCCTGCGTCTCGGTGCGGCCGGCGCTTGCTCGGGCGGCCAAGTCCGCGTCTGCCTTCGGGTTCGTGTGGTCCATGGTCATGCCTGCTCCCCGTCACGCTCGGCAAGGTCCTGCGGTCACTGGCGGCCTCAGTCTAGCTAGCCGCGTGCGGATTGTCACCCGCGGCGCTCGTTTGACATTTGTCCGGTGCGCCCGCATAACCGCGAGAGGCGCACCGCAGCTCGGAGAGTGACCGTGACGCGGCTTTGGCGGAAGACGGGGGTGTACGTTGGTCTGCTGACCACGGCGGCGCTCACCTTCGGCAACCTGCTGCACTTCTGGCTGACCCCGCACCACTACTGTCGGGTGCACGGCGCCGTCGTCCACGGCCCGTTCGATGCGCACGCGCCGGAGCCGAACGCTCCGTCCGACGGGCCCGCGCAGCCTCATGCCGACGCTTGCCCGGTGGTCGTGCTGCTCAAGGCTCCGGGCACGGCCTTCGTTCCCGTGCCGGCGCCGTTCAGCCAACCCGACCTGGCCTGGGTTGCCCTCATCGCGCCGCCCGACGCGCGCACGCCGTACCCCGGTCTGCCGGCGCTGGCGCGCGCCCCCAAGACGTCGCCACCCGCTTCGCAGCCCGGCTGGGTCTAGGTCTTCCAGGGCCTGCCCCCGGAGTGTGTCGTGCGCGCTGGCCGGGCGTCGGCGAGCGGTGGCGGCGCACGCCGCGCCCGCGCATTCCGCAGGGCCTGGCACCCGGACGATTCGACTACCCCTGCAAGGTGGGAGTTGTTCCATGCTTTCCGTTGCTCGGGCAGCCGCCGCGCTGTGCGGCCTGTGTTTGCCCCTGGCGATCGCGTCCCCCCTCGTGCGGGGCGCCGAGGCGGCTGGCGCCCCGGTCGCTCCGGCCGAGCCCTCTGCCGGCGAGCCCGCCGCGGCTGCCGGTGCCCCGGCGGCGCAGGCCGTTTCCCCGCCGCCCGCCCCGGCTGCGGCCTCCGACCCGGCGGCGGCCCGCGACCTGGCCGACATCGAGGCCGCGCTCCAGCGCGAGGCTGCCGCTGCCGTGCCCCGACCGGCCATGCCGCCCTCCCAGGCCGCCTCCGGCGACGGCCTGACGGCGGGCAACCTCATGAACCCGGCCCTGGCACTCATCGCCGACTTCGCCATCGCCTACTTCAGCGAGCGGGAAACGGCGCAGCGCGGCGGCCACGACCCGAGGGAGACCGGCTTCAATCTCCAGTCCCTGGAGCTGTCCGTCCAGGCCGCCGTCGACCCGTATTTTCGGCTCGACGCCAACATCGTCTTCCAACTCTACGGGGTCGAAATCGAGGAGGCCTATGCGACGACGCTCTCGCTGCCCCTGAACTTGCAGGTGCGCACCGGGCAGTTCTTGCAGCGCTTTGGGCGCGTGAACGAAACGCACCCGCACAGTTGGCAGTTCGTCGACCAGCCGCTGGCCATCGGCAAGTTCTTCGGCGGCGACGGCCAGCGGGGGCTCGGCCTCGAAGT
Organism: uncultured Myxococcales bacterium; assembly: GCA_964422715.1. Lineage (GTDB taxonomy): Bacteria > Myxococcota_A > UBA9042 > PWKZ01 > CAYRCM01 > CAYRCM01. The sequence continues at coordinate 4,616 of CAYRCM010000177.1, read as the reverse complement.
GTCGGCCCTGCTGCCGCTGCCCTGGTACGTCGAGATTGTGACCTCCGCCATGAAGGACGCGGGCGACGCCAACGCCCGAAGTTTCTACGGCGCATCGGCCCAGCCGGTCGACGGGCTCGAAGACTTCCTCTACTTCGTCGCCATCAAGCAGTTCTTCCCGTTGACGAGCAACTGGTCGTTGTCCTGGGGGCTTTCGGCGCTTTTTGGCCCCAACGCGACCGGGCGTGACAACCGCACCGAGATCTATGGCACCGACCTCTACCTCAAGTGGCGCCCCATCACGCAGGGCAGCTACAGCGTCGTGTCGTTCGAGAGCGAATGGCTCCTGCGCCGCCGCCAGGTCCCGGGCGATGTGTTGCAGGACGTCGCCGGCCACGCGCAACTCTTCTGGCGCTTCGCCCGCCGTTGGGCCACCGCCGCGCGCTACGAGTTCGCGTCCGGGGCGGGCAACGACGACCTCGACCCGGGTCAGGACTCGGCCGAACACCGGGTGGCCGGCAACGTCACGTTCTGGCCCACCGAGTACTCGCGGCTGCGGCTCCAGTACGGGGTCGACGTGGCCGGATTCCGGCCCGACCCGGTGCACTCCGTCGTCTTTGCGCTCGAATGGGTGGCCGGTGCGCACGGCGCCCACCGGTTCTAGGAGGCCCCATGAAAACGACTCTTGCCGTCCTCTGTCTGGGTCTGGGGCTGCTCTCGAACGCCCCCGCCGCGGCCAAACTGAATGTCGTGGCCACGCACGCCGACCTCGCGGCACTCGCGCGCGAAGTCGGGGGGCAACGCGTCGATGTCGTCGCCATCGTGGAGCCCACGCAAGACCCGCACTTCGTCGATCCGCGGCCGCACCTCATGCTGCAGCTCAACCGCGCCGACCTGCTCCTGCTCGTCGGCCTCCAACTCGAGATCGGCTGGCTGCCGACGCTCATCACCGGCGCCCGCAACGCCCGCATCCTGCCGGGCTCCGCGGGCTACCTCGACACGTCCACGCTCGTCGAGCGGCGCGACGTGCGGGCCGGTCCCGTCGATCGCAGTCAGGGCGACCTGCATCCGGGGGGCAACCCGCACTTCAGCCGGGCCCCCGAATCGGGCCTGCGCATCGCCGAGGGCATTGCGCAGCGGCTCAGCGAACTCGATCCCGCCGGCGCCAGTGACTACCGTCGCAATTTCGCGCGGTTCGACCGCCGCCTGCGCAGCGCCATGACGCGTTGGCAGGAGGCCTGCGCCCCCTATCGCGGCACCGCCGTCGTGGCCTACCATGAATCGTGGGTCTACTTCGCGGAGTGGCTCGGGCTGCGCGTCGTCGGCTACGTCGAGCCCAAACCCGGCATCCCGGCCGACCCGGCGCACGTGGCGGCCTTGCTGACGCGCATGCGCGCCGAGCGCGTCCGCGCCATCCTCCAGGAGGAATACTACCCCGACACGACCGCGCGGCTGCTCGCGGCCAAGGCCGGCGCCCGGGTTCTGCGCATGCCCGGCGGCGTGCACCTCGACCAGCCCGACGGCTACGAGGGCTACGTGGGCAGCCAGGTCCAGGCGTTGCTCGGCGCGCTCGGCCCGAGCGCCGCCCCGGAGGTCAAGCCATGACGGCCTGCCGCAACATCGCCCCGACGACCCGGGCCGCCCGCTCCACCCGGCAGGCGACCCTACGCCTCGGGATCATCGCGTTCGGGCTCTGCGCCGGCGCCTCCGCGTGCACGATCGACAACGGCAACGGCTGGGCCCTGCTCGCCGCCGAACTCAGCGCAACCGTGGCCACTGACGACGCCCATGCCACCGGCGTTGCCGGCGAATTGCGCACCGACCTCTACTACACGGTGCGGGTCGACCGGCTCGACCTGCGGCTCGCCGGGGTCGCGCTCTACGCGGCCCACGAACAGGCAACCCAGAGCGAGAGCCCAGGCACGCTGTGCCACGGGGGTCACTGCCACACCACGACCGCCGGCCTGCAACTCGACCTGGCGTCCCGTGCGGCCGCGCTCACCGCCGCGGAGGAGGACGGGCACGAGTCAGAGCACGTCGAGGAGCCTTTCGCCGTCTTGCCCGTGCCTGGTCTGCTCGCCGCGGTGGGCGCCGAGCCCCTGCGCACCGACGCGCTCGAAGTGGGCGGCGTGCACATCGGCGGGCTCGCGCTGCCGGTGACCGAGGTGGTCATCGAGGGGTTGCTCGTCGGCGAAGAGGTGCCGCTGCGCGTGCGCCTCGAACCCGCCGAGCCGCTCGCCCTGGCGCTCGCCGAAGGGGCCTTGTCGCTCGAGACGGGCCCCGACGGCCCCGAGGCGGTGTGGCTGCTCACCGAACTCTCGATTCCGGCAACGCTGTTTGACGGCATCGCCTTCGATGGCCTCGTGCGCAGCGGTACGAGCCTCCTCATCGACGCGACCGTGCCCGACAACGCGCCTGCCGGCGAGGCCATCCTGGCGCAGCTCGCCCTGGCCAGCCTGGCCCTGGAGCTCGAAACCCCGTGAACCCCCAACCGCCAACCGCCGCCGCAGCCCCGCGCCCTGCGCCTCCGGGACCGGCCGAGCGGGCCCCGCTGCTGCACTGCCGTCAGCTCGTCGTGGGTCATCACGGCCGCGCCCTGCTGCCGCCCATCGACCTGACCGTGCGCGAGGGCTCGTTCTGGGCCGTGATCGGGCGCAACGGCTCGGGCAAGACGACGTGGTTTCTGACGTTGCTCGGGCTGCTGCCGCCCGTGGCGGGACACGTCGAATGGCCGCGCCGCGACGTGCGCCTCTCGTACATCCCGCAGCGCAGCGACGTCGACCCGCTGTTTCCGGCCCGCGTCGGCGACGTCGTCGCCTATGGGGCCGAGCGTCGCTTCGGCTTCCTCGGGCCCCGCAGGCCGCTCGACCTGCGCCGTCGCGTGGCCCTGGCACTCGAACGCACCGAGGCCGCGGCGCTCGCCGGGCGCGCGTTTCGCGACCTCTCCGAGGGCCAGAAGCAACGCGTGCTGCTCGCGCGCATGGCCGCCGGCGAGCCCGAACTGGCGCTGCTCGACGAGCCAACCGCCGCCATGGATGTGCGCGCCGAAGAAGAGACCCTGCGGCTCATCGAGCGGCTGCGCCGGCAGTACGGCATGGCGGTCGTGATCGTGAGCCATTTCCTTGGGGTGGCCTCGCAATTCGCCGAACACGTGCTGCTCGTCGCCCCTGAGCGCCGCGCGGTGTTCGTCGGCACTCCCGCCGAAGTGCTGAACCACGTCGACTTCGCGGGGGCGTTGCCGCTCGGGGCGGCCGGGGCTGCGCCGGGCGGGGCGGCGGAGGGAGGGCCATGAACGCCGGGGTCGACACGAGTTGGCAACACTTCGTGGAGGCGTTTGCGCAGGTCTATCGCGATCCGCTGCTCACGGGCGGACTCGCCGGCATGCTCCTCGGATTCCTCGGCGTCTACGTGGTGCTACGCCGCATGGTGTTCATCTCCGCGGCCTTGTCTCAGGTGTCGGCCGCCGGGGTGGCGAGCGCCTTCTACCTCGGCGCCAACGGCGTGCTCGGCGGCTTTGCCGGCGATCCGACGTTCGTCGCCCTGGCGCTGTCGCTGCTGTCCACGTTCTTCCTGCGGCTCGACCCGGTGCGCGTCGGTCTCTCGCGCGACGCCTTGCTCGGGCTCGTCTACGCGGCCGCCGGGGCGCTCACGCTGGCGCTCGGCACGCGCATCCCGCAGGAAGCCCACGACCTGCACGCCATCCTGTTCGGGGCGGGGGTCGCCGTGCGGCAGGCCGACCTCACGTTCGTGGCGCTCGCGGCTCTCGTGCTCCTCGCCGGCCACACCGTCGTGTTCCGCGGGCTCGCCGCCGCGACTTTCGACCCGGTCGGCGCGCGCGTGCAGGGCCTGCCCGTGCGGCTGCTCGAAACCTTCCTGTTCTTCTCGATTGCCGTCGCCGTGGCCGTCACGACCCGGGCGCTCGGGGCGCTGCCCGTCTTCGGCTTCACGGTGCTGCCCGCCATGGCCGCGTTGGCGCTGGTGCGACGGCTCGGCGCGGCGCTCGTCGTGGCGGCCGCGGTGGGCGCACTGTCCGGCATCTTGGGGTATGTCTACGCGTACTTCGCCCGGCTGCCCGTGGGGGCCGCCCAGGTGCTCGTGGCGGCGCTGTTCGCGGCCGTGGCGCTTGGCCTGCGCGTCGTGCGCAACCCGGAGGCACGGCCGCTCGGCCGCGTCGCCGCGGGGCTCGGCGCCGCCGCCGCGCTCGGGCTCTGCGCGCTCTCGCTCGTTCCGGAGCCGGCGCCGGCCGGGACGCCTGGCGCGGGTCATGCCGCGCCCGCCGAGCCAGCGCCGCACCACGCCGTGGAGGCGCCCGCGCTCCGCGCCGCCCTGGTCGGGGCGACCGACCCCGAGGCGCGGGCCGCGGCCGCGCGCGGGCTGGCCGAACTCCACAACTGCGGCTGCGCGGGCGACCTCGTACGCGCCCTGAGCGATCCGGACTGGGAAGTGCGGGCAGAAGCCGCCGAGGCGCTCGGCCACGTGGCGGGCCCCGAGCGCGAGGCCGCCCTGGCGCGGGCGCTCGCCACCGACGACAGCCGCTGGGTACGCAGCGCGTCGGCCGCGGCGCTCACGCAAATCGCAACGCCCGCCGCGCGCCGGGCGCTCGAAGCGGCCGCGCGCGATGCGCCGCACGCCGACGC
>CAYRCM010000176.1:0-12672 GCA_964422715.1 uncultured Myxococcales bacterium | reverse complement strand
CCCGGCACAGGCCGGCCGCCCGGCGGCCGCAGCGGCCCCCGCGGCCCCGACCGAGCGGCCGTGGCGCCATGAGCCGGCGCTCGCGCGGCGCTTCCACGCGAGCTACCCCGACGACCTCGAAGCGCTGTTCCTCCATCCGGGCGGGAAAGCCCACGAACAGCTCTGGGTGCGGCTCGGCGGCAGCGACCCCGAACTCGGCGGCAGCTATACGGGCACGTTGCTCACCGATTCGCAGGTCGACCCGGCGCTCAAGACGGGCGCCAAGGTGGCCGTGCGCATCAGCCCGGCGGCGCCGCTGCCGGTCTGGGTGAGCCCCACCATCCGCGACGGCCTGCGGCTTTGGCAGGCACGCTGCCCGCGCTGCGGCTTCGACCTCGTCCCCACGGCCGTCGACCCGCAGGTCACGCGCAACCGCGGCGTGCACCCCTCGGCCGTGGCCGTGCCCGCCCCGTGCGTGCTCTGTGGCGCCACCATGGTGTTGCGGCTGGCCGAGTTCGCGCGCTAGCCGCCGCCCGCGGCCGCGGGTTGCCCGTGGCGGTTTGTCGGGCCCGCCCTGCAAAGCGTCTGTGCGAAGGCTACGGGCGCCTGGCGCTCGGGTCGGCCGAGGCCGTCACGCCGGCCGCCGTGCGGTCGGCCGGGTCGGCGGTGCGCCGCGCCGCCGCCTGCGCGCGGCCGACGCGGCGGAACATCTCTTGGGTGCCGGAGCGTTCGGCCAGCCACTCCGCGAACCGCGGGAACAGCAGGTTGAGCACGAGGAGCGGCCGCACCGGCTTGGGGTTGATGACGACGAGGGGCAGGTCCTTCTCGACGGCCCGCAGCGCGCCCCGAACGACGGCGCGCACGCGCGACACTCCGAGCAACGACGCGGGCGGGACGCCGGTTGCGCGGTGGAGGTTGCCCCAGATGCCCTCCTCCACCAGACCCGGGCAGAGGGCCGAGGCGCTCACGCCGCGCTCGCGGTACGAGGCGCGCAGACAGGAGCTGAACACGACGAGCCCCGCCTTCGTCGCGCTGTAGACCTCATTGCAGGCCGACCCGGCGAGACCCGCGAGCGACGCGACGTTGAGCACGTGACCCGCGCCGCGCTCGAGCATGCCCGGCAACACGGCGCGGGTCAGCAGCAGGGTGCCGAGCAGGTTGACCCGAACGACGCGCTCGACGTCGTCCGGGGAGAGTTCGTGGAATTCGCGGGTGTCCTCGATGCCGGCGTTGTTCACGAGGACGTCGACCGGCCCGAGGCGTTGCTCTGCCTCGCCCACCACGAAGGCTGGGGCCTCCGGCCGCGCCACGTCGGCGACGACGACCTCGGCCCGGTGCCCGCTCGCCCGCAGTTCGTCGCGCAAGGCGAGCAGTTCCGGTTCCGAACGCGCGACCAAGACGAGCCTCGCCCCGGCCTCGGCAAACGCGCGGGCGAAGTGGCGGCCCAGCCCGCGCGACGCACCCGTCAGCACCACGTTCTTACCCTTGAGTTTCATCGACGGAACCTGCTGCGCGCCGTGGCGGACCGCTCCGGGCGGGAGCCTGCGGTCCCCCGGCGAGCTCGGAGCGGGGCGGGCGGTCTAGTGTAGTGGAACGGAATTAGCGGCACCCTATCTCCGAGGGATCGTCGCCGCCGGCGAGGCGCGACGACGAAGGACTGGCAACGCCAATTCGAGGAGGAGCAACACAGCCGGCGGTGACGAGGACCGGAGAGAGGGGCATGCTCATTGCGTTCCACTACACTAGTACCGGAAGATGGAAACGCCCGTCTGCACGCCCGCCGACGGACAGGCGAAGATCAGCATGTCGCCTCGGCGCAGCCGTTCTTCGCGAACGGCGAGGTGCACCGCGACCGGCAGGGTGGCGCTCCCGACGTTGCCGTACTCCGGGAAGAACGAGCGGTGCGTCGACGGAATGGCGACGCCGAACTCGGCCAGCGTCGCGAGGAACGACTCCTCCACCTGCCGGCTCACCTCGTGGCAGAACACGTTGTCGAACTGCATGCCCTGGAACAGGGGGTCGGTGAAAATCTCGCGCATGAGCGCCTTGCCCTCCTCCTGGCCCTGGTCGAACAGGCGCCGCGAGTGTGAGAGGAGGCGGTAGAGTTCGCCGTGCCGGTAGTTGAGTCCCACCGTGCAGGTCGACCAGGAATCGGGCCGAATCCGGAAGCGGAACTGCCAGTGCCGCGGATCGGACGCGTACGGCGGCTCCGTGGTCGCCCGGAGCACGAAGGCCCCGGCGGCGTCGCCGATCATGAGCGAGCCGAACTTCCAATCGACCTCGTCGGGCGTCTTGCACGCGAGGTCGACGAAGTCGCTGGTCCGCTCGCCGCAGACCACGAGCGCCGTGCGAATGAGCCCCGTGGCGATGAGCGCGCCCGCGATCTCGAGCGACTTGATGAAGCTCACGCACGCATCCTGCGTGTCGAGGACGTTCGCGTTCGTCGCACCGATGGCGTTCTTCAGGATGTGGGCGGTGGCCGGCTCGAGCAGGGCCTTGGACATGCCGGTGTAGAGGATGTAGTCGAGTTCGGTAGCCGCCATACCGGCATCTTCGAGCGCCTGGCGCGCGGCGATCGTCGCCATGTCGGTGCCGTACTCGTCGGGCGCGCACCAGCGTCGTTCGACCGACCCGGCCTTCTCCAACTTGTACTTGACCTTGGACAGCAGGACCTCCAGCACCGCGGGCTCCAGGTACGACTGGCTGGCGGTTTTCAGGCGGTTCAGCACGTCGTCGTTGCGCACGATCCGCTCAGGAACGTAGGACCCGATACCCGCAATCCGCACAGCCGTTTTCACTTCAGCCTTCATCCACAGGGCTCCTCCTCTCCGGCCCGAAGCCCGCACTCCGTGCAGCGGTTGTTGGAGAGGGTTGGGGTGTCTTCTCTGGCGCTGCCGCCGCGGGAGGTTGCGGCGGTGGACGCTCGGCAGGCCAGGCGGGTCGCAACGGGACCATCAAGGCTTGGGGCGGACATGCAGGACAGCCGCGGGTCGCTGCGGCAGCACTCAGCCGGCCGGCCGGCCAAGTCCCACTTCGCCACACGCTCGTCGCTCGGCACGTTCGGCGCTCCTCCACTCCGGTTGCACGGCAAGGACCGCGGCCGGAGCCCACCCCAGAGCGGGCGCGGCTTGTAGCAGCGCGCCTGCGCGTTGTCAACGACCGGACCGGCAGCGCGGCTCCGGCGCTTGGGCCGCCCGGTCCACCACACCCGCCGACGGGTGCACGCGCAGGCGATTGGGCAGGCCCGTGCCCGCCGCGTTGACCGTCTCATGGCTGCGACCTGGGACGCGCCCGGGGCGCGCCGGGGGGATCGAGACCGTTCGATGAAGGCGTGCTACGAGTTCCGCGCCATCACCCGGAAGAACCTATCGGCCCACTGGCTGGCGCGTCGAATGGCGGCCGGATCGAGCCGCGCGAGGATTTGGAACGAGTGCGCGCCTTTGTCGTAGGCGCCCTTCTTTCTGGCGCCCCGGGTGGCCTGTTCGATCCGCCTGAGGATGTCCTCCTTGGACACGCGCTCGATGGCCGCCGTCGCAGCCGGCAAGGCGCTCTCCTGGAAACCTTGGCCGAAGAAGGCCACCATCGTCTGGCGGTCCGCCACGAACCACGACTCCATGCACTGCACCATGAAGTGGAGTTGGTCGTCGGTGGCGCCCACGGGTCTCTCCCAACCGTCGCCGGGACGAGTCCGTACGTGCTCCCATGGCGTCCGGGCGTCGACGGGGGCCTCGGCGTCAACGAGAAGCACGGCCTTGTCGGCGCAGCCCGGGTCCGACAGCGCAGTACAGAACGCTTCGTACGCCTGACGACGGCCGCCGCAGGCCACGATCCGCGGCATGCGACCTTTGAGGCCCGCCGCCTCGAGCAGCGTCGAGAAGGCCCTGCGGCAACGCGTTTTCAGCGCCGCGTTGTCGTCGCCACCGCCCTCCACGAAGAGGCGAGATTCGGGCTGCCCTACCACCGCGTCCCCCCGAGGTGTCCGTTCATCCACAGTGTCCCGAGGCTACCGTGCTGGCGCCAGCGGTCCACCTCCTCCTGCGTGAGGCGGGTGATCCGGGTGGCGTCGTCACGCTTTTCGCAGACCAACACGGAATCGGCCTGTCCGGTCAGGGCGTCAACAAGTTGCGTCGAATGCGTTGTGACAATGAGTTGGCAAGCGGCACTCGCCTCGACCATCAGGTCGCAAAGCGTGGGGAACACGTCCGGATGGAGGCCAAGTTCCGGCTCCTCGATGGCCAGGAGCGGCGGCGGGGTCGGGTCGAGCAAAATCGCGAGCAGGCAGAGGAATCGCAGAGTGCCGTCCGACAGGCGTCGGGCCGGCACCATACGGCCGCTCTCGCTCAGATACAGTTGGAGCATGCCGCCCTCAGGAACGACCTCGATGTCGTCGTAGCCTGGGGCGAGATCGGCCAGCCGTTCGAGCAGCCGCCTCTTCACGGCGGGATCGCGCTTCAGCACGGCCAGCCGCGCGGGCAGGTTGTCGAATTCCTCGGACAGCGTGTCGGTCCGTACATCCGCTCGACAGCTCGCGCGGAGCGTCGACTCGGGGCCAAAGTGCCAGCTGCGGTAGATGGCGATCCGGCGGAGGAGGTCGGCGAGGCGCGTCAGCTCCGGATAGGCATCCGGATCGCGTCGCTGCGACAGGATCGACTGCATCGGGTCGATGTCCTCGCGGCGCAACTTGCGGCTGCCACGCTTGCCGCCCATGTTCAACATGGGGCCCGCGGTTTCATACCCGAAGTAGAAGTATGGCTTGGGACAGCCGGGCTGCGCCCTTTCATTCTCGACGCGCTCGTCAACGACGACGAAGGAGTCCCCCTCGACGCCGAACACCAGTCGATAGCGGACGGCGGGGGCGCCCTGCTCGGCCACGGCCACCCGTCCCTCGCCGAACACGGCTTCGATGGTGGCATCGCCCGCAATGCGACCATCGGCGGCCTTCCAGAGCCAGTCCCGCACCCCGCCGCCGCGCCGGATGGGCAACGGCAGGTCGCGCGGAACGGCCCGCAGAACCGAAACGGCCTCGACGAGGTTCGACTTGCCTGAGCCATTCGGCCCGATGATGACGTTCAGCGGTGTGAGCGGGATCGTTACGAGGTCGGGCCCGAACGACAGGAAGCCCTTGAGGCCGATGCTCTTCAGGAGGGCTGCCGAGGCTGCATCCATTTCGCGTTCCGTTCCCAGGCGGCCGCGAACGCCCGGTGGCCACCGGCCGAGATTGAATCGGGAAGGCGCAGCGGATCGTGCTCCCTGCCGGGCCGAGGCTGCCGTGCCCGCCTCGCGGAAGGCCAAGGAGAGTGTACGCGACCGCATGCGGCTGTCCAGCGCGCTCCGCAGGACAGCGAGCGGCCGAGGCCCGAGCCCCCGAGGCGCGCTCCGCGTGCGGCCGGGGAGGCAGCGGCTACGCGAGCAGTTTCTCGATGTCGACGTGCTTGCCGACGAGTTCCTTCCAGAGCGCGATGTTGGCCTTGTCGTCGGGGGTGAGCAGCGCGTCGACGGCCTGGAAGTCGGTGACGGCGGTGAGCGTGTCGCGCGGGGTCAGCAGCAGCGGCAGGCCGCGTTCGCTGAACTTCGCCAGGATGCTCGGGTGCGGCATGACGTTGTTCGTGAGCAGCACGGCCACGGCGTGCGTTTCGAGCGCGGCAAGCAGCATGTCGTCGCGGTCGCCGCCCGTGATGACGAGTTTGCCCTCTTTCTGGAACAGCGGGTGTTCGAGGGCCTTCGCCGCCGACATGGCGCCGACGAACACGTGGCGCACCTTGCGCCCAAGGCCCGCCTCGCCGCACAGCACGCGCGTCATGAGCCGCTGCGCATAGTAGTCGACGGTGGTGGACTCGAACTCGAGTTCGAGCGGCAGGGTGCCGAAGACCGGGATGCCGAGCGCCTCGATTTCGGGCAGCACCGTGTCACGGAAGTCTTCGAGGTTGCGCACCTTGTTGGCCACGATGCCGCCGAACTGCACGCCCGCAAGTGCCACGTTGCGCTTGAGGAAGGCCAGTTCGTCGAGCATGCGGCTGTCGTCGCCGGCGACGACGACGACGAGCTTGCCCCCGGTCTGGCGCGCCAACGTGAGCGCGTCAAGGTGCACGAAGCTGCCGTAGCAGAGGTCCTGGCCGGCCTCGATGAAGAGCACGTCGCGCTCGCTCTCGGCCCGCGCGGCCATGGCGCGCAGCCGTTCTTCGATGGCGGCCTTGTCGTACATGTAGCGCAGTTTCTGCTGCTCGAAGCCAATCGTGAGTTCGTGGGCCTGTTCGCGCAGCGCGAAGGCCGAGACGACGACCGCGCAGTCGTGGTCCCACACGGCCTTCTTGCGGTACACGAGCCGGTCGCCAAACGGTTTGAGGTACCCAAAGGGCCGCCCCGCGACCTGCGCAAGCCCGACGACGAGCCCGGTTTTGCCGGCATCTTCTCTCATGGACGCGATGACGATTCTGCTCATGGGTCTCGCTCCTTATCAAAATGACCGAAACGGTTCGTTCCTTGTGAGCCCTATCCGTCCGCCAGCCGCGCCGCGCGCCTAGGGGGCGACGAGGATGCGGGCGTCGAGCACGATGGCGCCTTCGCCCTGCTCGTAGGCCACGAGCGGATTGACCTCGATGTCGGTCACCGCCGGGCAGCGTTCGATGATGGTGCCGACCCGCACGATGGCGTCGAGGATGCGCGGGATGTCCTTGCGCTTTTCGCCGCGCACGCCGAGCAGCAGCGGGTACGACTTGATCTCGCCCACCATTTCGTCGGCCTCTCGCAGCGTGACGGGCCAACTGCGGAACGAGACGTCTTTCATGACCTCGACGTAGATGCCGCCGAGGCCAAACATGATGATGGGCCCGAACGTCTTGTCTTTGCGGGCGCCGATGATGGTCTCGACGCCCTTCTCGACCATCTGCGAGACTTCGAAGCCTTCGATGGTGGCGCGCGGGTTGTACTTGCGGCAACTCGCCACGATGGCCTGGTGCGCGTCCATGACTTCCTGGCGGTCGACGAGGTCGAGGGCGACGCCACCCGCATCGCTCTTGTGCAGGATGTCTTTGGAGACGACCTTGAGGACCACCGGATAGCCAATCTGCTCGGCGAGTTCGATGACCTGCGTCAGGCTTTTCGCGATGCCCGATTGGGGCAGCGGCAGGCCGGCGGCGCGCATGACCTGCTGCGCCTCGGGGGCGAGCAGGAAGCGGCGGCCGGCCGCGAGCGCCCCGGCGGCCACGCGGTCGATGGTGGCGGTGTCGACGGGGGCGCTCGGGAATTCGCCGGAGTCAGCGCACCGCCGCGCCGTGCTGCGCACGAGCGTGCCGAGGCAGCTCACGGCGTCGTAGACCTCGCCGAAGACGGGCACCCCCTCCTGGCGCAACTCGGCGGTGCAGCGGTTGAGCCGTTCGCCGCCGAACATGGAGAACACCACGGGTTTCTTGGCCAAGAAGCCCTTGTAGGCGTTCTGGATGACCGACTTCAGTTGCTCCTGCGAGATGAGCGCCGTTTCGCAGTAGAGCGCGATGACCGCGTCCATGTGCGGCGAGGCAAGGGCGGCTTCGAGCGCCTTCTGGTAGTCGAGGCCGCTCGCCTGACCCGTGAGATCGACGGGGTTTTTGACCGAGCCGAAGTCGGGCGTGGCCGACGCGAAGGCTTCGCGCAGCACGGGCAGGTTGTCGTAGAGTTTCACGCCGAACTTTTCGCAGGCGTCGGTGGCGAGAACCCCGATGCCGCCGCCGTTCGTGACGATGACCGTATTCTCGCCGCTGAGCGGCGCCGAACGGCTGAGGAACAGCGACCAGTCGAGCGCTTCCTGGATGCTCTCGGCGCGCAACACGCCGCACTGGCGCATGATGGCGTCGAACACCTCGTCGGAGCCCGCGAGCGAGCCGGTGTGCGAGGCCACGGCGACGGCGCCGCGCTGCGAGCGGCCCGACTTGATGACGATGATGGGCTTCTGCCGCGTGGCCGCCTGCAGCGAAGCGATGAGCCGGCGCCCGTCTTTCACCCCCTCGATGTACATGAGGATGATGCCGGTGGCCGGGTCTTCGACGAGGTAGTCGACGAGATCGGCCTCGTCGACGTCGCACTTGTTGCCCACCGACACGATGGCCGACAGCCCCAGATGGTCGGCAGCCGTCTTGCCGATCATGGCGATGCCGATGGCGCCGCTCTGCGTGATGATGGCCACGTTGCCGGGGCGGATGTCGGCCGGCCCGAAGGTGGCGTTGAGCCGGCTCGCGGCGCTGTAGAAGCCGAACACGTTGGGCCCGACGAGCCGGATGCCGTGCTCGCGCGCGAAGGCCGCGATGCGCCGTTCTTCCTCGCTGTTGCCGACCTCGGAGAAGCCCGACGAGATGACCACCGCCACCGGCACGTGGCGCGCGGCGCAGTCTTCGAGGGCCGCGTAGACGGCGTTGGCCGGCACCACGATGACGGCCACGTCGACGGGCCCGTCGATGGCCCGCAGGTTCGTCACCGCGGGCAGGCCGAGCACGTCGCCGCCCTTGGGATTGACCGGGTACACCCGTCCTTCGTAGCCGCCCGCCAGGATGTTGCTGACGATCTTGCTGCCGACCTTTTGGGGATTGGACGAGGCCCCGACCACGGCAATGCCACGCGGTCGGAACAGGGACTCCATAGCCGTTGGATTCGCTGGCATGCTCAACCTCAGAAACTCATGGTCAGTTCGAAGACGCCCTCGCCGCGCTTCTTGGTGATGTTGAAGCCCATCTTCTCGAACAGCCGGAGCATGGGCTCGTTGCCGACCAGCACTTCGGCCGTGAACCCGAGGAGGCCGTTTTTCTTGGCGAGGTAGGTGATGTAGCGCACGAGTTCGGTGCCGACGCCCTGCTGCTGGTGGTCGTCGCGCACGACGAACGCCACCTCGGCCGAGTGGCGATCGGGCATGACGCCGTATTGGCCGACCCCGACGACGATCTCGCGTTCCTCCTCTTCCAGGACGGCCAGGATGACCATCTCTTTCGTGTAGTCGATGACGACGAACTCTTGCAGCCGCTCGTGTGGCATGTCGCGCCGGGCCGAGATGAAGCGGCGATAGATGGTCTGGTCGGAGACGGCGTAGAAGAAGTCTTTGAGCAGCGGCTCGTCGCTGATGCGCACGGGGCGCAGGAGCAGGTGCAGGCCCGTGCGGGTCGTGCGGTGCGATTCGAGTTCCTCGGGGTATTCGCCGCGCCGCCCGGGCACGAACGCCTGGTCCTGGTAGATGAGGTGGTGGCGCTTGGCCTCGTCGATGAGCCGGCTGCGGAACTTGGGGTGCGCGATGGCGATGAGTTCCATGGCGCGTTCGCGGATGTTCTTGCCGTGTAGGTACGCGATGCCGTATTCGGTGACGACGTAGCGCGTGTCGCCGCGCGTGAGCGTGACGCCGGCGCCCGGGTGCAACTCCGTGACGATGCGCGAGACATCGCCGTGCTCAGCCGTGGAGGGCAAGGCGAGGATGGTCTTGCCGCCGGGGGCGAGCACCGTGCCGCGCATGAAGTCGGCGTGCCCACCGATACCGCTGAAGAACGTGTGCCCGATGGAATCGGCCGTGGACTGGCCCGTGAGGTCGATCTGCAGCGCCGTGTTGATGGCCGTCATGTGTTGGATGCGGCCAATCGTGAGCGGGTTGTTCGTGTAGTCGACCGGCTGGAACTCGACGGCCGGGTTGTCGTGGATGTACCGGTAGGTGTCGGCCCGCCCCATGCAGAAACTCGCCACCGTCTTGTGCCGGTCGATGGTTTTCCGCGAGTTGTCGACGACGCCCGAACGCATGAGGCTCACGAGCCCGTCGGAGAGCAGTTCGGTGTGGACGCCGAGGTGCCTCTTGTTGCCGAGCCGCGCCATGATGGCGTTTGGGATGGCCCCGTAGCCGACCTGGATGGTGTCGCCGTCGGCCACGATGCGCGACACGTATTCGCCGATGCGCACGTTGATTTCGTCGGGCACCATGGCGGGGTATTCGAGCAGCGGCTCGTCGTGGACCACCGCGAAGTCGACGTCTTCGAGGTGGATGAAGGTGTCGCCGTGCACGCGCGGCATGCGCGGGTTGATCTGCACGACCACCGTGCGCGCCACCTCGACGGCCGCCTTGACGATGTCGACGCTGACCCCGAGGCTCAAGTGGCCGTGCTGGTCGGGCGGCGACGTCTGCACGAGCGCCACGTCGACCGGGACGAGCCCGCGGTAGAGGGCGCGCGGCACCTCGGAGAGGAAGATGGGCGCATAGTCGGCCGCGCCGCGGTTGACGGCATCGCGGCTGTTGGGGCCGATGAAGAACGAGTTGAGCCTGAAATTGCTGCGGAACTTCTCGTCGGCGTAGGGGGTCAGGCCGAGCGACCAGACTTGCAGCACCTCGGCGTCGAAAAACGCCTTGGGGTTCGCCTGCACGTAATCGATGAGCGCCTGGACCAGGAACTGGGGCTCGCCGCAGGCCGTGCCGAGGAAGATGTGATCGCCCGGCTCGATGCGCGAGAAGATCTGCGCGGGGCGCACAAACTTCTCGGGGTAGGCTTCCTGGAACTGAACGATTCGGTCGTTCGCCGCGCTGATCTCGGTCACGGTCACCATCGAACGCACTCCCTCGCGCGGGTGCAGCAGCGGCGCCGCCCGCGCGTCGGCATAGCCTTGTCCTGTTCGCCGGAAAGATCAAGCGCCGGATGCGGCATGGGAATCGGCTCCTGCACTCACCGCTCGGGTGTGGCGTCGGCCGTGGCCGCGACGGGTGCGCGGGGGGCCGCCCGCAAGACGAGCGTGGCGATCTCAGGGGGCGCAAAAAGCCGCATGGGCGGCCCCCACGTGCCCGTACCGCGGCTCACGTAGAGCGTGAGGTCGCCCACCGCGTGCAGGTCGCGCATGTAGCGGTGCACGAGCCGCGACAACACGTGGAAGGGCGGCAGCTGCCCGCCGTGCGTGTGCCCCGCCAGCATGAGCGCGACGCCGCTTCGCGCGGCCTCGGCCACGGCCACGGGGCGGTGTGAGAGCAGCACGGCCGGCAGCCCGGCGGGGGCCCCGGCAAGCGCCCGCCGCTGCGCTTCGGGCAGCGAGAGCCCGCCGAGCGCCTCGGGGTCGTCGACCCCGGCCAGGACCAGCGCGTCGGCCAGCACGACGTGGCGCTGGCGCAACACGGGGATGCCGCGCTCTTCGAGGGCGCGCTCGAAGTTGGCGGGGTCGGCGTACATCTCGTGGTTGCCGACCGTGGCGTACACCCCGAGGCGCGGCTTCAGCCCCGCGAGCGCATCGAGGGCGGGCCCGAGCTGCGCCACAGGCTCGTCGATGAGGTCGCCGGTGATGACCACCAGGTCGGGCGCCAGCGCGTTCACCTGCTGCACGGTGCGGGCCACGAAATCGGCGCCCGTGAGGTGTCCGACGTGCAGGTCGGACAACTGCACGACGCGCAGCCCGTCGAGCGCCGGCGCAAGGCCGCGCAGCGCAACGGTGGCTTCGCGGACGAGCGGCGGGGCCGCGGCCCGCCAGTAGGCAAAGGCGGCGGCCCCCATCGCCAACCCGAGGGCGGCGAGCATGGCGGGGCGGCGCCAACCGGCCAGCGCCGTAGGCGACGCCGGGCCCGCGCCGGCGAGCCGTCGGCCGAGCCAGGCCGCGCCGAAGCCGAGATCGAGGGACACGACGAGGCAGAACAGCAAGGTCACGAGCCCCATCCAGACGTAGGCCACCCAGAGCAGGGGCTTGACGGCCGGGGCATGAAACGCGTGCGCCAGGATTTGCGTGAGCGGGAAGAGCGCCGCGAGCGCGATGAACGCCAGTTTGAGCCCGAGGCGCAGCCGCGGGCCCGGTTCGAGGTACGTCACGAGGCGGCGGAACACGTAGACGTGCAGCCCGCTCCAGATGGCGATGGCGACGACGAGGAAGAGGACAATCTGGGCCCAGCGCGGCAAGAGGAACCTCCGAACGGCGGGGGCGCCCGGCGCGGCCCGGGAGCGGGTCGGCCGCGGCGTCGGCGCGAGACTCTACCCGGCGCGAAGCGCGGGTCAACCCCAATTCCCCACCTGCGACTTGGTCCGAGCGAGTGGAGGCGGGTCCAAGTGCAAGGAGGCAAGCCGATTTGGGCGGAGGCGTGGCAGCGCCACGTCGAGCACCAAATTGGTGCAGCCGACACCGCAATTGGGCCCGGATCCGCTCGCGAAACGGGAGATAGGTGGGGAATTGGGGTCAAGCGCGGGGGGTGTCGCGGGCCCGCTACTTGCCGGGCGCCTCGGCAGGCTCCGCCGAGCCGGGGAACTCGAGGTCGGCCCCGCCCGTGGCCGTGACCGAGAGCTCGGCACGCGCCTGGGCCTTGGCGTCGCGCAGCAGCACGCTCGCCCGGCCGTCGCGAAAGAGCCCGAGTGCCAGCCGCAGCACGCCGTCGGCCGCGCGCAGGCCCAGGCTCGGCACCCCGTCGCCGCCAACGAAGAGCCCGGCGCGCGGGGTCTCGGCGGCGTCGTTCAGGACGAGACCGGGGCGACCGTCGGCCGCGAGCCCGAGGGCCGCACGGGTCTTGCCGAGCGGGTCGGCGAGGTGCAGCCGCACCGTGCCATCCGGCGCGACGGCCCAAGCCCCACGCAGCCGGCCCGCGGCATCGCGCAACACAAACGACTGGGCTTCGACGCGCTCCTTGGCGGCCGGCGGAGCCACCCGCGGCCGGGCCTGGGCGTGCGGCGCGGCGGGGGCGAGCAGCGCCGCGGCGCTGAGTGCCACGAGCGCGAGGAGTGCCGCGCGCTGGCGGCG
>CAYRCM010000175.1:0-12770 GCA_964422715.1 uncultured Myxococcales bacterium | reverse complement strand
GGCTGACCGCCCGCGGGCGCCGGCGGCGGGCCCGCCGCGGCCGGCCGCCGGGCGGCGTCGGGGCTGCGGGCTGAAAGCGAGATGCGCTGGCGCGCCCCGTCGACGTCGAGCACGCGCACGCTGAGCGTCTGGCCGACGTGCACGGCCTCGTGTGGGTCGCGGATGAAGCGGTCGGCCAGTTCGGACACGTGGACGAGCCCGTCGCGGTGCACGCCGATGTCGACGAAGGCGCCGAAGGCCGTGACGTTCGTGACGACCCCGGCGAGCTGCATGCCCACCTTGAGGTCGGCCACGGTGCGCACGTCGTCGCGAAAGGCCGGAGCCTCGAACTGGGCCCGCGGATCGCGGCCGGGCTTCTGCAGTTCGGCCGCGATGTCGCGCAGCGTCGGCAGCCCGACCTCGGCATCGACGTAGCGTTCGAGCGGGATGCGTTTCGCGACCTCGGGGTTGCCGACGAGTTCGGCGAGCGGCACGCCGACGTCCTTGGCCATGCGCTCGACGAGGGCGTAGCGCTCGGGGTGCACCGCGGAGCGATCGAGCGGGTGGCTGCCGCCGCGCACGCGCAGAAAGCCCGCGGCCTGCTCGAAGGTGCGCGGCCCGAGCCCGCTCACCTCGCGCAGTTCGCGCCGCGAGCGGAACACGCCGTTCGTTTGGCGGTGCTCGACGATGCGCCGGGCGAGCGCCGGGCCGATGCCGGCGACCCGCGCGAGCAGCGCCGGACTCGCCGTATTGACCTCGACGCCGACGCGGTTGACGCAATCTTCGACCACCTCGTCGAGCTTGCCCTGCAAGAGGGTCTCGTCGACGTCGTGCTGGTACTGGCCGACGCCGAGCGCCTTGGGCTCGATCTTGACGAGCTCGGCCAGCGGATCCTGGAGCCGACGCGCGATCGAAACGGCGCCGCGCTCGCTCACGTCGAGGTCGGGCAATTCGGCGCGGGCGACGTCGCTCGCGCTGTAGACGCTGGCCCCGGACTCGCTGACGGGCACGACCGGCGGGGCCGCCGCGCCGAGCGGCCGCACGACCTCGCGCACGAAGGCCTCGGCTTCGCGCCCGCCCGTGCCGTTGCCGACGGCGATGGCCGCGGGCCGGTGACGTTCGACGAGCGTGGCCAGCCGTTCGCGGGCCTCGGCCGCGGCGGCCGCCCCCGCGTGCAGGTGGAGCAGCGCATGCCCGCGGTGGCGCCCCGTTTCGTCGAGTGCCACGGCCTTGCAGCCGGTGCGCAACCCCGGGTCGACGCCGACGACCGGCCGTTCGCCGAGCGGCGCCGCGAGCAGCAGGTTTTCGAGGTTGCGGGCGAACACGCCGACGGCGGTGAGATCGGCTCGCTCCTTGAGACCGGCGCGCACCTCGTTGCCGACGCTCGGCAGCAGCAACCGGCCGAGCCCATCGACGACCGCGGCCCGCAGCCACGCGGCAAACGGCGAGGCGGCCTTGAGCCCGACCCGCGAGAGCAGGAGCGCCGCGAGCCGTTCCTCGTCGATGTCGAGGTGCACGCGCAGCGCCCCTTCGCGCTCGCCGCGGCAAATCGCCAGGTAGCGGTGCGACGGCACCGTGCCAAGCGCCTCGCGGGCGTTGTCGAAGCCCGCGTAGTTGCTGGTGTCGCCCGGGGCGCGCGGGTTGAGCGCCACCGCGAGCCGGCCATGGCTCGTGAGCGCCTCGCGCACGACGGCGCGCACGTCGGCCCGCTCGGCGACGGTCTCGGCCACGATGTCGCAGGCACCGCCGAGCGCCGCGGCCGCGTCGGGCACGCCCGCCTCGGCGTCGACGAAGGCCGCCGCCTCGCGTTCGGGGTCGCCTTGCAGCGGCTCCGCCAGGATGCGCTCCGCAAGGGGCGCGAGGCCGCGCTCGCGCGCGATGGCCGCCCGGGTGCGGCGTTTGGGCCGAAACGGCAGGTACAGATCTTCGAGCGCCGCCTTCGTGTCGGCGGCGAGGAGCGCCGCGTGCAGCTCGGGCGTGAGCAGCCCGCGTTCGCCGAGGCTCTCGATGAGCGCCTGGCGCCGGGCCGCAAGTGCCTCGCGGTAGGCGTGCCGTTCGGCCACGGCCCGAATCTGTACCTCGTCGAGTTCGCCGGTGGCTTCCTTGCGGTAGCGCGCGATGAACGGGACGGTGTTGCCCTCGGCGACGAGCCGGACGACCGCGGCAACCTGGCGCCGCTGCAGACCCAGTTCGTGCGCAACGGCATCGAGAGCCGCTTCGGCCTCCGGGACCCGCGGCGCTGGCTCACTCATGGGGCGTTCCCTCCCTGTGCCGCGGGGAGCCTACCCGAAACGCGAGCCAGATCAAGCGCCGCCGAGGCGGCGGGCCGCCGCGGCCGGCCAGGCGACCCGGCGGACTGGGGCGACCCCGCCGGTTTGCCCTGGCGGGCCGCGCTCTGCTACCATCCGGGGCAGACTGCCGGGCCGACCGGGGTGTCTGCCGGTCGCACGCAGCGCGCGCAGCGTCGCCCCGCCGACCCGGCCGATGGGGGACACGATGAGACGAGCGGCACTTTGGCACGTTCTACCGGCACTCCTGGCGCTCACGCTCGCCGCCTGCGGCGGTGACAGCATCAGCGCCGGCGGAGAGACGCCCGACACGAACGGCGACACGCCTGGACCGGGCGACACCACCCCCGACGGCACGGGCGACGCGCTGGCCGAAGTCGGCCCCGACGGCCAGGGCGACCTCGTCCCCGACATCGTCCCCGATCTCACGCCCGACACGCCCGCTCCTCCCGACACGCCCACCGGCGATACGCCCGCGCCGCCCGACACGCCCACCGGCGACACCGCGCCGCCCCCCGACACGCCCGCCGGCGACACCGCGCCGCCCGACATGCCCAGCGGCGACACCGCGCCGCCCGACGTCCACGCCGACGTTCCGCCGACCGACGTGCCCGGCCCCGACGTGCCCGAGCCCGACGCCATCCTCCCCGACGTGCCCGAGCCCGACGCCATCATCCCCGACGTGCCCGGGCCCGATGCCATCGTCCCCGACGTGCCCGGCCCCGACACGGTGCTCCCCGACGTGCCCGGCCCCGACGTGCCCGGCGTTGACGTGCCCGGCCCCGACGTGCCGGGTCCCGATGTGCCCGGCCCCGACGTGCCCGGCTTTGACATGGTTTGGCCCGACGTGCCCGGGCCCGACGCGGTCGACGCAACGCCCGACGTGCCGGTCGACATCCCGCCGTTCGACGTGGCCGTCGACGTGCCGCCCGACCAGGGCGTCGATGTGCCGGTCTGCACGCCGAGCGGCCCCGAACGCACCTGGATCGAATGCACCGACGGCATCGACAACGACTGCGACGGCGCCACCGACAGCGACGACGGCTGCATGGCCTGCCCGCCGCCCGACGAGCGCTTCGCCGAGACCGGCGACCTCTCCTGCGCCGACCGGTTCGACAACGACTGCAACGGGTTCATCGACTGCCAGGACAACTCGTGCGCCGACCCGGGCAGCACGATTTGCGGCAACGAGGACTCCGACGACGAATGCGGCGACGGCATCGACAACGACATGGACGGCCGCACCGATTGCCTCGAACGGCCCTGCGCCGGGACGAGCGTCTGCCGGCCGGAAGTACAGCTCGGCGCCGAAGACACGGTCGAACTCTGCTCCAACGGGCTCGACGACGACTACAACGGCTACGTCGACTGCGACGACAACGGCTGCGACGGCCTCGGCTACTGCGCCGACACGGGCCAAAACGAGAGCCACATCGCCTGCGACGACGGCTTCGACAACGACGGCGACGGCCGCATCGACTGCCTCGATTCCGATTGCGCCACGAATGCCGCCTGCCCGCCCGAAAACAGCGACGACGCGTGCAGCGACGACCTCGACAACGACGGTGACGGCTTCGTCGACTGCGGCGACCCGGGCTGCTACGCCAACCCGGCGCTCAGCGCGTGCAGCGAACAGCCCGAGAACGACGAGGGCCTGTGCGAAGACGAGTTCGACAACGACGGCGACGGGCTCACCGACTGCGCCGACCCGCAGTGCCGCCCGCTGCCGCCCTGTCAGACGGCCCAGGCCGACTGCGACCTCTCCGGCTACGCGCTCGTGCAGACGAATTCGGCCCGCACCTTCACCGTCCCGGCCGGCACGGTGGTGGCGGGCGGCGGCTACCTCATCGTGGGGCGTAACGCCACACGCGAAGCCTTCGAGACGCACTACGCCGTGACGCTCGCCGACACCGTGGTGTACTTCAACGGCGCCGACCAGTGGCCCAGCATGAACGGCGACGAAACCTACGAATTGCGCGACGCGCTCGGCGCAACGGTCGACGGGCCTACGGTGGCCATCCGGTCGGGCACCGATTGCTACCAGCGCCTCGACGGCGCGGCTCCGGCTGGCCAAGATTCGAGTTGGGCCCGGCTCACGGCGCCCACCGACGCGACCCCGGGCGCCTCCATCCTGCCGGCGGCCGGGCTCGGGCCGTTCATCAGCGAGTTCTGCGAAGGTCCGGGCAGCGGCAACTACATCTACGAATTCGTCGAGCTCTACTGCGACGGGGCGGCCCGGTAGCGGCGCCCCGAGGCGCCCTCCCCCGCCCCGCCGACGCGCCCCCCCAAGCGCTCACACCCCACAGGCCCCGCCACCCCGCGGCACGCCTCGCTCCGCTCCCGTTCGCCATCGAGCGGCGGATCGGACGTCGGATGCCGCGTGTGGCGGAAGGTCGAGAACGGCTGGACAGACGACTGCGGAAACCCCTGGAGGGGGCCAGGCGGGCAGCACGGACAAGACGGTGGGGCGTGACGGAGGACGTCAGGCCTGGGGCTTGATGTTGCGCATCAGGCGGGAGATCTTCCGCGAGGCGCGCCGCTTCGGGATGATGCCCTTGGCCGCCGCGCGCGCCACGTAGGCCGTGGTGTCGCGAAGCGCTTCGGCAAGCCCGTCGGCCTTCTTGTCTTCGGCTTTGGTTTCGAGATCTTTTACGATAGTGCGCAGCGTGCGGCGGTAGTAGCGATTGTGCACCCGGCGCCGCTCGGACTGGCGATAGCGCTTGAGGGCCTGCTTGTGGTGAGCCACGGAAACCTCCTCGTGCCTGGCCGGTGCCCCGAAGCACCGCGCCCCGTCAACGGGGGGCGGAACCTAGCACGCCGGACCCCCCGCTGTCAACGCCCTGTGGACGCCCCACATCGTCGGGCCGACGCGGCCGACAGGAGGCCCGACGATTCGGAGGCCGCTTCCGGCCGTTGACAGCCCGCGCCGTGGCCCTTAGCCTGCCTCGGTCCGCGGCGATCGCGGGCGGTCAGGCGAGGCAACATCATGGCAACAACCGCGGCAAACCTGGATCTGGCCATCGTCGGCGCCGGGGTCGGCGGCTACGTGGCGGCCATCCGCGCGTCCCAACTGGGTCTCAAGACGGCCATCGTCGAAGAACAGCCGGTCCTCGGCGGCACGTGCCTCAACTGGGGTTGCATCCCGTCGAAGGCGCTGCTCGAATCGAGCGAACTCTACGAAACCGTACGGCAACACGCGGCCGAACACGGCGTCACGGTACCCGCGCCCGGCCTCGACCTCGCGCGCATGTTGCAGCGCAAGGCCGACATCGTGGCGCAGCTCACGGGTGGCGTGGCCCAGCTGCTGAAGAAAAATCGCGTGCAGGTCATCCGCGGGCGGGCGACGCTGGCGGGCCCGCAGCTCCTGCGCGTCGTGCCGGCGGACGGCGAGCCGGTCGACGTCGCGGCACGCCACCTGCTGCTCGCGCCGGGCAGCGCCCCCGTCGCACTGCCGTTCCTGCCGTTCGACGGCGAGCGGGTCGTCACGTCCACCGAGGCGCTGGCGTTCCCGACCGTGCCGGACCACCTCATCGTCGTCGGGGCGGGGGCCGTGGGACTCGAACTCGGCAGCGTGTGGCGCCGGCTCGGGGCCAGGGTCACCGTCGTCGAACTGCTGCCTCGGCTGCTGCCGTTTGCCGACCGCCAGGTCGCCCAGGCGTTGCAGCGGGCGCTCAAGGCCCAGGGGCTCGACATCCTGCTCGACACGCGCGTCACGGCCGCCAGCGTCGGCGAAGCGGGCGTACAACTCACCGTCACGTCGGCGAAGGGGGGCGAGTCGACGCTGACGGGCGACCGCGTGCTCGTCGCCGTGGGGCGCCGGCCGCGCACGGCCGGGCTCGGGCTCACCGAGTTCGGCATCGCGCTCGCCCCCGACGGCCGCATCCCCGTCGACGCCACGTTCACGACGGCCGTGCCGAGCATCCGCGCCATCGGCGACGCCGTGGCGGGGCCCATGCTGGCCCACAAGGCCGCGGAAGAAGGGGTCGCGGTGGCCGAGTTGCTGGCTGGCAAGCCCGGCCACGTCAACGCGGCCGCCATCCCGAGCGTGGTCTACACGCACCCCGAGCTCGCCTGTGTCGGCCTGTCCGAAGACGACGCCAAGGAACGCGGTCTCGACGTGCGCGTCGGGCGCTTCCTGTTCCGCGCGAACGGCCGCGCGCTCTCGCTCGGCAGCGCCGAGGGCCTCGTCAAGATCGTTGCCGACGCAGAGACCGACCGCGTGCTCGGCGTGCACATCGCCGGGCCGCGCGCCTCCGACCTCATTGCCGAGGCCGTTCTGGCCATCGAGTTTTCGGCTTCGGCCGAAGACCTTGCGCGCACCATGCACGCCCACCCGACGCTGGCCGAGGCCCTCAAAGAAGCCGCCCTCGACGTCGACAAGCGCGCCATTCACGCCTGACGCCGCCGAACCAGTCGGCGCCCGAATCGCATTCAACGGTGCTGCCAAACGGAGAGTGCATCCCCGCCCGGCCGTTCAGGCGTTGGGGGTGAGTGGCTCGGCGGCCGGCTGGGTCTGGCGCTTGAGCGCGAGTTGCCGGTGGTAGCAGTAGGGGTTGTCGTGCTGCCCGAGGGTGTGCGCGAACGACGTCCACGAGCAGCCGCCGCGACAGATTTCGGCGTACTCGCAGCTGCGGCAGAAGCCGCCCAGGTTCTCGACTTTGAACTTGCGGTTGTAGGCGAACTTGTCGGGGTCGAACCACACCTCGGCCAGCGGCTTGTCGGCCACGTTGCCCTCGACGAACTGGTCGACGTTGTTCATGGAGGAAGGCAGGGACAGGCAGCCCTTGATGTTGCCGTTGCTCTCGATGCCGATGACCTGGCAGCCGGCGCGACAGCCCACCCAGAACGGGATGACGCTCTTCTGGTCGCGCAAATCCTGTTCGAGGTCGCCGTAGTAGCCGATGTTGTCGCCGACGTAGACGCGCGGCCGCTTGCTCTCGCGGCGCAGTTTCGCCACGAGCGGCACAATGTCGAGGACGTCTTCGGGCTCGATGACGAGGTCGCGGTTGTCGGCCATGTTGCCGGTGGGGTTGCCCAGTTGCAGCTGCCACGAGCGCACGTCGTGGGCTTCGAGCACGTCGCGCAACGGCAGCAGCTCGGGCACGCAACGCTTGTTGATGGTGGTGATGACGCTCGTGCGGATGCCCATGCCGCGGCACATGTCGAGGGCGTCGAGGATCTTGTCGAAGTGGCCCGGCACGCGCCGTACGTACTCGTGCGTCTCGCGCAACCCGTCGATGCTGAAGCAGACGCTTTCGAGGCCGAAGGCCTTGACCTGCTGGGCCAGCGTCTCGCTCCAGTTGAGCCCGTTCGTGGTCATGTTGACGAGGATGCCGCGCCCGACCAGCGTGGACGCGATCATGGGCCAGTCGCGGTGCAGCGTGGGCTCACCCCCGCCGAGCGTGATGCGCTTGCAGCCGAGGTCGGCGAGTTCGTGGCAGAGCTTCAACGCCCGCGGCGTGGGCATCTCGTCGGCCCGGGCCTTGCCGGCGCGCGAGCCGCAGTGGCGGCAGCGCAGGTTGCACGCGAGCGTCAGTTCCCAGACCGCGGCGCGAGGCCGAAAACCGTATTGTTGCAGCAGTTTCAGCATGGCGTGTGTCTCCCGACGGGCCGAGCCCGGGATGTCATTCTGGCCGCCACGGCCCCGGCCCGCCACCGCTCCCGCGCAACCCGGCGGACCCATGGGCAGACCGCACCGCATGCGCGGCCGGAAACGCGGAAACGGGCCCCAAGGGGGTACGGGTGGGACGAGGCGTGGCAACCGGGGCGCGGGCGCCCGCGCGCAACGGCTCGGGCACGGTGCGCGGGGCGTCCGGCCGGTTCACGGCAACCGCTCAGGGAGCCATGTAGAGCGGCTGCGCCTGGCAATCGGGGTCGGCGGCATCGGTGCGCCCGTCGCCGTCGTTGTCGATGCCGTCGTCGCAATCGCTTTCGAACGGCGCCGCGTATTCGGGCTGCGCGCCGCAATCGGGGCTCGTGGCGCAGTCGTAGTCTTCGCAGTCGGTGAAGCCGTCGCCGTCGTTGTCGACGCCGTCGGTGCAGTCGGCTTCCTGAGGCGGCGCGCCGTAGAGTTCCTGGCAGCTCGGCAGGCAGTCTTCGTCTTCGCAGTCGGTGAGCCCGTCGCCGTCGTTGTCGACGCCGTCGTCGCAATCGGCTTCGACCGGCGGCACGCCGTACATGGGCACGGCCCCGCAAGGGGAACTGCCCTGGCAGTCGGTGTCGTCGCAGTCGACGGCCCCGTCGCCGTCGTTGTCGACGCCGTCGGCGCAGTCGCCCTCGAACGGGGCCGCGTACTCGGGCTGACCACCGCAGGCCGGATCGAAGTCGCAGTCGGGGTCTTCGCAGTCGACGAGGCCGTCGCCTTCATCGTCGGCGCCGTCGCTGCAGTTCCACTCGAACGGCCCCATGTAGGCCGGCTGCGGGCAGCTCGGGTCGCGCTCGCATTCGGGGTCTTCGCAGTCGACGAGCCCGTCGCCGTCGTTGTCGATGCCGTCGTCGCAGACGTCTTCGAACGGCCCCGCGTAGAGCTCGCCGCCGCAGGCCGGGTCACCGAAGCAGTCGTCGTCTTCGCAGTCGACCGCGTTGTCGCCGTCGTCGTCGAACCCGTCTTCACAGTTGCGCTCGATGGGCGCCATGTAGGCCGGCTGCGCGCAGTTCAGGTCGTCGGCGCAGTCGTCGTCGGCGCAGTCGACCGCCCCGTCGACATCGTTGTCGAGGCCGTCGTCGCAGACGTCTTCGACCGGTGCCGCGTAGAGCGGCTGGTCGGGACAAGCCGGGTCGCCGAAGCAGTTCTGGTCGGCACAGTCGACCGCCCCGTCGCCATCGTTGTCGAGGCCGTCGGTGCAGTCTTCGAACGGCGCCATGTACTCGGCCTGTGGGCAGCCCGGATCGCCGAAGCAGTCCTGGTCGGCGCAGTCGATGGCCGCGTCGCCGTCGTTGTCGAGGCCGTCGGCGCACTGCGTTTCGATGGGCGCCATGTAGGCCGGCTGCGCGCAGGCCAGGTCGTCGGCGCAGTTGCTGTCGGCGCAGTCGATGGCCCCGTCGCCATCGTTGTCGAGCTCGTCCGTGCAGTCCTCGAACGGGGCCGCGTACTCGGGCTGGGCGCAGTTCGTGTCGTCGGCGCAAACGGCGTCGTCGCAGTCGGTCTGGCCGTTTTCGTCGTTATCGATCTGGTCGTTGCAGATCTCGGCGGGCGGCGCCGCGTAGAGCGGCTGGCCTTCGTCGATATCGTCGCAACTGCCGAGCCCCGAGCCGGCAATGAGCCCGGCCGCGAGGGGCACGACGACGGCTCCGCGCACGAGCCGGGCACAGACCCGCTCCAAGTACTCTTTCATCTCCTGAGCGCTCATGGGCACCCTCCTCGGTGGCGATGGAAGCGCAAACGGTCCGAAACGACCGAACGACGAACCCCCCGTTCGGACGGGCAGCAGCATACGCCGCCGCCCCAGGCGATTGCAAGCCTTGGGCCAGCGCCGGGAAAGACCGAGCACGTGGCGCGGGCCGGTACGGGGACAGCGCGGCTGACGGAGGCCGGACGCCACCCGGGGCCGCAGCCGGGCGGGCCGACGCCGCGCCGGGCGGTGTGCACTTTCTGTACACGGAGCACAGGGCGACTACAGGTAACGCGCAGGCGCTTCGGTGCCGGCCGCGGGCGCGAAGGCGGCGGGGTCGACGGTGCGCAGGAAGTCGTCGATGCCGAGTTGCAGGATTTCGGGGTACTCGGTCATGGCATAGTGCGTGCCGTTCGGCAGCAGGAAGAGCCGCGAGCCGGGGATGGCGCGGTGCAATTGCTCGGCCGTCGTGACCGGCGTCATGCGGTCGCGCGTGCCGGCCGTAATCAGAGTGGGCACGCGGATGTCGCCGAGGTAGGGCCGGGCGCTGTGCTCGTTGAGTTGCAGCATGAGTTGGAAGTAGACGTTCCAGTCGAGCGCAGCGAAACGCCGCACCATCCCCCTGAAGAACGCCACGTTGCCGGACACGAGGCCGAGCCGGAAGGCCAGGTCGGGCGTCGCCGGATGCGAGAGCACCGCGCGCACGAACGGCACCATGACCGGTGCGGCGCGCACCCCGAGGCGCAGCACCGAGGGGAGGAGGCGGGCCGCACCCGGCAGGTGGAACGCCGTGGCGAGCACGTGCTCGAAGGCCCCGTTGATCAGGATGAGGGCCTGCACGCGCGCCGGGAACTGGTGTGCGAATTCGAGCGCGATCTGCACCCCCATGCTCCAACCGGCGAGCAGAAAGCGCTCGAGACCCTCGGCCGCGGCAATGGCTTCGAGGTCGCGCACGTGGTCGGGCAGCGTCAGCGCCGCGAGGTCTCGGGGCACCCCCGAGCCGTACGTGCCGCGTGGCGCCCACGTGATGAGTTGGTAGCGTTCGTGCAGCGCCTCGATGACGTACTTCCAGGCCACCGGGTGCGTGCCAAGCCCGGGCGCCAGGACCAGCGTGCGCGGCCCACGCCCCGCGACGTAGTAGGCGATGGCCGTGCCGTCGGCGGAGAGCGCCGTGCTCTCGCGGACCGGGACGTCGATGTCTTCCATGCGGACTTCCTCCGGGGTGGGGCCCCCCACGTTTCAGGGCGTGACCCCAAGTCGCGTACGTTCGTGCTGCTGCAGGGCCTGGCGTGCCTCGCGGTAGGCCGCGCGCAGGCGCTCGCGGGCGGCCTTGTCGACCGCCACGAGGTTGCGATGTTCGCGGGGATCGGTTTGCAGGGCAAAGATCTCTTCGCGGCAGTTCGGCGCCGCGGCGCGGGGACAGATGTCGTCGCGCGGCCCGTGGGTGATGTACTTGTAGCCCTCAACCCGCAGCGCCGCCGAGAAGCCCTGCTCGGCGAACACGGCCCGGCGCACCGGCGGCGCGGTGCCGCGGAGCGCGGCGACCTGCGAGAGGCCGGTCATGCGCGGGTCGGCCGGCAGCCCGAGCCATTCGAGCACGGTGGGCGCGATGTCGACGTGCTGCACCGTGCCCGGCAGCACGACCCCCGCGGGGAGGGCGCCCGGGCGGCGAAACACGATGGGCACGCAGATTTCCTCATCGTACAGGGTGAGCCCGTGGGAGTAGAGGCTGCCGCGCGCCGCGCGCTCGGAATGCGCCGCGTGCGCCGGGTCCATGACCTCGCCGTGGTCGGCGGTGAACACGACGAGCGTGCGCCCCGCGAGCCCCAGCCGGTCGAGCGTGGCGAGAATGCGGCCGGCCTGCTCGTCGGCGTAGGCCACTTCGCCCAGGTACTTCGGCTGGAGGAACGTGTCGGCGCCCTGGAGCGCCGCCGAAGCACGTTCGAGGTGCACCGGTGGCGGCTCATAGGGCGTGTGCGGTGCGATGAGAAACACCGTCAGAAAGAAGCGCCGCTGCGCGTGCTGTTCGAGCCAGCGGATGGCCTCGTCGGCCATGAGCGTGTCGTCGTTTTCACCGAGCCGGTAGTCGGCGTAGACGTCGAAGCCCGGGTCGAGGCCCACCTCGTAGGTCTGGAAAAACAAGTGGTTGTGCGCGATGAGGCCCGTGAGCAGGCCGGCCTCGCGCAGCAGCCGCGACAGCATGGGCGGACGCCGCGCGTAGAACCGGGCGCGATTGTCGGGCCCGCCGCGCGGTCGCAACACGAGGTAGCCGCCGCCGCGGGCATGTTGGCCCGAAAGGATTTGGTTCGTGCCGAGCAATGTGGTGTCGGCGTTGGCAAAGGTCTCGTCGAACGTGACGCCTGCGGTCGCGAGGCCGTCGAGATGAGGCGCCACCGGCGTGGCGTAGGCGCGGCGCGGCCCCGTGGCGTCGCAGCGCAGCGCGTCGACCAGGAGCAGCAGCACGTTGTCGTATGCGCCCGGCGCGCCCGCGGCCGGAGCAGCCGGCAGCGGCGCTTCGAGCCGCGGGTCGCCCCACGCCACCCAGAGCGCCCGGTCGGCGCGCCCCGAGGCCGGCACGGCCGTCAGCGTGACCTCGGCCGGGCCCGGCGACAGGGCCGCGAGGTCGATTTCGTTGAACGTTGGCCAACTCGGCACGGCGCCGAGCCGCACGGCGTCGACGGTCGCGCTGTAGGCGAGCGCCGGCTCCCCCGCGCGGGTCACCTCGGCCCGCAGCGTCACGGGGACCTCGGCGCCACCCACCGTGACGGGCTGGCCCCAAAGCAGCAGCCGCGACTGCGCACGCAGCTCGACGGCGTAGCGCACGGTGGTGCCGACCGGCAGGAGCAGCGCCTCGCGGACGTCGGTGCGCGCCCAATCGGCGCGGCGGGCCAGAACCTTGCGATGGAAGGGGCGCCGCGCCGGCGGCAGCGCGGAGTAGAGGCAGGGCAGGTTGCGTCCCTGGCCGATGCGTTCGACTTCGGCGGTGGCCGGCAGCGGCGGGTCGACCGTCGCGTCGGCAAAGGCCTCGATGAGCCGAATGTAGGCGGCGGACACAGAAGCGGAGGGCGTCGCCGGCTCGGTGGCGTTCGGCCGGGGCGGCGCGGCGACGGCGGACGGCTCGGCAGCGCTCGGCCGGGACGGCGCGGCGACGGCGGACGGCTCGGCGGCGCTC
>CAYRCM010000174.1:0-12840 GCA_964422715.1 uncultured Myxococcales bacterium | reverse complement strand
TTCGACGGCACCGAACTCGACACGTCCGACACGGACGGCATCCCCGACACCGCCGACGACTTCTGGACCGACCCCACCGACCCCGACACCGACGACGACGGCCTCGAAGACGGCGCCGAACTCGACGATGACGGCGAAGACGGCGAGCCCTGGACGGCCGACGACTTCTGGACCGACCCCACCGACCCCGACACCGACGACGACACGTTCGCCGACGGGCCCGAAATCGAGTGCCAGTCCGACCCGACCGACCCGGCCGACACGCCCGCCGACGTCGACGGCGACGGGGTTTGCGACCCGCTCGACTACTGCACCGACGCCGACCGCGACGGCTACGGGATCGGCACGGCCTGCACGGCCGCCGACTGCGACGACAGCACGCCGCTGTGCACCATCGACTGCGAAGACAAGAACGGCAACGGCATCCCGGACTGCGCCGAGAACTGCGTCGACGAGGACAGCGACGGCTACGGGGTCGGCCCCGACTGTTTCGCTGAGGACTGCGACGACACCACCCCCGATTGCACCACCGATTGCAGCGACGGCGACGGTGACGGGCTCGCCGACTGCGCCGACGACTGCCTCGACGACGACGGCGACGGCTACGGCATCGGCCCGGCCTGCCTCGGCGACGACTGCGACGACACCACCCCCGATTGCACCACCGATTGCAGCGACGGCGACGGTGACGGGCTCGCCGACTGCGCCGACGACTGCCTCGACGGCGACGGCGACGGCTACGGCATCGGCCCGGCCTGCACCGGCGCCGATTGCGACGACGCGGCGCCCGGCTGCACGACCGATTGCAGCGACCTCGACGAAGACGGCATTGCCGACTGCGCCGAGGGCTGCCTCGACGAAGACCACGACGGCTACGGGATCGGGGCCGACTGCCTCGGCGAAGACTGCGACGACACCTCGGCAAGTTGCACGACCGATTGCAGCGACGGCGACGGCGACGGCACGGCCGACTGCGCCGACGACTGCGTCGACGGCGACGGCGACGGGTACGGCACCGGCCCGGCCTGCACCGGCGCCGACTGCGACGACACGCTGCCGGCGTGCACGAGCGTGTGCGTCGACCTCGACGCCGACGACGTGTTCGACTGCGCCGACGACTGCATGGACCAGGACGGCGACGGCTACGGCATGGGCCCCGGCTGCACAGGCCCCGACTGCGACGACACCGAGGCCACCTGCGCCGCCGACTGCGCCGATGCCGACGACAACGGCATTGCCGACTGCGCCGAGGGCTGCTTCGACGCCGACGGCGACCGCTACGGCGTAGGCGCCGACTGCCTTGGCGCCGACTGCGACGACACGCTCGCGACGTGCACCACCGATTGCAGCGACGTCGACCTGGACGACCTGCCCGACTGCGCCGACGACTGCATCGACGCCGACGGCGACGGCTACGGAGCCGGCCCGGCCTGCACGGACGCCGACTGCGACGACCTCGCGCCGTTCTGCACCACCGACTGCAGCGACCTCGATGAAGACGGCGTTGCCGATTGCGCCGAGGGTTGCCTCGACAACGACGGCGACGGCTACGGCTTTGGCGCCGACTGCCTCGGGCTCGACTGCAACGACGCGTTCAGCACGTGCACGACCGACTGCACCGATGTCGATGCGGACGACCTGCCCGACTGCGCCGACGACTGCATCGACCACGACTTCGACGACTACGGCACGGGCCCTGGCTGCACCGCCGCCGACTGCGACGACACCGCCACGACGTGCACGACCGACTGCAGCGACACCGACCTCGATGGGCGCGCCGACTGCGCCGACGACTGCCTCGACGGCGACGGCGACGACCACGGCACGGGCCCCGGCTGCACCGCCGCCGACTGCGACGATACACGCGCGCGCTGCACGACCGACTGCAGCGACCGCGACGGCAGTGGGCTGCCCGACTGCGCCGAGGACTGCCGCTCCGACGCCGACTGCGCCGAGGACCTGCACTGCGACACGGAGAGCGGCGACTGCGTGGCCTGCACGCACGACGTGCACTGCCTCCAGGGCACGTGCGAACTCGAATCCCACACCTGCATCGCCTGGCAGTGCGCCCAGGACAGCGACTGCCCGGACGGGCGCTGCGACGCCGAGAGCCACACCTGCGTGCCCTGGCAGTGCACGAACGACGCCCAGTGCACGAACGGCACGTGCGACGTGGCGACCCACACCTGCGTGCCGTGGGCGTGCACGGGCGACGCCGACTGCGAGCCCACCGAGCACTGCGACCTCGAAACCCACACCTGCACGCCCGACGCTTGCGCGAACGATGGCGACTGCGAGCAGGGTACCTGCGACCTCGACCGGCACACCTGCATCCCGTGGGAGTGCTCGAGCGACACCGACTGCGCCGCCGACGCACGCTGCGACCTGCAGACGCATCGCTGCCGCACCGAGGTGGCCTGCCGCGTCGACAACGACTGTGCGGGCGAGGAAATCTGCGTGCACGAGGGCGACGCCGAATGGGGCGTGTGCGAAGGGGTGACGCTCCAGGGCGGTCCCGACACCTGCCAGGCGGGCAGCCGGGGCACGGGCCTCATCCCGGCCGGGCTGCTGCTGCTCGGGCTCGCCATGGGCCTGCGGCGCCGGCGTTTCGCGAACCGCTGAACGGAACCCCCGGGGCGGCGGCTCCGGGTTCACGGAAGGGCGCAAACGTCCTGCCGGAGGGAGACGAACGCATGCGAATCCGTACGATCGGACTGACGATTTGGGCTTTCCTCGCCGTGGCGCCGGCCGCCTGGGCCGTTGGCCTGCCGGCGCAGACCTTTGCGCCCTCGCCGCACCCGCGCGACTACTTCACGGTGCAGGGCACCGAGACGCTCCCACACCTCGGCTGGGGCGTGGGGGCGTTCTTCAACTACGCCCAGGACCCGCTGTTGCTGCGGGGCAACGACGGCTCGCTGCACCGCGAAGTCGTGTCCGACCAACTCACGGCGAACGTGCTCGTGAGCTTCGGGCTGTTCGACTTCATGGAACTGGCCGTCGACCTCCCCGTGCACCTCTACATGGCCGGGGAGGGCCTGCGCGACAACGCGGAGCCGACCACCGCGGGCATCGGCGACCTGCGCATCATCCCGCGCTTTCGCATCCTCGACCACGGCGGCAAGGGCTTCGGACTCGCGGCCGCGGCCATCGTCACCGTGCCCACGGGCAAGGCCATCGACCCGTTCATGGGTGCCGAAAACGCCACCGTGACCCCGCAACTCATGGCCGAGGTGAAGTGGGGCCTCTTCCGGCTCGCGGCCGACCTCGGCTACCGCTTCGCCGAGGAGGCCAACGCGAAGGACCTGCAAGTCGACGACGAACTGGTCTACGGACTCGGCGTGGGGGTCAAACCGGGCACCGAGAAGGTCGAGATCGTGGCCGAGGCCTTCGGCGCCGCGGGCGCCAACAGCCTGTTCGAGAAGAACGAGCGGCGGCTCGAGGTCGACGCCGGCCTCAAGATCTTTCCGGTGCGCGGGCTGACGGTCAACGTCGGCGGCGGGGCCGGGGTGCTCTCCGGCTACGGCACGCCGCAGTGGCGCGTGTTTGCGGGCCTGGGCTACAGCCCCATCCCCGAGCCCGACACCGACGGCGACGGCCTCGTCGACTCGCTCGACCAGTGCCCGACCGACCCCGAAGACAAGGACGGCTTCGAGGACGGCAACGGCTGTCCCGACCCCGACAACGACCAGGACGGCATCCTCGACGCGAGCGACACGTGCCCGAACGAACCCGAGGACAAAGACGGCTTCGAGGACGGCGACGGCTGCCCCGACCCCGACAACGACCAGGACGGCATCCTCGACGTCGACGACCGCTGCCCGAACGAGCCCGAAGACAAGGACGGCTTCGAAGATGGCAACGGCTGTCCCGACCCCGACAACGACAACGACCGCATCCTCGATGTGGCCGACCAGTGCCCGCTCCAGCCCGAGAACTACAACGGCTGCAAGGACGACGACGGCTGTCCCGAAGAAGGTCGCATCTGCATGACGGCGACCAAGATCGTCACCCTCGAGCCCATCTACTTCGTGTTCGGCAAGGCCGTCATCCTCGAACGGTCGTTCCCGGTGCTCGAAGAGATGGCCAAGGCGCTCGCCGAAAACCCGCAGATCCTGAAGGTGCGCGTCGAAGGCCACACCGACGACATCGGCCGCGACCCCGCCAACCTCAAACTCTCGAAGGCGCGCGCCAAGTCGGTCTACGATGCCCTCATCAAGCGCGGGATTGCCAAGAAGCGGCTGCTGCACGAAGGCTACGGCGAGACCCGCCCGCTCGTGCCGAACACGAGCGACGAGAACCGCCAACAGAACCGACGCGTCGACTTCATCATCGTCGAGACGGCGCCGAGCGCGCCCGTCGTGCCGCCGGCCCCGGCGCCGCCCGCCGCGCCCGAAGCCCCCGCCACGCCCGAAGCGCCGTAGGCCCCCCGACTCCGCGGCGCCGCCCGCCCGCCGCCGGGCCGGGCGGCCCCTGCCCCCGCGCTACTTCGTGCCAAAGATCTTGTCGCCGGCATCCCCGAGCCCGGGCAGGATGTAGCCGTGCTCGTTCAGGCCATGGTCGATGGCGGCCGTGAACACGTGCACGTCGGGATGGGCCGCGAGCACGCGGTTGAGGCCCTCCGGCGCACAGACGATGGTGAGCGCGCGGATCTGGGCGCAGCCGATGGAGCGGAGCAGCGACATCGTGTGCACCATGGAGCCGCCGGTCGCAAGCATGGGGTCGAGGATGAGGGCCACGCGGTGCTCGATGTTCTTCGCCCACTTCTGGTAGTAGCCCACGGGTTCGAGGGTACTCTCGTTGCGGTAGATGCCGACGACGCTGACCTTGGCGCTCGGGATGAGGCTCAACACCCCCGGCTCCATGCCAAGGCCGGCGCGCAAGATGGGCACCACGGTGATTTTCTTGCCCTGGATGCGCTCGACGACGACCGGACCGGACCAGCCTTCGATCGTGATGGGCTCGGTGTCGAGGTCGCGCGTGGCCTCGTAGGTGAGGAGCGCCGCCACTTCGGCGGCCAGTTCGCGGAAATTCTTGGTCGAGACGTCCTTGCCGCGCATGATGCCCAACTTGTGGGCAATCATGGGGTGGCGCACAACGTGTACGCCCGGATGCGCCAGCAGTTCCTCGCGGGTCAATGTGCCGCTCATGGTGCTCCCCCCTCCGGATACCGGGCCCGGCGCGGGTCCGGCGCCCGTGGCTGATGGCTGTGTCGCGCCCGCCAATTCCTATCGGCTTCGGCGCGCGCGGTCAAGCGCGCCATCCACCGGCGTGACGGCCGCGGGCGGGCGATGGTAGGCTGGGGCCGCGGGCGCGGCCGGCGGGCCGCGGCGCCAAACGGGGGCTTCCATGACGGTTCGACAGACAACGTGCGTCCGCCGCTGCGCGGCGCTCGGCCTGCTGCTGCTTGCGGCCGGGTGTGGCGGCGGCGGGGGCATCGGCGGGGGCGACGACGCGGCGGGGCCGCGCCCCGACACGCATTTCGTGTTTCCCGAGCTCGGCCCGGCCGACACCGGCCGCGGGGCCGGCGACCGTTCCGTCGGCAGCGACGGGTCGGGCGACGGCCGCGGCGCCGACGGGACGCGGGCCGAGCTGCCCGGTGGCGACGGCGGCGCCCCCGATGCGCCGATCCCGGCCGACGGCGCGGCCCCCGAGACCGGGCGCGGCGACACCGCGCGGGCCGACGCCGCCGACCTCACCCCCGACCGGCCCTGCACCCCCCAGTGCCTCGGCCGCGTGTGCGGGCCCGACGGCTGCGGCGGCGCGTGCGGCACGTGTCCGGCCGAAAGTGCGTGCCAGGACGGCCAGTGCCGCTCGACCGTGCCCTGCCCCGGCTACGAGGGCGCCGACCCCTGCTGCAAACCCGACGACCCCTGCGGCTACGGGGGCAACGGCCAATGCCAGTGCGACAACGCCTGCGCTTTCGAGGCCGCCGACTGCGCCAACACCACGTGCCCGGGTTACACCGGCGCGGGCAGTTGCTGCAAACTCGGCGACCCCTGCGGCTGGGCGGCCAACGGCTCCTGCGACTGTGCCCGCACCTGCCCCTGGGACGCCGACGACTGTTTCGAGACGCCGGCGTGTGCCGGCTACGCAGGCGACGACCCCTGTTGCCGCACCGGAAACCCCTGCAATCTCGGCGACAACGGGCTGTGCGAGTGTGGCGGTGCCTGCACCTGGGAACGCGACGACTGCGCCGCACTCGTCAACTGCCCGGGCTACACGGGCCCCGGCGACTGCTGCCGGCCCGAAAACCCCTGCGGCTGGGGCCGCGACGGGGCCTGCGACTGCGACGGGCTGTGCGGCTGGGACCTGATCGACTGCGGCCAGACCACCCCCTGCTCGAGCTACACCGGCGAAGACTCGTGCTGCGCGAACGAAGACCCGTGCGGCTACACCGGCAACGGCCAGTGCCCCTGCGGCGGGCTGTGCGCCTGGGAAGCCTCGCCCTGCCCGTGAGCCGGCTTCCGCCGGTGCTCCGAGAGCGCCCACCGAGAACGCACGACGACGCGTTCAAGAACCCCAATTCCCCAACGGCGACCAGGTCCGAGCGCGTGGAGCAGGGGGGGAACTGGGGTCAAGGGGCAGCCGGCAGCGCGGCGGGCGGCAGCGGCACGAACTCGGCCGTGCCGTAGTTCTCGGCGTAGACCCGCCAGATTCCGGCGCAGCGCGGCCGGGCCGCGCAGGCGGCGCAAGTCGGCAGATAGAGGCGCAACAGGTCGTCTTTGAGTTCGCGAGTCGTCAGGTAGTAGCGGCCGTCGGCTTCGAGGTCGGCGCCGGCGCTGCGGACGAGCAGGCGCTCGGCCGCGGCCGGGGCGGCCCCGGCGGCCGGACCCGCGCGACCTGGCGCGCCCCGGGGGGTGGGGTCGGCGTCGGCCGGCATTGCGGCGGACAGGGCTTGCAGATCTTCGTGGACGACGCCCGCGAGCCCGAGGCTGCCCTGGCGCTCGAACTGGTCGAAGCGTTCCTGGTCGCCGACGACTTCGAGCGCCAGTCCGCGCACGGTGCAGCGCGGGATGTCGGCGAGCGTCACGCGCCGGCGCGCGGCGGGCGTCAACGCCGCGGCGAGCGCCTGGAAGCGCGCCGCGATGGCGCTGTAGCGCGGCATGAGGAAGCGAAAACGCTCGGCGCCGCGGCCCTTGGCCATCAGGACGTTGAAGCACAGGCGCTCGACGCCGTGCCCCACGAGGAAATCGTGAATGGCCTGCACGTACGGCAGGTTGCCCTTGACGACGACCGTGCTGGTGTGGAGGTCGAGCCGCGTGGTGCGCTTGAGTTCGACGAGCCGTTCGAGGCCGCGCACGGCCTGCGCAAAGGCCCCGGGGCTGCGCACGAGCGCATCGTGCAGCCGCGGCTCGTGCGCGTGGATGGACAGCGTGACCTTGTTGAGCCCGAGGCGCACGAGTTCGGCGGCGTAGCGGCCGTAGGCGAGCCGGCGGCCGTTCGAGATGAGGCCGATCGTGCGGTAGCCGGCCGCGCGCGCCCAGGCCACGTACTGCGGCAGCTCGGGGTTGAGGGTGGGCTCGCCGCTCGTGAACAGCACCTCGTCACGCTGCGGATAGGCGTCGAGGGCCGCGCGGATGTCGGCCGCGGTCTGCCCGCGCACGTGGCGGGCGCGGCCGGCGCGGTCGGATTCCATGCAGAAGACGCAGTTGTTGTTGCAGCCCGGGCCGGTGAGCACGTGCAGCACGGTCAAGGCTCCTCTGGGGTGAGGGGCCGCAACTCCGCGAGCCCGAAGCGTTCGGCATAGGGCCGCGGCACACCGAGGCAGTGCGGGTCTTCGCGGCACGTGCGGCAGCTCGCGGCCTTGACCCAACGGCTCGTATCCCCTTCGTGGCTCGTCTCGTGGGGGGCGAGGGCGGCGCGGTGGCGTGCCGTCTCGCGGGCAGCGGGCGACAGCACGCAGGCCGGTACCACGGCGTGCGTGGAGTCGAGCAGCCCCTCCGCCACGTAGCCGAGCGCGAGCGCCCGTGCGCGCGCCGTTTCGAGGGCCGGCACGAGCGTCGCAAACGGCACGAGGTACTGCGCCGCGGCCGGACTGCGCTCGGGGCAGATCAGCGCGGAGAAGTGCACGATGGGCCGGGGCAGCGCGGCGAACAGCGTCGGCAGGGCGTCGATGAGCGCACCCAGGTGCGCCACGTTTTCGGCCTGGACCACCGTGTTCAGCGTGACACCGTGGCCCGCCGCGAGGATGCGCCGGATGCCGGCGAGCGCCGCCGGGAGTTGCCCCGTCGTGCCCGTGGCGCGGTCGTAGAGCGCCGGCTCGACGGCGTGCAGCGAGACGAAGAAGCCGAGCCGCGGATCGGGGGCGAGGGCCGCCGGCTCGACGGCGCGGGCGAAGCGCACGGCGTTCGTCTGCACCTGCACGAGGGCGATGCCGGGGGTGGTGAGCGCCCGGGCGACAAGGTCGAGAAACTCGGGGTGCAGGCTCGGCTCGCCGCCGGACAGCGTCAGCATGGCGCCCGGCAGGTAGCGGCCGACGGCCGTCATGGCTGCGCCGAGCGCTTCGCCGGCCGGGTCGGCGTGCTGCGGCGCCGTGCAGTAGGGGCAGGCTTGGTTGCAGCGCGCGGTGAGCCGCAGCAGGGCCTCGACGAACGGGCCCGAGGCGTTTTCGGAACGCTCGATGTCGAGGAACACGAAGAGCCGGCGCAGCCACTCTTCGGGGTGCCCCGTGGGCCGTTGGATGGCGGCGAAGCCGTCGAGTTCGGCGGGCAGCTGCGCGTCGGCAGCGGCGACGAGCGCCTGGAGGCGGGCGAGGACGGCGCGCGCGGCCGGGGCGTCGCCCGGGCCCTCGAAGCCCAGCACGAAGCGCGCCGTGCGGGCGAAACCCGGCGCCTCGCTCGCCGCCGGGCGCACCGTGAGCGCGAGCGCCGACGCGCCCGGCGCCGCGGGCAGAGTCAAGCGCAGGACGCGGTCGGCCAGCACGGCGGCGGCAAGCGGCAGGCCCGCGCGCTTCGCCCCGTGGTAGAGCTCGACGAGCCAACGGTGGCGCGGCGGCACGAAGGCTACGGCTTTGTCGGACGCGGCGGGCATCGGCAAGGCTCCGCAACGAAAAGCAAACCCGAGGCGGGACGCTAGCACGCGGCCCCCGCCCTCGCAAGGCTCGGGCCGGCCGGCAGGGTTCGGCCGCAGCAGGAACGCAGTCTTCGGCGACCCTGTCAGGCCGCCGCCTTCACGATGGAGATGATGGACCCGACGAGGTGCACGATGAGCCAGACAGCGGCCACGATGCCGACGACGATGGCGCCGAGCGCATCGGTGATGCTGACGAGGAAGCCCGGCACGATGCCGTGCAGCAGGCTGACGACGAACGTCAGGAGCAGCGAGGTCAAGAACATGAGCACGAGCCCCTTGTTCTGGATGAACATGGGGTGGGCGATGACGAGACAGATGCCGAAAATCAGTTTGACGAAGAACGCCACCCCCGAGACGGCCACCGCCGCTCCCTGCGGGAAGGACCCGAAAAGCGCCAGATAGGCCAACGTGCCGAAGGGAAAGGCGAGGAGCAGCCCCACCATCAAGAGCAGCATCACGAAGGCCATGACGATGACGACGATGTCGCCGATGAGCGCCAGGATGGACAAGACGAGCGTGACGATGCCCTGCGTGCGCCCGACGGCCTGCGCGGGCGCGAGGAGCGACAGGATCATCAGCAGGATGTTGAACAACAACAGCCCGTCGACGAACGCCATGGTGGGAATGGCGTAGCCCGGCGGCCCGTCGCCTTCGGCCGGACGGACATCGACGTCGTCGAGGCCGTGTTCCTGCTTGACCTGGTCGAGTTGGCCGCTCGTGCCCGCGCCGCCGCCGATGAACGCGAGCGAAGCGACGTCGAGGATGACGACGACGAGACTCAGAACGGCCGCAACGATCAGGAGTGGCTTCGAGACTTTGGTGGCCATGGGCGTCTCCGGCGGGGGCGGGGGGGCTAGAGTCCACGGGATTTCAGGAAATCGCTGAGCCAGGACTGGATGCCGTTGCGCTCGGCGGCGGCCTGGATGCTGCGCTTGAGTTCGGTGTTGCCGAGGTGGTTGATGTTCTCGGCGACGACCGTCAGCGCCTTGGCATTCGCCCGGTTGCGCCGAATGACCATGACGAGGGCCACCACCGCCAGGATGAGCAGCAGCAGAGTGCCGCTGCCGCCGGAGACGAGCGCCACTTCGAGGGCCGTGACGCCGGCCGCGGCCTCGTCCTTGAAGTGCGCCTTGAGCGTCTCGAAGGCCTGGATGCCGAGTTTGCTGCCGCGTTCGCCGAGTCTTTCGGCGAGGGCCGCGTCGAGGAAGGCCCCGACGGACTTGGCGAGGCGGTTTTGCAGGGCATCGTCGAGGGCCTGCATGGCCCCGTCGACCGCGGCGGCGGTGACGTCGTGCGTGAGCCGGCTCGCGCGCTCGCGCAGGTCGTCGCCCAGCAGTTTGGCGCCGAGCCCCGAGAGCGGCCCGTCGACGGCGGCCTGGACCCCGGACGAGAGGCCATCGACGGCGGCGCGCGTGATGTCGCCGACGGCCCGCGCGAGGTCGGCTTCGACCGCGGCGCGGAGCGACCGGCCCGCCTGCCGCAGCGACTGGTCGATGGCCGCGGCGAGTTCCTGGCGCAGCGTGCGCGAGAAGTCCTGCACGAGCGGCAGCAGTTCGGCCCGGCCGTGGCGCGCGAGGGAGGCCGAAACGGCGGCCACGACGCGTTCGGTGAGCGCGTCGAGGTCGAGTTGGGCCATGCCGCTCTGCGAGCCGGCGATGACCGCGCGCGTGACGGTTTCGATGGTGCGGCTGAAGGCGGCCTCGTCGGCCGAGATCTTGCGGAGGCCGTCGTACATGCCCTCGACGCCGCCGGCGCCGGCCTCGCGGGCGCTGTCGCGCACGGCACCGCTGCAGCCGAGGGCCAGGAACAGCGCGCCGAGGACGAGAGCCGTGGCGGCCGGCGCCCCGCGGACGGGGCGGCGGCAGACGGGATGCGGGGCGGGGCGGACACGCGCCATGGGGCCCTCCTCGGGGTGACCTCAGGGGCAGTTGCTGTAGCCGCTGATGCGGTAGGCGGCGCGTTCGAGCGGGTTGCCCACTTCCTTGTCGTGGCGCGCCGTCGAGAAGAAGCATACCGCAAAGGTGCCCGCGATGGCCGAGCTCACCCAGCCCCAGAGGCCGCCGATGACCCAGGCCGGAGTGAGCCAGTCGTGCATGTAGATGTACTGGCGCGTGTGGTAGAACTCGTGGTCGATGATCGTGGAGAGATTGCCCTTCCAGCACATGATGGTGGCGCCGAGCGTCGTCGCCGACGACGAGGCACTCGACGTGTCGAACTCGACGTAGAGCGTGCCGCCGAGGAAGCCCACTTTGCCGTGGCCGTTCGCGGCCCCGATGATCATGCCGACGATCCCGATAAGGATGCCGATGGCGGTCGTCACGAGCGAATAGGGCAGTTTGAGCGCGAGAATGAGAATCGACAGCAGCCCGCCGCCAACGCTCATCTTGTGGTCGATCGCGAGGGTCGCGCGGTCGAGCAGGCCGGAGAGGAGCACACTGCCGCCGATGAAGCTCGCGCTCCAGATGAACATCGTGACGCGGTCGGCGAACGCGTCGAGCCCGGCCCAGTGCAGGGCGCCGAAGAGCCCCTGCGAGAGGAGCAGGAAGATCCTCTGCACGACGCCGGCATCGGGCTGCGTGCCGAACCAGAAGCAGAGCCCGATGGCCATGCCGATGAGGTAGTCGAAGATGAGTTCGCTCCAACTGAAGGTCCATGAGGTCAACATGTTGAGGAGCGCCGCGACGATGAGCACGCCGGGCCAGAATACGAAGGCCCACAGCAACAGATTGTCCATCGGTCGTCCTTTCGCCGGCACGCGGCTTGGCCGCGGGCCCGTGGTGGTGGCGCGCGAAGGCGGACCTGGCCATGCGGCGCCGGCACGAACCCCCACCCGGTCGCCCTCTGCGAAGCCCGCCCCCGCGGCTACTTGCGGATTGTCATGCCCCTTTGCATAAGGGGCGGCGCCACTTTCGTCAAGGGCCCCCTCGACTTTCGAGCTGGCGGCCGACCCCCGGTTGTCTGCGGCCCACCCCCGGTGGTAGGGTAGACCCCGTTCCGGATCTTGCAGGCCAGGTGCCGCCGTACCGGCTCTCCGCGGAAAGCACACGAGCCGCGGCAAGGAGGAGAGACAATGCCCCCGAAGAAAGTGCGCATCGCGGTGCCCCAGATCCGCTGTCGGCGGGTCACGCATCCCAAGACCAGCGCCGACGAGATCTACCTCGCCTACTTCGTGTCGCTCGGCAAACCGACCGGAGACAAGACGGGCGGCTTCATCAAGCGGCACGTCGCGAAGTGCGTCTCGAGCGTCGAGATGCACGTCGAGAAGAACTCGGTGTGGACGCCGGTGGGGATCAAGGGCGAAACCGAAACTCCCGAAATGGTTACCGAAATCGACATGGGCGACGCGCAGGCGCTCTTCGTCGTCTTCGCGCTCTACGAGCAGGACGACGGCGGCCTCTACCGGCGCATCAAAGAAGAAGTCGACAAACCGCTGCCGGGCCAGGGCTTCGAATGGGAGCTGATCGAGTTGCCCAACGACCCGACGAAACCGCTCGACTGGCTCAAGGTGGCCTGGAAGGCGTTCAAGGCCAGCGTCAACTACTTCCGCCAGGACGACCTCATGGCGGCCATCCCGGTCGTTGTCGACTTCAAGGGCGAGGACGCCGTCGGCTGGACCGGCTCCCGCGAACTCGAATTCAAGGACTTCGGCGGCGACTACCGTGTGACGCTCAGCCTGAAGCCGGCCGAGGAACCGCCCGCCTAGCCCCGACCCGCCCGCCTTCCCCGCGCTGCCCTCGTCGCCCCGGCACCGCGCGCCAGCGGCCGCAG
>CAYRCM010000173.1:0-13038 GCA_964422715.1 uncultured Myxococcales bacterium | reverse complement strand
CGGCCGGCGGCGCGCGTCGTCGGCTGGCGGCGCAGCCACCGCGGGGGCCGTGGGCGGGGCCGCGACGCTCGCCGCCGTTGGTGCGACCGGGGGCGGCGGGGCCGCCAGGAGTGGGCTGTGCGAAAGGTCGGAGAACAGGTTGACGACCGTCTCGTCGGGTGCGGCGACCACGTGCACCGGAGCGCTCTTCGTGCCCCCGCGCCGGAAGCAGTAGTCGCGCGGCAACGCGTCGCGGGCAACGGTGAGTTCGAACGGCGTGACGCCGAGTGCGGGCGCCCCGTCGGGGGCGTCGGCCGGCACCACTTCGAGCCCCTCGGGCAGCGTGCGCAGGCGCACGAGCACCGTCGCGGCGCCGGCCTCGGCCCGCGGCGCGGCCACTTCGGCGGGCGGAGGCACGTCGGGGGCCGTGGCCGGAGCCGTCCCGGCGGTGATGGGCGGTGGGGCGGGCGCCGGCCCGGTGGCGGGCGGCGACTCGCGCAGCAGCAGGACCAGCACGATGGCCAGCGCGAGGGCAGCGAGGCTGCCGAGGCCGGCCCACAGCAGCAGGCGGCCGGAGCGCGCCGGGCGGGGCGGCGGGGTGGCCGCGGGGCCGCTGAGCGGGCCGATGACCCCACCGCGCGAGACGCCCGTGGCGCCGCTCTGTTCGCCCGATGCCGAGGGCGGTCCGAGCAGACCGTACAAGCCACCGCCGCTGCCGCCGGCCGAGCGTTTCAGCAGCGGCAGGCAGGCATCGAGCGCCGCGCGCATCTCGTCGGCCGAGGCGAAGCGCTGTTCGGGCGCGTAGGCGAGCGCGCGCAACACGACATCGGCGAACTCGCGCGGCACAGGGTCGCCGCAGGGCGCCGTTTCGGCCAGGCTCAGGCGGAACGTGGCCTGCATGGACGCGATCTCGGCCAGCGACCGCGCCGGAAACGGCCGCACTCCGACGAGCGCGCGGTAGAGCACGACCCCGAGGCTGAAGATGTCGGAGCGGGCGTCGAGCGGCCGCAACAGAATCTGTTCGGGCGACATGTAGGCCGGCGTGCCGACCGCCTGACCGTCGAGGGTCAGCGGCTCGTCGTCGGGCGTCCCGTCGAGCGGGTCGGGCGAGAGCACCTTGGCGATGCCGAAGTCGAGCACCTTGACGAGGTCGTGGTCGCTGTGCGTGCGGGCAAGATAGATGTTGGCCGGCTTGATGTCGCGGTGGACGATGCCCACGCTGTGCGCCTCGGACAGCGCGTTGAGCACCTGGATGCCGATTTCGGCCGCACGCCACGGCGGCAGGCTGCCTTCGCGGCGGAGCAGATGCTGCAACGTGCGGCCGCGCAGCAGTTCGAGCACGAGGTAGACGTAGCCGAAGTCGGTGCTGCCGAAATCGATCATGGTGATCGTGTTCGGGTGGTGCAGCTGACTGATGAGGCGGGCCTCGCGCTCGAAGCGCGCCACGTCGGTGCGGCGCCGGGCGGGCAGCAGTTTGACGGCAACATCGCGCTGCACGGTGCCGGCGTGCTGGCGTGCCTGAAACACGGCCCCGGCGCCGCCGACTCCGATGAGCCGCAGCAGCTCGTAGCGGCCGTCGATGCGCTTGCCGACGAGCTGCTGGTACTCTTCGATGACGCGCTGGAAGAGTGGGTTTTCGCTCGCCTCGCCAGACGACATCAGAACCGAACCCCCAGGGCCGCGCCGCCGCCGCCTTGGAGGACGACGGGCGACACGGTGGTGGACACCGACACCTGGCCCTCCCGGGCGGGCGCCGGGTCGGGCAACGTGAAGTACAAGACGATGCCCGTGATGAGGGCTGCCGCCCCGAT
The DNA here is from genome assembly GCA_964422715.1 of uncultured Myxococcales bacterium. GTDB lineage: Bacteria > Myxococcota_A > UBA9042 > PWKZ01 > CAYRCM01 > CAYRCM01. Next base: position 11,248 of record CAYRCM010000173.1, on the reverse strand, counting down.
GCCGGCGCTGACGTCGGCGCCGAGGGCCAGGGAACGCATTTCGGTGCGCAGGTCTTCTTTGCGCTCGATGCGGGTCTCGTCGGTGAAGCGGCTCTGGGCGTCGAGCGCGAGCCCCCCGCACACGCCGGCGGCTACGGCGCCGGCAATGCCCGCGCCGATGAGGACCCATTCGGCCACGCGCTTGCGCTTCTTGGGGGGGTCGGTCGGCGGCACCGTGCCAGCCGGCGGAACCGGCGTGCGCAGCTGAGCCCGCAGCGCCTCGAGGCGCCGGTCGGCGCGTTCGCGGTCGCCGTCGCGGATGCCCGGCACCGTCTTGAAGCGCTCGTAGAACGTGATGGCGTCGTTCGTGCGGCCGAGTTTTTCGTGGCTGCGCGCGATGTTGAACAGCAGATTGGGGTCGGGCACGAGGCCGTACGCCTGCTCGAAACGCTGGATGGCCTCTTCGTAGCGTCCCGCGTTGAACAGCGCGACCCCCTCGTTCGAGAGTTGCAGCATCTGTTCGTCGGGCGTTTGCGCCTGTGCGCCGACCGTGCCGCACAGGCACAGGGCCGCAACGGCGAGCCGAATGGCGACGACGGCACCGCTCCACGTCCTGACCATGCCTTGTCTCCCTTGCCCGAAGCGCCCAGCGGGCCGCCACGGATAGCCGACGTATTGTCATCTAAGGTGGGGGGCGGGTCAACGTCGTCCTCGGACGGCAACGCCGTTGGCCGTCGGGCAGGGCCCGGTGCGGGCGCGCGGGGCAGGCAGCAGGCGATCAGGCGTCGTCGGCCGAGCGTGCCGACCGGACCAGGGCGCCGAACTGCGGTGACGCCGCGAAGGCGACGATTTCGCGCAATTCGGCGCACGGGGCGACGAAGTCGTCGAGTTCGTCGACCTGGCTGACGACCTTGGGCTTCGGGACGTCCTCGGCGAGCCGCGCAACCGCCCGGAACGCCTGGCGCAGGTCGGCGTTGGCGAGCAAGCCGGCGCGGAGCGCGGTGCGCTGCGTGAGGGCCCACAGCGACCGGCTGAGGTCGGCTGGGGACGTGTCGTGCGTGAGGCCGCGCAGCGTCTCGGCCCAGGACTGGCGCGAGACGGGGTCGGTGACGGCCACGATGTGCTCGGCAAGCGCCTGCGTGTCGGGGTCGCCATCGGTGGGCAGGCCCACGGCCGCGCACAGGGCCGGCACGAACCGTTCGCGCGCTGCGGGCGGCAGCACCGCCAGCACCCGATGGCCCGGCCGCGCGAGTTCGAGCCCGTAGGCGAACAGGAACTGCGCCTCAGCCTTGATGGCCTGGTGCACCACGTCGCCGCGGAAGACCACGGTGGGCTCGCCACCCGTGTCGATGACGCTCACGGCTTCGGGCCACTGTGGCGCCTTGAGGAGCAACGCGCCGGGCATGTCCATGAGGGTCGCCACGGTACGGAAGGTCTTGCCGAGGCTGCTCGCGTCGGAGATGGGCGTGCAGCCCGCGGCGGTGAGACGGTCGAGCGCCGCCGGCTCGGGGCTGCGCAGCGCGAGGTCGAGTTCGACGAGCAGGCCGGTCAGCGCTTCGTGCGGGTCGGGCGCGAAGAGCCGCGGGTAGTCGTCGTCGCTCGGGGCGAGCACCGGCGGCCGTTCGAATTCGCTGCGCAACTCCTGCAAGACAGCCTTGGATTCGGCGTCGAGGCGGCTGACCCCCGTGAGCGGGGCGAGTAGGCACCAGGCCCAGCGCCGTTCGTCGGGCACGAGGATGCGGGCGAGTTCGGCGCAGCGCGAGAACCAAGGCGGGCCGAAACTCACGAGCATGCCGAGCGCCTCGCGCCGTTCGGTGAGCCGCGAGGCGTCGTCGCCGTAGACCGCAAGCAGCTGTTCGAGGCCTTCGCGGTTCGGGCGAATGCGCATCATCTCCTGAAGGTAGCGCTCGGCGCGCACCGGGTCGTGCAGTTGTTCGGCCGCGATGCGGGCGAGCCGTTGCAGCGCGGCCGCGCGCTGGTCGGGCGCGCCCTGTTCGACCACGGCTTCGAGGACCTGCACGACCTGTTCGTAGTCGGCGGAGCGTTCGAGCACCTGGACGAGACCGTCGCGGGCCTCCTGACGGTTGGGGTCGTAGCTGAGCGCCATGTCGAAGGCTTCGATGGCCTGGGACTCGGCGCCCTCGCGCGTGGCCAGCACCTGACCGCGCAGCAGCCAGAGGGCCGCGAGTTCGTCGGCGTCCTGCGCGCCGGGCAGCAGGTTTTCGATGAGGGCGAGCGCCTCGCTGTCGCGGCCGGAACGCAGGAAGTGCGAAACGGCCCGACGTAGCAGCTCGCGGTCGCTCGTACCCTCGGCGATGGCGCGTTCGTACCAGGCGCCCGCGAGTTCGGGTTTGCCGAGGCGGTCTTCCCACGTGGCCCCGATGCGACCGTAGAGCGTCATGCGCTGCGCCGGTGCCTCGATGCGCGTCAGCGCCCGCACCCAGGCGTCGATGGCCGCGACGGGCCGCCCCTGCGCCTCGTGCAGGCCGCCGAGGGCGACGAGCGCGTCGGGGTGCAAGGGGTCGACGTCGAGCACCCGCGCGAAGTCGCGTTCGGCCTCGGCCGGCAGGCCGAGCCGGAGCAGCACCTGGCCGCGGCTGCAGTAGGCCGCGAGCCGCTGCGCCTCGGCGAGCGCATCGGCCTGCCCCTCGATGAGTGCCGTGAGCCGGTCGCGGGCCGCGTCGTACTGGCCGCGGGCCTGGAGCACGTCGGCCAGGCTCAACACGGCGTCGATGTTGCCCGGGTCGAGCTCGGCCGCGCGCAAGACCAGCTGCTGGAACGCCTCGGTTTCGTGGGCTTCGCGCGCCGCGAGCGCGAGCGCGTGGAGGCGTTTGGCCTCGGTCCCGAGCATCTTCGGGTGACTCGGCTCGGTGCGCTGGCGGGCCTGCCACTCACTGCGCAGGGCCGCGAAGGCCTCGGCCACGGCGCCGGCGCGGCGCAGCGCGTTGGACAGCGCCTTCCAGGAATCGGGGTCGTCGGGCGCAATGGCCGTGGCGCGGCGGTAGGCGTCGATGGCGCCGCGGAGATCGTGCGCGAGGAGCCCGTTGCCAATCTCGACGAGCCGCCGCGCCCGCGCCTCGGGGGTCAGTTCGCGCTCCCCGGCCTCGGGCAGCAGGGCCGCGGCCGGACGCAGGTTCTTGAGGCGCCGCCCGATGCCCTTCAGGGCTTCCATGGCGGGCACGTTTTCGGGGTCGACGGTGCGGGCGCGGCGGTAGAGCCCGATGAGCCGCGCCTGGAGGCGGGGCGTCTCGTCGCACACCTCGGCGAGGTGGCAGAGCGCGTGGGCCGCCTCGGGCGCCGGGAGCCCGTCGGCCTGTTTCTGGCGCAGGTCGAGGTAGCCGTCGAGGTCGCCCTGGAGCCAGGCCGAGCGGGCCAACCCGAGCAGGGCGCCCTGGTCGTTCGGCACTTCGGCCAGGATGCGCCGCCAGTAGCCGTCGGCGCGGTCGCGCTGCCCGAGGTTGAGGGCCGCGAGTCGCGCGAGTTCGTGCAACAACTCAGCCCGGGCGGGCGGCTCGCTCGTGTGGTCGAGGCGCTCTTCGAGCAACGCCAGCAGTTCCTCGTAGCGGCCGGCGTTGCGCAGAATCTGTTCGAGCCGCGCGCGCACGGCGTCGTCGCTGGGCCGCAGTTGCAGCGCGTAGCGGTAGAGCGATTCGCGCAGCGCGGTCTCGCCGTCGCCCAGCGCCGTCTCGGAGACCGTGAGGGCCTCGTCGAGCGTCGCCAGCCGAGCGGCCGGGTCGGCCAGCGATTCGGCGCGCAGCCGCAGCAGTTCGATGAGGGCCACGGATCGCCCGTGGGAGCGCAGCAGGTCGGCGAGCGGCGCGAAGCCGGGGCCGTCGGGACCGCGCTCGTCGACGATGTGGCGCAGCGTGGCGGCCGCCTCGTCGACGTCTTTGAGCACCTCGGCCTGCAACCGGGCGATTTCGAGACGCAGTTCGACCGTTTCGGCCGCGGGCGCAAGCCGCGCTTGCATCTGCAGCCAGCGCACGCGCAGCCGCGGCTCGGTCATGGTGCCTTCGAGCACGCTCAGGCCGGCGCGGGCCTCTTCGTGGCTGGGGTCGAGTTGCAGAATGTGGCCGTAGGCGTCGAGAGCGCCCTCGGGCTCGTCGAGATACCGCTGCGAGAGTTGGGCCATCTCGATGAGCCGAGCGACCTGGCGGTCGGGCTCCGCGGCGTGCTGCACCCACTGCGCGAGCCGGTCGCGCAGGTCGCGCCACTCGGCGTGGTTGCGGTGCCAATCGATCATGACATCGAGCGAGCGCAGCTCGCCCGGTTGGAGCCGCAGCAGGCGCCGGTGCACGTCGATGGCCTTTGCGGGCTGGCCGACCGCCTGCTCGTAGAGCGCGGCCACGCGGCGCAGCAGGTCGGCCGTGTCGACCGGGTCGCTGCTACGGGCGGCCGCGGCGCGGTAGACCTCGGCCAGTCGCTCGGCCGTGCCGGTGCGTTCGGCGAGCGCTTCGAGGCGGGCGCGCAGTTCGGCGGCCTGCGGCTCGCGTGCGAACGCGTCGGTGAGCAGGAAGAACGCGCGCTGGGCGTCGCCGGACTTGTCGGCCGCCCGGTCGGCGAGCGTGACCAGCGCGTCGCGCGACGGGGTGGTTTCGCGGGCGAGCTCGGCGGCTTCCCAGAGCGGCAGCCACCACGACCAGCCATCGAGGCGAGCGGCGAAGGATTCGAGGGACGCGAGCCGTTCGGGCGTGGGTTCGCTCAAACGGAACCACTGGAGCAGGCGGTCGAAGGCCTCGGCCGCGTTCGGCAGGCGCTCGCGGGCGATGGCTTCGAGGCGTTCGACCAGCGCGGCGCGTTCAACCGTGCTCGGGTTGCGGTCCCACTGTTCGGTCAGCACGGCTTCGAGTTGCGGCCAGAGCCCGTGCTGCTCGGCGAGCCGGTCGAGGGCGCTCTGCGCTTCGCCGTCGCTCGGGTCGAGGTCGAGGATCCGCTGGTATTCCTGGAAGGCGCGCAGCGGGTCGCCGAGACCCTGCTCGCAGAGGGCCGCGCGGCGGCGCAAGGCCTCGCGGCGCGTGTCGAGCGGCACGGCCGGGCCCGTGAGGCCCTGGAGCACCGCCAACAGGTCTTCGTGGCGCCCGGTGGCGTCGGCGAGGCGCACGAGGCTGTCGAGCACTTCGGCCGGCGGCGGCTCGGGCACGAACAGCACCGACTGCACGGCCAGGTACGCCCGGTGCGGGGCGGCGAGCTTGTCGGCGTAGACGCTCGCGAGCTCGGCGCAAAGCGCGTGGCGCGTAGCCTCGCCGACGGCTTCGGTGGCACGCTCAGCCAGGATGGCGGCCACTTCGGGCCATAGCGTGGGGTCGGCTTCGGCCACGGCCTTCAGTTCGCCGAGGACCACGGCGGGGTCGTCGCCGAGCCGCAGGATGCGGCGCAGCAGGAAGAAGCGGGCGCGCGTGTCGGCCGGTTCGAGCCATTCGAGGCGCCGGCGCAGAAGCGCCACGCGGGCCTCGGGCCGATCGGCGAGCGCGGCGGCGTGCTCGATGACGCCCGCGGCCTTGCCGGGCTGTCCCTGCTGGCGGTAGAGCCGCAGCAGCGCGTCGAGAGCATCGGGCTGGGTCGGCGCCCAGCGCAGCACGCGTTCGTAGGTGGCGGTGGCCGCCGCGAGGCGGTCTTCCTGTTCCCAGAGCGCGGCCACGCGCAGCGCGAGGCGGATGCGCTGGTCGAGGTCGACGGTGGCGCGCAGCTGCCGCTCGAACGCGTCGATGAGGGCCGTGCGCCGGCCTGCAAGTTCGTAGTGCATGGCCAGCGCGTCGAGGGCGCTGCCATCGTTCGGAGCGAAGTCGGCGAAGCGCAACCAGGCTTCGATGGAGCGGTCGACGTCTTCGAAGTGGTTGTCGAGGTTTTCGGCGGCCAGGCGGCACAGGTGGCGCGCCCGTTCTTCGTCGTTCGTGAGCCAGATCTGACGCAGCAGCGACGAGTTGAGCGCTTCGAAGTCGCCCCGCCGTTCGTGGAGCCGGATGAGTTCGTCGCGCACTGCGAGGTTGCGCGGGTCGAGCCGCAGGATCTGCTTCCAGCAGCGCTCGGCGGCGTTGTCGTCCTTGAGCGTGCCGGCGTAGTGGCGGCCGAGCCGCGCCAACAGGTCGAGCCGGCTTGCGACCTCGGGCGTGAGGCGCACAAGCCCTTCGAGGGCCAGCGCGAGGGCTCCCGGGTCGGCCAGTTGCTCGTAGAGGCGTGCGAGGGCTTCGTAGGATTCGCGGTCGTCGGGGAGCAGTTGCGAGCGCTGTTCCCAGAGCGTGGCGGCGCGGTAGGCGTCGCCGAGTTCGTCGCTCGCGAGCCGCGCGGCCTGGCGCCAGAAGTCGGCGCGCTCGGCGGGCGTGGTCGCGGCGCGGGCCTGGTCTTCGAGGAACGAGAGCAGTTCGCCGTGGCGGGCCCGGCGAACGAGGTATTCGCGCTTCCGGCTGAGCGTGGCCTCGTCGTGGGGGTCGACCCCGAGCAGCAGGTCGCCGACGGCCATGGCCTCGTCGAGTTGGCCGGCGGCCCAGAGCGAATCGGCGGCCAGCCGCCAGAGGTCGACGCGCGTGGGCAGCAGCGCGGCGTCGCTCGCGGCGCGCCGGGCGAGGCCGGCCAGCGCTGCGAAATCGCCCGTCTCGGCCAGCACGGCGGCGATTTGCAGCGCCGCCACCGGATCGTCGGGGTTCGTCCGCAGGATGTCGTCGAGCACCGCCCGGGCCGCCGCTGCGTCGCGGTTGCCGAACCGCTCGACGACGGCCAATTCGCGCAGCACGAGCCCCCGCACGGGGCCGCTGGCACGCTGCGCCTGTTCGCGCAGGAAGGCGGCCATGGCCGCCCAGCGGTTGCTCGCGCGGTAGGCCCGACTCAGCTCGAGGGCGGCCTCGTCCTGGGCGTCGCCGAGTTGCCAGAGCCGTTCCCAGGCCTCGATGGCGAGCTGCGGCGTCTGGAGCCGTTCGCCCGCGGTGCGGGCGGCCGCGCGGGTCCAGGCCAGGCGGGCGTGGGGGTCCCAGGTGGCCGTGACGGCGTGTCGGCAGAGCCAGTAGACGTCTTCCCAGGCCCCGCGCCGTTCGTACACATCGCGCAGGTAGCCGAGCGCCTCGGCGTTGCCGGGGTCGAGTTCGGCCAGCGCCGCAAACGCCTGTTCGGCGCGCGCCTCGTCGTGCAGCCGGTCGCGGAAGATGCGCGCGAGGTCGCCGAGCAAGGCGACGCGCGCAACGCCCGTGGCGTAGGGCGCGTGCACGACCGCGTGGCCCGTCATGGCGGCGAGTTCGGTCCAGTCGCCGCGCGCGGCGAGGCGCCCGGCGAGGTCTTTGAAGGCCGCGTAGTCGGCGAGCCAACTCGTCGGCCCGGCCGGTGGCCGCTGGCGCAGCGGCAGCAGATCGAGGACGAGCGCGCTGGCGGCGGGCTGTGCGGGCGCGGGCACCGCGGGCTCGACGGGGGCCGGAGCGGCCGGGGCGGGCTCGGGCTCGGGCTCTAGTTCGGCTTCGAGCAGCGCCGCGACGTCGGCATCTTCGTCGGCCGGCATGGGCTCATCGACGTCGGGCTCGCTGTGGTCGTGTTCGTCTTCGGGCTCGAAGGTGAGTTCCTCGTCGTTGTCGGGCGCGACTTCGCCCGCGGCGGGTCGTCCGCGCCGCCCGTGGGCCGGCGGGGTTGGCGGAACGAAGGCCGCGTTCGGGTCGGCCTGGTAGTCGGCGGGCGACTGCGGCACGCCTTCGGAAACCTCACGGTGCGCACGCCGGTTCGCGAGAGCGGCAACATCGACGATGGGGACGCCTTCCATGGGCGTGGCGTCTTCGGTGCCTTCGACGAAGTCGATCTCTTCTTCGCCGCCTTCGTCGGCGGCGTCGCCCGGAACGAAGTCGTCGGCCTCGAGGATGACCTCGATCTCGCCGTTGTCGTCGGCGCCGCTACGCCGCTCGTCGTCGCCCGGCCCCGCGCCTTTTCTGTTGCCGCGATTCCTGTCGTGCGCCATGAGTTTCCTCGTCGTCATTGGCGTCGGTCGGTCGTCCCACGCCGAAGTCTGCATCCAAGGGCAACGGCGTGTCGGGACTGCGCGATTCGCTTGTGCGCTGCAAACACCCCGGCTTCACGCAACGTTTCCCCCGAAAAGAACGCCGAAAGACACGTCTGGGCTCGGCATCCTAGCACCGGGTGCGGGGCGGCGTCCAGGCACGTTGCTGCCTGCCTGACGCAAGTCGCGCCTGCGTCGGCGGCCCGGTCAGGACAGCGCGCGGCGCAACCGCCGCACGCGCGGCAGGCGCCACCAAGGCGAGTATGGATGCTCGTGGTGCTCGAAGTGATAGCCGAAGTGGTAGCACGTCACGAGCGACACGAGTTCGGGGTAGTTGCTGCTCGTCGCCCGGTGGCGGTTGGTGTAGCCGCCCCGGGGTTCCCGGTGCGGCAGGTAGGTGCCGAAGTAGAAAAGCTGCAGCGCGCTCAACACGGCCGGCAACGCCCAGAACAGCAGGATGGCAGGGAAGGGCACGCCGCACAGCAGGTGCAGGCCCCACACGATGCCATTCATCACGAGCAGTTGCGGCCAGGAGACGTAGTTGACGAAGAAGCGGGTGAGCCAGCGCAGGAAGCCCGGGTGGCGGCCGTCGTGGTAATCGGGGTCGGCGGCGGAGGCCGGGTCGAGGTGATGGCGGAAATGCGCTCGCCGGAAGCGAGTGTACGGGAAACCCAGGTAGAGCAGCAGCGCCAGCCGGCCGAGCGCGTGGTTCAGGCGCGGGTCGTGGGGCGCGAGCACCCCGTGCATGCCGTCGTGCGCCGTGATGAAGAGCCCCGTGTTGAGGAAGCTGAGCACGACGACGAGCGGCAGCCCCCAGAGGTAGCCGTTGTCGCGCGCCGGCAGCAGGAACAGCCCGGCCGCTTGTGCGCCCCCCCAGGACAGCATGACCAGGGCCGCGATGGCGACGCCGCGCCAGCGGAAAGCGAGAATGCGAGCTCGGGTGAGTTGGGCCGCGGGGTCGTCGTGCGGGGGGGACACAGCAGGCTCGTTCACGGGGTTCCCCGACAGGAGACGCGGCGCACGGTGGCTCGCCGGCGCGTGCCGGCGAATGCCCGTGGCCGGTCGCGCGACAGGCCAAACGGCCCGCGCGGTTGACGCCTGGTCTGAACCGCGGGCGAAGAGCCCTCGTCTCCGCCGTCGCCGAGTATTGGGGCCGCGCGCCAGCCTGTCAATGCCGCGGGGTCGGCCAGGCCGTCCCGCCGGGGACCGGCCGCCGCCCGCTGCCCGGCGCGTGCCCCGGCCCCGCGCGGTTCTGGTCCGCCGGTGGCTGGCCCGGGGACGCTACCCCTTCTTCGTGAGGCCTTCGAAGATCAGGTAGCGCACCGGGGTCCCCAAGTAATCGAGGCACTGCTGGGCCTCCGCGAAATACTTCAGCAACTCTTCCAGAATATCGACGATGCCCCAGCGGGAGAAGCGCACCGGCGGGAACACCATCAACAGGTCGCCACCGAGCTCGGTCACGCGCACGGCCTCGCGAATGACGGCCTGCAACTGTTTGTCCGTGGGCGCGACAAGCGACGCACTCTCGAAGTAGCCATCGTCGAAGGGCAGCGCTTCCGGCCGGGCGTGGATCTGAACGTTGAACTTGTGCGCATCGCCCACGACCGTGAAGCCGGCCCCAACGGACAGTTGGTAGGTCGGCGGGGTTCCGTCGCACAGAATCTCGACGTAGTTGTGCTTGGTGAGTTCCTTGTCGACCTGCTCAAGGTATTCATCGAGGCTCCCTGGCTCGGGCACCGGTTTGGCCGAGCGGCGCCTTCCGCCGCGCGAGAAGGGGATGACGTCGCCCGCCCGGGCGGGCACCCGGACGGGCAGGGGTGCACCCCCCCGCGCGTGCGCTTGCGCGGCGCCCAAAACGGCGATGGGCTTCCGGTAGCTCATGGCGGCAACTAGGCGCGGGCGCGCTCCTCTTCCGCGGACGGACCGCCCGCCCGCGGCCGTTTCTCTACCGCAGTGGGACTGGCGCGGTCAATCGGGGGAGATAGGCAGAACCCATGCGCGAGCGCGGGGGCGGCTGACCTCGGCGCCCGGTGAACCGCCGATCGAGCAGGTGGCTGCGCTCCGAGCCGCAACGCCTACGTAGCAGCGTCAGGCAGGTCGTACTCGTGAAGTCGGCCGGATGCTCCTGGGCCGTCCGGGAAGGGTTCGCCGCGGTTTGTCGGGGCACCGCGCTGCGGGGCCCGCGCGCACACGCCTTGTGGCCTTGGGCGAATCTGGCGGGCCGCACGCCGTGCCACCCGTTCTCGATTGCTCAAGGCGCGCGGGGAACGGGCGGCAGCGTTGCGGTTCCACTCAGCCGTGGGTTGCAATGGCGGTCAACCGCGCGACACGGCTACATGTCCATGCCGTGCATGCCGCCCATATCCGTGGCGGCGCCGCCGTCGGGTGCCCCCATGTCCATGCCGCCCATGTCCGTGGCGGCGCCGCCGTCGGGTGCCCCCATGTCCATGCCACCCATGCCGCCCATCATCGGGCAGTGGCCGGACATGCCGCCCATGCCGGCGTCGGCACGCATCATCGGGCAGCCGCCGCCGGCCGCGTCGCCGCCGGCCATCATCGGGCACATGGGCTCGTCGGCCTTGGGTGCCACCCCGGTCGACACCTCGGATAGCCCGGCCTCGGCCATGGCGATCCCGTGGTCCAGGTGCCCGGTACCTTCTTCGTCGTTGGCCGCCGCGCCATCCGTCAGCGCCGTCATGCCCGTGTGCATGTGCTCCATGGCCCCGTGCAGTTTGGTCATGCCGGAGCCGACCTTGTCCATGCATTTGCAGGATTTTCCGCCAGCGCCGAGATCGTGCTGCGCGCCGTCCATGTCGGCGAGGGCGGCCTCCAGACGACTCATGCCGCCCTGCAGGGTCGCCACGGCGTGGTCCCCGTGGCCTGCGTGGTACATCGAAAGACCGTCCTTGATTTCGCCGAGCCCCTGCTCGGCCTCGCTGAGCCCTGCGCGGAGGCGCTCGGTGGGAGCGGCGGCCGTGGCCACGACATCGTTTCCGCCGCCTTCGGCCGCGCCGCCGCACGCGGAACCCGCGGTCGCGAGCGCCAGGAGGCCCAAGAACAGTCGAAACCCATGACGCTCCATGCGTTTGCTCCTCTCGTCGTGTTTGTTGTCCCGGTTGGCGTCCGCCGCGGGCCGCCGTGCACTCCGGAATGTAGCGGGGCCTCTCGCGGGTCGCAAGGCGGGGGCCCGCGCGGCCCCTGAGTGCGCGGCGCGAGGGGCCCTGGGGCTGCGCGGGGCGACCTGGGCGGCGCCGGGCGGGGCTGCCCGGGAAGCTCCCTTCGCTCGGCCGGGCGTCGCGACCC
>CAYRCM010000172.1:0-13038 GCA_964422715.1 uncultured Myxococcales bacterium | reverse complement strand
AGGAGGCAGGGCCCATGCCCACAGTACCCTCGCGCACGTTGCACACGGTGGCCAACCCGGCCCCCGATCGGGTCTACGCGGTGGCCCTCGAATGCCCCGAGTTCACCTGCCTGTGCCCCATGACGGCGCAGCCCGATTTCGCCACGATTCGGGTGCGCTACGTGCCCGGTCCGCGCTGCGTCGAACTCAAGAGTTTCAAGCTGTACCTGTGGTCGTATCGCGACGAGGGCATCTTCCACGAGGCCGTCACGAACCGCATCCTCGACGACCTCGTCCAGGCGCTCGAACCACGCTTCGCCGAGGTGGCGGGCGACTTCAACGTGCGCGGCGGCATCCACGCCGTCGTCACGGCGCGGTTTGGCGAGTGGCCGGCCGAACTCGGCGCCCTGCCGCCGGGAGTCGCCTCATGCGGGTTCTAGTGCCGCTTGCCGCCGGCTTCGAAGAGATCGAAGCCGTCACCGTCATCGATCTGCTGCGCCGGGCCGGCATCGAGGTTGTCGCCGCGGGGCTCCAGGCCGGGCCGTGCACCGGCTCGCGCGGGGTCGTGGTCGTGCCCGACACGCCGTTCGACGCCGTCGCGGCCGCTGCGTTCGACGCGGTCGTGCTGCCCGGCGGAGCCGCCGGGGCCGAGGCGCTGGCTGCCGACGCGCGCGTACTCGCGTTGCTGCGCCGGCACGCCGCCGCGGGCAAACTCGTCGCGGCCATCTGCGCCGCGCCCATCGTGCTGCACGCGGCGGGGCTGGCGGCCGGTCGCCGGGTTACGAGCCACCCGAGTGTCGCCGCGCGGCTCACCGATGCCCACTACGTCGAGGCGCCCGTGGTGCGCGACGGCGCTCTGCTGACCAGCCGGGGCCCCGGCACGGCCCTGCCCTTTGCGCTGGCCCTCATCGGCGCGCTGCTCGGCGAGGCCAAGGCCGCCGAGGTCCGCGCGCCGCTGATGCTCGCGACCTGAGTTCCGGGGAAACCGCCGATGCCCGCCCTCACCAAAGACCAACGGCTCGCCGCCCGGGCCGCCGAGGCCGGCTGGATCAGCGCCGAGGCGCTCGTCACGGCGGCGCTCGCCGGCTCCGGCCAGGTGCTCGATGAGTTGCTGCGTTCGGGCCAGTTGAGCCGCGAGCAGCTGGCCACGCTGCGCGCGGCGGGCGCCGACTCGGCCGCCACGGCCGTGCTGCGGGCCGGAGCGGCCATCGAAGCGAGCGAGGTGGCGCTCGCCGAAACCCGCGGCGGGGCCACCGTCGACGTGCGCCCCACGTCGAGCGGCGCCCCGCGCGGCGGCGGGGTGGGCGAGATGGTGACACTCGCCCCCGTCGACGGCGCGGGCCAACTCGACCCGCTCGCGGCGGCCGGCGCCGATGCCGAACTCGCCGACAAGTACCGCATCGAACGCGAGATCGGCCGCGGCGGCATGGGCGTGGTCCTCGAATGCGCCGACCAACACGTGCGCCGCTTCGTGGCGCTCAAGGTGCTGCGCGAGGAATACGTCAGCCAGCCCGAGATGAACGCCCTGCTCATGCGCGAGGCGCGCCTCACGGGGCAGCTCGAACACCCCAACATCATTCCGGTATACGACCTGGGCCGGCTGCCCGACGGGCGGCGCTACTACACGATGAAGCTGGTCCGCGAGGTGCGCACGCTCGACACGGTGCTCGGTACCCTGCGCATGGGCCAGGCTCAGGCCGAGCACGACTACCCGCTCGTGCGTTTGCTCAGCATTTTCGCCCAGGTGTGCATGGGCATGTCGTTCGCGCACGCCCGCGGGGTCGTGCACCGCGACCTCAAGCCGGCCAACATCCTCATCGGCGACTTCGGCGAGGTGCAGATCATGGACTGGGGGGTGGCGGCCGTGCGCCACAGCGCGCTGCCCGACGACCCGCTGCTCGGGCCCCTGCCGGTGGCCGCCCCGCCGGCCGACGGTGCGCCGGGCCTGCCGGTGCCCCCCGAACGCATCTCGCTCATCGGCACGCCGCAGTACATGTCGCCCGCGCAGGCCCGCGGCGAGCCGGGTGACGACCCCACGACCGACCTCTACGCGCTGGGGGTCATCCTGTACGAGTTGCTCACGCTGAAGCTGCCCTACGAGAGCACGCAGCTCGATGGCCTGCTCGACGACATCTGCCAGGGCCGCATCATCCCGGTCGAGCGGCGCAACCCGGCGCGCAGCGTGCCGCCCGAGCTCGCCGCCATCGTGGCGCGGGCGCTCGCCCACGACCCGGCCGAGGCCTGGCCGTCGGCGCGGGCGCTCTTCGAGGCCGTCGAGGCCTTCGTCCAGGGGACCCGCGAACTGGCGCGACTGCGCGAGTTGGCCGCCGAGCACGCGGCGGCCGGCCAGGTGCTGCTCGCCGACTACCTCAGCAAGAGCGCCGAGCACGCGGCACTCCTCGCCCGCGTCGAGTCGCAGCGGGCGGCCCTGCGGCCCTGGCACCCGCAGGCCCAGCGGCGCCTGCTCTGGGCCGCCGAGGCCGAACTGGCCGAAATCGAGTACGTCAAGGAACGTCTCTTCAGCCGCTCGAGCGACGCGTTCGTGCAGGCGCTCGGCTACCAGAGCGACCGCGGCGAGGCGCGCGAGGCGCTGCGCCAACTCTGCTGGAGCAAGGTCGAGCCGGCGGTCGCGGCCGGGCGAATCGCCGACGTGCTCTACTTCGGCAACCTCATCCGGCGCTACGCGAGCGCCGATGCCGATGTCCGGGGCCAGAAGCCCGGCTTCCTCACGGTTCGCAGCGTGCCCGACGGCACGCGCATCCTGCTGAACCATGTCGACCGGCCGGCCCAGGACGAGCCCGACCCCGGCGACCGCGAAATCGGCGTGACCCCGCTCATCGAGAATGCCCTGCCGCCCGGCATCTACGTGCTCGTCGCGCAGGCGGCCGGCTTCAAGGAAACGAAACGCGCCTTCGTGCTGCGTTCGGGCGGCACGGTCGAAATGCTCGTCACCCTCGACCCGTGGGAACAAGAACGCCCCATGGTCGGGCGCGAAGCCGAACTCGGGCGGCTGAAGGCCGGCCTGCGCTCGGCCATGGACAACCGCCGGCCGGTCTTCTTCGTGGTCACCGGGGCCGTCGGCATGGGCCGCTCGCGGCTTCACCGGGCCCTCGAACAGCATCTGCGCGACATCCCCGACGACGTCTACTACTTCCGCGCCGAGCCGCGCCGCACGCACCCGTTCATCCCGTTTGCGCCCATGGCCGACATGCTGGCGTTCCGCGCCGGCATCCGCCACGACGAGCCGCCGGCCGTGCGCCAGCGCAAGGTCGGCCAGATGGTGCGGCACGCCTTTTCCGATGGCGAACGCCACCCGCTCAGCCCGGCCGACGCCGCGCTCGCCGAGACCACGGCGCGCAACCTGTGCCTGCTGCCCGGGCTCGTCGAGGCCAAAGCCTACGGCGAGTTGCCTCCCGGCTACCAGCCGCGCGACGTGCGTCGGCGCATCTTCGACGGCGTGCGCACGTACTTCCAGGCGCTCGGCCGCTCGGCGCCGCTCTACCTGTCGGTGCGCTGGATGGACCGGCTCGACGCGTCGACCGTGGCGCTGCTCACCGAGCTGCGTTCGCTGCTCGTCGATACGCCGCTCATGTTGGTCGGCGACCGCATGCAGGGCCTGCCCCCAAGCGACCTCGACGACGCCGCCGAGCACATCGCACTCGACCCGCTGCAGCGCCTCGACGTCGAACGCCTGGCCTGCGAATACCTCGACGGCGGCGTCACCGCGCGCATGGTCGACGTGCTCTACGAGCGCACGGCGGGCAAGCCGTATCACCTCACGGCGCTGCTCGCGGTGCTCGCCGAAAAGGAACTGCTCCGCCGTGTCGACGGCCGCTTCGACCTCGTCGACGCCGTCAGCCGGGTGGCCGATCTCCCCGACTACGCCGCCGCCATCGAAGAGCTCACGCTGCGCACGCTGTCCACGCGCGAAGTGCTGCTGCTGAAGCGGGCCGCAGTGGCCGGGCGCATCTTCTCGCGCGACGAGCTCGTGGCACTCGGCGAACGCGACCCCGACCCGCTGCTCGACGACCTCGTGGCGCGCGAGGTGCTGCTGACCCGACCCACGGCCGGCGTCCTCTGGACGGTCGTCTACTCGTTCGCGACGCTGTCTGCGTACCACGCGCTGCTCTCGCGGCTCGACGAAGACGAACGCCGCCGCCTCCACGGGGAGCTCGCCCGATACTGGGGCAGCCGCCCCGACCCCGAGCCCGAAGCCTTGGCGCTCACGGCCTTTCACGGCGAAGAGGCGGGGCTCGCTGCCACCGCGGCCGAGGCCTACGAACGCCTCACGGCGCACGCGCGGGCCTTTGCGGCGGGCCATGAGGCCGCCATGTGCCAGGAACGTGCCGTCGCGCTGCGCGTCCAGGGTGCAGGGGCCATACGCCGCGGCGAAAGGGTCTAGCGGTGTTTGCGCTCGTGCGGCCCGGCTACGAATTTCTGCAGAAGCCCGACCCGGCCGAGGCGCTGCGACTCATCGAGACGGCCGGCCGCACCTGCTACAAAAGCGAGCAGCGCATGGGCCCCGAGACGGCCCCCGAGTTCGTGCGCCGCATCGTCGCGCGCGGCCATGAATCGGTGCTCGAACACAGCCTCGTCACCGTGCGTTTCGTCGTCGATCGCGGGGTTTCACACGAGC
This sequence comes from uncultured Myxococcales bacterium, assembly GCA_964422715.1. Taxonomy (GTDB): domain Bacteria; phylum Myxococcota_A; class UBA9042; order PWKZ01; family CAYRCM01; genus CAYRCM01. The sequence goes on along the minus strand of CAYRCM010000172.1, from coordinate 8,423 downwards.
TCGTGCGCCATCGGCTCGCCGCCTACAGCCAGGAATCCACGCGCTACTGCGACTATGGCGGGCAGCGGCTCAGCTTCGTCATCCCGCCCTGGCTCGACCTGTCGCCCGGCCGCTACGGGCTCTCAGGCGGGGCCACGCCGGAGTGGCAGTGCACGCCCGCCGCTGCCGCGACCGCCGAAGCCGCGGGGGCAGGCGCGCCGACGCCGCTCACCGCGATCGGGCCGGCCGCGCGCGCTTGGCTCGCCGCGCTCGCCGCGGCGACGCAGGCCTACGAGGGGCTGCGCGCGCTTGGCTGGGCGCCGCAACAGGCACGCGCGGTGCTGCCGCACGCGCTCAAGACCGACATCGTCGTGTCGGCCAATTTCCGCGAATGGCGCCACATCCTGCGGCTGCGCAGCGCGGCGGCGGCCCACCCGCAGATCCGCGAAGTCATGCTGCCGCTGCTGCGCGCGTTCGCGGCGCTCTATCCCGCGCTGTTTTCGGACCTGTTGCCCGCCACGGCCGCGCCTGCTGCTGCGCCGGGATAGAGACGGCCCTTGTCAGCGCGGGGCGGGGAGGCTACATGTGGGGTCGGCCGCGCGTCTGCCGCGCGCCCCTGAGGGAGACCATGCGCCTCAAACCGCTTGTGCTCGTGTTGTTGGCCGGGAGCCTCGCCGGAACCGCGCTCGCCGGTCCGGCCGGCGTGCCCGGCGGCCGCCGCACCATCCAGTACCAAGGTCTGCTGCGCGACGAGGCCGGCCAGGGCGTTTCGGGGGTATTCCCGCTCAGTTTCGCCTTGCACCGGGGGCGTTCGGGCCGCCAGAACGTCTGGAAGGAAGACCACTGGGTGGCCGTCGCCGAAGGCAGCTACCAACTCGAATTGGGCCGGCGCAATCCGCTCCCGCCGGGCGTCGACCCCGAGGCGCTCTACCTGTCGGTGGCGTTGCCCGGAGGCCGCGAAATCGTGCGCGAACGGCTGTCGACCGAGCGCATCTTCTTCAGCGTGCCGGTCGAAAGCAGCGCGGCCCCGGCGCCGTCCGGCGCGCCGGGCGGTCTCGAATACGTGAAACGTGCCGAGCGCGCCGAGACCGCCGAGCACGCCGCCAACGCCGAACGCCTCGAAGGCCAGTCGCTCGCCGACATCGAACGGCGCGTCGCCGGCGGTCCGTTGGTCGTGGGCCAGCAGAAGCGCTACATGGCGCCGGCGGGCTCGGGGCAGGCCGAGAAGGTCGAGATCGTCTGCCCGCGCGGGTGGGTCCTGACCGGGATCGAAGGCGGGTCCGGCATCCTCATCGACGCGCTCAGCATCGTGTGTCAGCCGCTCGAACGCGTGCCCGCCAAGTAGTCCTTGCGCCCGCGTCGCCCGGCGCTACAGCACCGGGGCCAGGCACTCGGCCAGGATCTCGCGGGTGAGCACCAGCACCTCTTTGCCCTGCAAGCTTTTCACGTGCCCCGAGGCGCGCGGGTCGAACTCGAACCGCTTGATCACCTTGCCAAACGCCTCGCGCAGCGCGCGCGCCCCGAGGCGGTGGTTTTCGGCGGCCTTGTCGGCCAGATAGCGGGCCGCGTCCTCGGTGATGTCGAGTTCGATGCCCTCGTGGCGGAAGAAGTCGCGGGCGATGGGCCAGATGGCCTCGGGGATGTCGCGGAAGATGCGCATGAGGCTCGGGGCCGTGAGGTCGGCGAGCATGATGATGCTGTCGAAGCGCGCCAGAAACTGCGGGGTCATGCCGTACTTGAACAGGTCTTCGTAGCTCACGTGGTCGCCGAGCCGGAACACGATGCGCCGGTCGAGCGTGCCGTCGGCGCGCGGCACGAGCCGCCACAGGTTCGTCAGCCCCGAGCCCTGCGTGACGCGGTCGAACACCTGGGTATACAACTCTTCGAAGGCCCCACCCGCGACGAACAGGATGTGGCGCGTGTTGATGGGCACGGCCTCTTCCTGCCAAGCGCCCCCTTCGATGAAGGGCAGGGTGACCTGGACGTTCTCGTTTTCCATGAGGGTCAGCAGGCTGTCCTGGGCCACGATGCCCTTGACGTTGGGCTGCCCGCCGACCATGGCCCGGATCTTGTCGACTTCGTCGACGCAGACGATGCCGTGGGCCACGTAGTCTTTCATGGTCTCGCGGTCGGCCCTGGGGCCGAGCGCCGTGGCCGCCTGGCGCGCGAGCCGGTCCATGACGACGTTGGTCTGCGCGCCGCGCGCGGCCAGATCGGCGACGAGGTTGGCGTTGATGCGGATGATGGTCGAAAAGCGCTCGAAACCCTTGGTGGATTCGAAGAAGCGCTCGACCGACCGCATGATGGTGGTCTTGCCCGTGCCGGAATTGCCGATCATGAGCACGTTGCCGACCGCGTGGCCGATGAGGTGCTTGTACATGGCCACGGACATCTCGCGCAGCGCGGCGTCCTGGCCGATGACGTCGACGTTCAGGATGTTAAAGATTTCCTTGGGTTCGAGCATGGGTTCGTCGGGGCCTCGATGGGTTGGGGGTTGACGTTCGGGGAGGCGGCGCGGGCGCCGAGGGCGGCGCCGGGCGGCAGGCTCACTCGGGCAGCAGGACCACGGCCCCGCCATCGGCCTGACGCGGCACCTGCACGTCGACGCGCCCGCCCTGGACCGTGACGACGGTGTCGCCGAGCGCATCGCGCAGCCGCTGACCGTCGCTGAAGCCGGCGCCCGCAACCGACACGCTGGCCGCCCACGGCGAATTCTGGTCGCGGTTGAGGAACACAACGGCCCCCGCGTCGCCATCGCGCCGCGTGTAGGCCAGGTGGTCGCTTTCCTGCGTGACGAACTGGATGTCGCCGCGACGCAACGCTCGGCTCGACCGGCGCGCGGTGCCGAGCGCCGCCACGCGGTCGTGCACCTGCCGCTGGTCGTCGTTCCAGCCCGTGAACGTCATGAGCCGGCGGTTGTCGGGGTCGCCGCGGCCGGGCAGCGCGATTTCGTCGCCGTAGTAGATGAGCGGGATGCCGGGCGCCGTCATGAGGAAGGCGAACGCCACCTTGAGCCGCGCATAGGCCTCGGCGCCGGCCGGCGGCAGCCCCGGGCTCGACTGGGTCCCCGGGTCGAATGGCGCGCTGCCGGCGAGGTCGATCACGGTGCCGTCGGCGCGGCTGATGAACCGCGACACGTCATGGTTGCCGAGGAAGTTGGACATGATGGCCGTGCGGCTGTACGCATCGGGACGGCGCAACAACGGGTCGACGAGGGTTGCGAGCCCGTGGTCGCGGTAGGCGAAGGCGTGCAGCGAACGCCAGTAGAGCGGGAAGTCGAACTGCCCGTCGAGCTTGTCGGGACCCACGTAGCGCGCGATGGTGCCCACGGCCTGGCCGCCCGGCCAGTCCCATTCCCAGACGAACGTTTCGCCGACCATGAAGAAATGGGTGCGGGTGGTCTCGATGGCCGCGTTGACGCCGCCGCGCAGGTTGTACACGGCGACATCGTCGACGTGCTTCACGGCATCGACGCGGAAGCCGTCGAGGTTGGCTTCGCGAATCCACCAGACCGCGTCGGCGACCATGGCCGCGACCGCACCGTCCTTTTTGTAATTGATGTCGGGGAGATAGCGCTCGAACCAGCACGTTCTCGGGATCTTGGTCCAGCCGTCGGAACAGCCGTCGTCGTCGCAGTACTGCTCGCGGCAGATGTGCGTGGGCTGATTGATCCAGTCGGGATGGGCCGTGGCCCACGGGTGCGACTCGTAGACGTGGTTGAGCGACCAGTCGATGAGCACGCGCATGCCGCGCGCGTGGGCCTCTTCGACCAGGCGCTTCAGCGTGGCGAGGGTGCCGAAGTGGTTTTCGGGGTCGCGCCCGGACTGCGGGAAGTAGCCGTGGTAGGCGGCGTAGCGCTTGCCCGAGATGAGCCCGTCGTAGCAGCCGTCGGGGTTGTCCTGCGGGTTCGAAAGCCAGATGGCGTTGACGCCGAGGTTGTCGAGGTAGTCGAGTTTCTGGCGCACCCCCTCGAAGTCGCCGCCCATCCAGCCGGCCGTGTCGGAGAGCAGGTTCGCGCAGTCGAGGGTGCCGTTGTTCGTCGGGTCGCCGTCCGAGAAGCGATCGGTGAACGCGAAGTACAACGTGGCGTCGTCCCAGACGAATTCTTCGGTTTCGAGCCACACGGGGACCGTCAGCTCCTCGGAATTGCCGGCCGGCCCCTCGGCCCAGAGGCGGAAGAGCGACTTCGACGGCACGGGCTCGCCCCGGAGGTCGATGACGAGGCGCTGCGTGGTCGGGTTGAAGCAGAAGTCGTCAAAGGGCTCGTTGTTGCGCGTGACGATGAAATCGCTCGCCGTGAACGTGCCCCCGCCGTTGCCGGCCTGGACGAGCACTTGCAGTTGGATGCGGCCCGCGGCCGGGTCGGTGGTGAGCGCCTCGACGGTCAGCAGCGGCACGGTGCAGTCGGGCACGACGAGCAGGCTGTTTTCATACTGCGCGGTGTCGTCCCAGATGCGTAGGGGGTTGCCCGGGTCGCGGATCCAGGCGTCGGGCTGCACGCCGGGCGCGAAGACCTTGTAGGCGTGACGGCCGGGCAACACGGCGCCGGCGCCGGTCTGCAGTTGCGTTTCCCAGATGCCGTCGCCGTTCGGGTCGCTGTACGGCTGCGCCGTCTCATCCCAGCCGTTGAAGTCGCCGGGCAGGGTCGGGGTGCCGTTGAGCCCTTGCGGCGCGGCCAGCGTGAGGGTCAGCGTGCACGAGCGCGCCGCGGGGGCCGCCAGGCTCGGGCCGCAGGTGGGCGGCGGCTCGATGGTTTCGCCATCGCCGTCGGGCCCGGGCCCTTCGGCATCGGCGTCGCTGGCGACATCGGCGTCGGCATCGCCGCAACCCGGACAGACGTCGGTGTCGGGCAGGTCGACGTCGGGCAGGTCGGTGTCGCCGTCGGGCGCCGATGGGCCGTCGTCGGGAGGCCCCGGGACGTCGACATCGTTTGGCGGCGCCACCTGTTCGGGGCCCGCGACGCTGTCGAGGTCGGTGGGGTTCGCGGGCAGGTCGACCCCCGGACCGACGGGCACGGCGGTATCGTTGTACACGCAGCGCCCGGCCAACGAGAGCAGCACAACACCCGCGAGAACGACGAACTGTGGTCTCCGCATCGGAGAATCTCCTCAGACCGGGCCGCGCCGGCGCGCCCGCCGGCGGGCATCCTACCGAAGCCGCTTCGGCCGATTCAAGCCGAAGTCACGCAACCGCAACGACAGGACCGCGAGCGCCGTAAACAGCACGGTGAACCCCATGACGAGCGCCAGGTCGCGCGCGATCACGTCGTAGAAGCGCTCCTGGAACGTGTAGCGCACGGCCTCGTAGCTCCAGCGCGTGGAGATGCCGTGGCTCAGCAGTTGGCTCGGCCAGTTCATGTCGGCGATGTCGAGAATGAACCCGGCGAAGACGATCTGCGGAATGAGCGCCATCGGCAGGGCGGCCGTGGCCCGTTCGGACGTGGCCACCACGGCCGAGATGGCGAGCCCGAGCGCCAGGCCCGACCAGGCTGCGGTGAAGAACGAGGCGAAGTACAGCAGGAAACTGCCCGGAAAGCCCTCGGCGAGCTCGACGAAGCCGATCGCAAACAGCGCCTGCAGCGCGCAGACGATGGAAAGGACGATGAATTTCGAGAGCACGTACGGTCCGCAGCGCACGCCGATGAGCCGTTCGCGGCGGTAGACGGAGGCTTCCTTGACGATCTCGCGCGCGGAATTCGTGCAGCCGAGCCAGAACATGGCCACCGCCGACAGGAACAGCACGTTGCCGGCGTGGTCGAACACGAGCGAAATGGCCGGGAAGATGATGAGCGGCTGCACGAGCATGGCGAACAGGTTGCGCCGGTCGCCGCGTGTGATGCGCAGATAGCGCGAGGCCAGCGTACGCAACTGCCCGAGCCCGTCGAGGCTCGGCCGGCCCTGCGGCACGCCGAGCGCCTGCACGACCGAGCGCTCGTCGGGGGCGTCGTGCAGGTATTGGCGGGCGTAGTCGGAGGCGAGGTACTGCTCTTTCCATTCCTCGGCGGGGCGCGCCGCGAGCCGGTCATAGAGGTGGGTGGCGCGGTCGGTGCCGAAGTATTCGAGCATCTCGGAGGGACGCCCGAAGAACACGAGCCGGCCTTCGTCGAGCACGGCCACCTTGTCGAGCAGATCGATGTTCTCCATGACGTGCGTCGTGAGCACGAGCGTGCGGCCCTGGTCGGCGAGTTTGCGGAAGAGCCGCATCATGCGCGCCTCGGTGCCGGGATCGAGGCCGGACGTGGGCTCGTCGAGGAACAGCAGGCTCGCGCGCGTGAGCAGTTCGACGCCGATGCAGACCCGCTTGCGCTCGCCACCCGACAGCCGCGAGATGCCGAGGTCGGCGCGGTCGGTGAGTGCCAGCGTCTTCAGCGTTTCGAACGTGAGTTTGTCGATTTCTTCGCGGGACGTGTCGCGCGGCAGGCGCAGCCGGGCGGCGTAGTAGAGCGCCTGGCGCGGCGTGAGTTCGGCGTGGATGATGTCGTCCTGCGGCACGTAGCCGATGCCCGTGCGGAACACCGAGAATTCGCGATACAGGTTGCGCCCGTTGACCGTGACGACACCGCTCGTGGCCCGTTCGTAGCCCGAAAGCGCGTTGAGCAACGTGGTCTTGCCGGAGCCCGACGGGCCGATGATGCCCACGACTTCGCCAGGTTCGATGCGGATGGAGACCTCGTGCAGGATGCGCACATCGGGAGCCGGCTCGACGACGAGCTGATGGGCTTCGAGCGTGACGGCGTTGTACGCCTGCTCGTGGGTCAGCACGTCGCCCTGGAACGTGAAGAGCACCGGGCCGAACTGCACGCGGTCGCCGCGGTCGAGTTTCTGCTTGATGACGCTGCGGCCGTTGACGAACGTGCCGTTGCGGCTCTTCGTGTCGACCACGTACCAGGCGTTGTCTTCGCGCAGCAGCACGGCGTGCCGCCGCGAGATGAGGGGATGGTCGATATAGACCGTGCGGTCGGCGTGGCGGCCGACCGTGATCTGGTCCTGGTCGAGGCGCACTTCCTCGACGTGCTCGCCGTCGCGCAGGATCTCGTGGAGGCCGGCTCTGCGGTCGGAGGCGGGCAAGGCGTCTTTTTCGGCGGCCGACTCGTAGCGCACCCGGTATTCCATGAGAATGCCGGAAATGAGAATCTGATCGCCGATTTGCAGGGCAGCGCGCTCGACGCGCCGGCCATTGACGAAGACCCCCGTGCGGCTCTGCAGGTCGAGCAGCGCGCACTGTTCGCCGACGCGCAGGATTTCGGCGTGCTTGCGCGAGATGGCGAGGTTCGAGAAGCGCACGTCGCATTCGTCGGCGCGGCCGATCAGGATGCGCGGCTTGTCGATGGCGAAGACGACGCCCACGCGTTCGCCCGAGCGCACGACGAGTTCGGGCACGGCGCGCCGCCCTTCGGCTGTGAACGCGCGGGCGAGCGTCTGGCTGAGATTCTGCCAGCGGTAGGCGCATTCGGGGTTGGGGCAGGTGTAGTGCGACGCATCGGCATCGGCCTCGAAGCCGTAGGAGCACTGAGGACACACGAGGTGGATGTTCATGCGCTGGCCTCGCCCGAAGCGGGGTCGGAGGACGCTGGGGGTTCGCAAAGCGACCGGCCGCCGCCGGCCCGGGGAGGCGCCCGCGCGGGGCCTCGGATGCGAAAGCGTCTTGACTTCTATAGGGAACGCTGCGAGTTTTGCAAGCGCAAACGCCCAGGGGGGGCGCGATGAAGGAGAACCAGATGAGGCGATGGGTCACGAGCGCCGCCATCTTCGGGGCGGCCCTGCTGATGTGCGGTGTCTTTGGGCCGGGCTGCAAGAAAAGCGAAAGTGCCGGGCCGAATGGCGTCGAAACTGGGGCCAACACGCCCGAAGCCACCTTCGAACAGGTCAAAAAGGCCCTCGTCAATCGCGACCCCGACCTCATGTGGGATCTGTTGTCGCCCGGCATGAAGAAAATCTTCGAAGAGGGGCGACGCGAACTGCTCACCAAACCCATCGAAGAACAAGAAGAAATCGCCCGCGGCGGCATGACCACCGTGAGCGGCCTGCACGAACTCAGCACGAAGGGCTTCTTCAAGTTCTACTTCGAATACAAGAAGCGCGAAGTGTATCGCATGAACACGGCCAAGATGCTCGAATGGCGCATCAAGGCCGTCCGCGAAGCCAAGGTCGTGGGCGTCGACTACGAAGGCGAAGCGGCCACCGCGGCGAAGGCCGTGGTCAACTTCGACATGGCCGACAAGGCCTACTTCATGTCGCTCGCCAAGAGCGAAGGCCGCTGGCTGCTCGACTCCATGGAACAGCCCGAAATCATCGAAGGCGAAGTGCCCGAGGCCGGCCCGAGCCCCTCGGCCAAGGTCGACGCGGCCGCGCCCAAGCCGGCGGGCGACGCCGCGCAGCCGGCCCCGGCCCCCGCCGCTCCCGACGCCGCCCGAATCGACCGCGCCCCCATTCCCATGCCCGGCG